>DASVFB010000201.1:0-16844 GCA_036380275.1 Gaiellaceae bacterium | reverse complement strand
AGCACGAAGCGCTCGAACTCGTCCTCCTCGCCCGGGTGGACGCGGGCGCGAAAGATCCGAACGATCACGACTCCCTCCGTGCCCATCGTCGGAGCCGGGCGAGCGTCGCCGGGCCGGCGATCGCGGCCGCGGTCACGATCAAGGTGCCCGCCGGCAGGAGCTGCAGGACGCTCTCCTCGACAGGGATCCCCATGATGTGGGCGAGGATCATTGGAAGATCTCCGTCGTGCAGTCGCCGTTCTGGAGGCGAACTTCGTGCGCGCGCGCCGGTCCCTCGGGGCGGTCGTAGAAGTCGACGAAGAAGTCGCGGTCGACCTCCATGCCGCCGTTCGGGTCGCAGTTGACCCGCAAGAGCCAGGAGCGCAGCTCGGGGTAGAACTGGTTGTCCCAGGTCGAGTAGAGCGAGTTCGTGACGTAGAGGCGGCGCCCGTCGTAGGAGAGCTGGATCATGTTCGGGCCGCCGCTCAGCTCGCGGCCGCCGTCGCTCGGCTTGCCGAGCACTCCGCCGAGCCAGATCCGGCCGGTCAGCCTCGCGTTGCGGGGGTCGGCGACGTCGTACTGGCAGAGGTCACCATGGAGCCAGTTGACGAAGTAGAGGAAGTGGTCGTCCATCGAGAGAACGAGGTCGGTGATGAGACCCGGTACGGGGAACGGCCAGCCCTCGAGCGGGATGCTCTCGACCTCGATCACCGGCTCGGCCGCCCAGGAGCCGTTCGGGCGGTCGAAGTGCCACATGACGCTCGAGAGCGCCGCCCCGACGAAGCCCTGCTCGGCGTCGGGATCGTGCAGCCAGCGCAGTTCGAGGGGGACGAGCCCCTTGTCGCCGAGGTCGACCGTCTGCTGCAGCGTGCGCGCCTCGAGATCCCAGAAGTGGATGCGCTGCCCGTAACGGCCGGCACCCACGTCGTCGAGGTCGAAGCCTTTCTCGTACGCGTTCGGCTCGCCGAACTCGCTCGAGACGAGCACGTTCTTGCGCGGCTGGTACCAGAAGTCGTAGTTGAGTGACGGCTTCTCGCTGCCGTTCTCCCAACGGCCCTTGACCTCGAAGGTGCTTGCGTCGATCACGGCGAAGCCGCCGGCGCCGTTGCCGTCGGCATCGCCGAGCATGGAGACGACGATGTTGTCGCCGGGCATGCAGTGCACGGTGTGCGGTCGTGTGTAGCCGGTCGCGCGGACGAGCTCCGCCGGCTCGATCACCTTCTCGATCCGCGGCCGGCGCGGATCGTCGGCGACGTTGACGATGTGGATACGCGAGGAGCGGAAGCCGGGGATGATCAGGTGCGAGCGGTCGGGGCCGTGGCAGGCCGAGGAGCAGCGGTTCCAGCCGAAGTGGTGGAGCTCGTCGCCCACGTTCGGCATCGGCAGCTCGTGGACGATCGCGCCGTCCTCGGCGTCGACGACGGCGAGGAAGTCGGGCGCCTCGACGCCGGTGCCCTCGCGCAGGCAAACGAGGTAGAGGAACTCCTCCGGCTGCGACTGCATCGCCTCCTGCGGCGAGCGGTGGAAGGACGCGGGCTTGTCGTGTTCGGTGTGCATGAAACCCCCCTGTCTACGTAGCGGCTTGCGTGCGGTGCGGGCGCGGCGCCCGCGGTGTTCGCCCCTTGCCCTCCTGGAGCAGGGGCGCGATCAACGCCGCTGCCCGCGCGGCGCCGTCGGACTCGACCGGCCGGTAGTCGACCTCTTGCCCGATCGTCTCGGCGATTGCGGCCGCGATCGTGTCGGGTGTTTCGGCGTCGTAGTCCATGCACCGTCCGGCGTCGTAGCGGGCGAGCCGGTGGCGGACGTGGAAATTCTGCTCGAAGTGGTGCCGGAGCGGGAAGTAGAGGAACGGACGGCGGTTCGCCGTCAGCTCCATCGATGTGGTCAGGCCGCCCTGGACGACGGCGAGGTCGCAGGCGGCGAGGTGCCTGTACAGCTGGTGGACGTAGGCGCGCCCCTCGAGCCCCTCGTGCGCGGGGAGCGTCGCCGGGTCGATGCGCGGGCCCGCGACGACGATCATCCGCAGAGCGGGGACGAGCTTCTTCGCTTCGGGGAACGCCGCGATCACGCGCCGCAGGAGGTCGCCGCCGACGCCCGAGCCGCCGACGGTGACGATGCAGACCTGCTCGTCCTCGCGATAGCCGAGCTCGTCCCTGAGCGCGGCCCGGTCGGCGAACTCGGCCGGGTCGAAGCCCGTGACGTAACCCGCAAAACCGTAGTGCTCCTCGGTCCACGCGCGGATCTCCGGCAGGTGCGGAGCGAACCGCTCGGGCACGATGTCCTCGGGGTTGCCGACGAAGACGGCCTGATCGCGCAGGCGCGGGAAGCGCGCGATGTGCTCGATCATCTCCTCGTTGTAGTCCCCGGTCAGGAACGCCTCGTGGTCGCCGCCGTCCGGCATCGGCAGCCAGCCGACGAAGTCGGTGAGCCATGCGTACGGCGTCCGCTTCTGCTCGGGGTTTTCGTGCAGGTAGTAGTCGAGCTCCCAGGCCTCGTCGCCGATCCAGAGGTCGTACTGCTCGTCGCGGACGAGGTCGTGGAAGACCATGAAGTTCGACAGCAGGATCTCGTCCATGCGCCGGATGGCCTGGAAGCAGTGCAGGTCGTGTTCGGCTGACTCGCTCTCGATGTGGCGCGATTCGTTGGCGAGGAACGCGCTCGCCGGATGGATCTGCTCTCCGCGAGCCTCGAGCACGGCGGTCACGGGATGCTGGGCGAGCCAGTCGATCTCGAGGTCGGGGTGCAGGTTGCGCAGCTCGTCGGCGATCGCGGCGTCACGCTGCGCGTGGCCGAGCCCGATGGGGGAGGAGATGAAGAGCGCGCGCTTGCGGCGAGACTTGCCGCGCACCCAGCTGCGCGGCGGCGGCGCCGGCTTGATGAAGTCGCGCAGGAGCAGGTTGACCTTGACTGGGTCGCGGGCATGCGGAAAATGGCCCGACCCCTCGAGGATGGTGAGCGCACCGTTCGCCAGCTCGGCGAGCCGTGCACCGGATGCGCAGGGCCGTATGGCGTCCTCGCTTCCGTGGACCACGAGCACCGGGCAGTCGATCCGGGACAGGAGCTCACGCACGCTCTCCTCGTCCTGGAGCCGGGGTGCCAGCTGAGTCGCGACCAACGTCTCGGCGTCGGTCTCGAGGCCCCAGCCGACCGCGTCCTCGCGCTGCTTCGTGGAGTACGGCTCGGTGAAGCACTGCGAGAAGAAGAACTCGAGGAAGTCGTCGTAGTTCTCGACCCAGAAGTGACGGTTCCACTTCCCCCAGCCGATGTGCTCGTCGCGCCGTTCACCGAACTCCTGAATCGCTTCCAGCCGCGGGGTAGCCGGGGGCAGCGGTAGACCTGGCGCTATAAAAACCATCCTGTCGACCCGCTCCGGGTGGTTCGCGGCCAACAGCAGGGACCGTTCCGCGCCCCGCGAAAGCGACACCAACACCGCGCGCTCCGTGGCGGTCGCGTCCATGACCGCGAGCGCGTCTGCGGCGAACTCCTCCTCGCGGTAGGAGTCGGGCTCGGGCGGGCGGTCCGACCGTCCGTTACCGCGACCGTCGAACGTGAGCACGCGGCAATGCCGCGCGAGGTAGGGGATCTGCATCTTCCAGTGACGCGAGTGGATGATCGACCAGGTCGGCAGGAGGAAGACCGTCGGCTCGCCCTCGCCGTAGACCTCGTAGTACAGGTTCACCCCTTCGCGCTCGACGTAGCCCTCCTCGTCGGGATAGCGCGCCCGCGTCTGCTCGCGCGCGGTCGAGCGCCCCAGCTCGATCGTCATCTCATCCTCTGCTCGAGCCAGCCGTCGATCCAGTCGAGGAGATCCCGGTGTCCGGTCTCGATCCCCGAGAGCCGCTCGAACATGATCCCCTCGTTGAACGTGTACACGAGCGTGACCAGCGCCTCGAGCGGCAGCTCGAGCCCGAGTTGCTCTCGTACGGGAGCGAAGGCTTCGCTGAGGACGGCGCGCCACTCGGCGTGCACCCGTGCGAGCCGCTCATGTAGCTCGGGCCGGTTCCAGGCGAGTGCCTGCAGCTCGAACCAGAGTTTCTGGTAAGGACGATCCTCGTCGAGGTAGGCCATCGCCGTCCGCCACTTCTCGAGAAACGGAACGTCCGCCGCGTACATCTGCCGCTGTCGCTCGATCAGCCGCTCGGTGAAGCGCTCGAGCACGCGCACGAGCAGCTGCTCCACCGAGCCGAAGTAGTAGTGGACGAGGCCGTGGTTCGCCCCGGCTGCCTCCGCGACCCGCCGCGTCGTGATCCCGGCTGCGCCGACCTCGACGAGCAGCCGCTCGGCGGCGTCGAGGAGCGCCTGCTCGGTCTCGTATCCTGGGCGAGCCGCGGTCTTAGTCATGTGACTTATGCATTTGACTAAATCAGCCCGCGAATGTCAAGTCGGAGGTTCGCAACTGGGGCGGTCGAGTCCGGCAGACTGTGGGCCCGCGGCTTCCGGGCGCCCCGCGGGGCACACGCCCCGCGCGACCGCGCTGCCCATAGCCGCGGCCACCCAAGGCCGGCTGGATGCGGGCGCCACGACTTAGCCTACGGGGCGTTCGCCGCCGGCGTCCGCAACCACGTGATCTCGCGCCTCGAGTCACGACGTGGGCCGACTTCCGCCGCCTGTGGGACAGAGACTGTGGAGGCCAGGTGTCAAAACTCGGATTCGGCATTGGAGCCGAGTCTTGGCATCGCGCCCTGACGGATCCTGAGCGCGGGCCAGCTGGGACGACGTACTCCATTCGGAGTCCGAAGGTAACGTCGCCGTCATGGCCGGCCGCTTGAGGCAGGGCCGCGCGCCGACGCGGCGGTTTCACGTGCCTTCGGCTGTGCGCGGCTCTGCCGCCCGCATTGACCCGGCGACGGCGCGCGAGCTTGTCGCGAACGGCGCGCTGCTCGTTGATGTCAGGCGAAGGGACGATTCGGCTGTGACGCTGGAGGGTGCGCTGCGGATATCGCCCGACAAGATTCCGCAGAGGCTGGACGCGTTTTCGCGTGACACGCCGATCGTGCTCGCGTGTGGCTGACTGCGTGAGGCGACGAGCGTCCGTGTGGCGCACTGGCTGAGGGACCGAGGGTTCGAGACTTACGCGGTGCGTGGTGGAGTTGCTGCGCTCACCGGCGAGGGGTTCGAGCTGGAGCCGGCGCCTGCGGAGGAGTCAACTGCGGCTCGCTCGGCCGCCGTGCTTGCGGCCTTGCGCCATCGGCTTTTTCGTCGCTATTCGGCCGGTGTGCTGCTGTCGTTGATCGGCAATTGGGTCGAGGCGGCGGCGTATGGGTATGTCGTGCTCTTGCTGGGCGGCTCGGCCGCGACGCTCGGGCTGATCGGCTTCTTGAACACGATCCCGAATCTCGTCTTCGCGTTGCCGGCGGGGGCGCTCGCGGACCGTTACGACCGTCGCAAGCTGCTGCTGATCTTTCAGTCGTTGAACATGGCGCTCGCCGCGACGCTCGCCGTTACGTGGGCGACCGGGACGCTGACGATCGGCCTGCTGGCCGTGCTCGCTGTTCTTGGCGGCATTCTCGGGACGCTCAGCTTCGCCCCTTTTCAGGCGATGCTCGCCGCGACTGTTCCGCAGCAGGACCTTGAGAGTGCGGTGGCGATCAACAGCTTGTCGCTGCAGGTCGCGCGCTTCGTCGGGCCCGCGATCGCAGGTGTGTTGCTCGCGGCGGCGGGGCCGACCTGGGTGTTCGGTGTCAACGCTGCGAGCTTTGTCGCCGTACTTGGCACGCTCGCGCTGTTGCCGGGTTCGCGTGCCGTCCGGACTGCTGCAGTCGGGGGTGTCGGCGCGATCCGCGAGGGGTTCCGGTATGTGTTCGGTCAACGCAGCCTGGCGGCGATGATGGCGCTGATGCTCGTTGCCGGCCTGTTCGGCTCGCCGCCGGTGGCGTTCATGATCCCGGCGCTCGTCCGCGACAACCTCCATGCGGGCGCAGGGACGCTCGGAGCGATCATGGCAGCGATCGGTCTCGGCTCACTGCTCGGTTCGATCGCGCTGCTACGACTGTCCAGTCGTCCGAACAAGGGCGAGCCGTTACTCGTGGGCTTCGTCGTTACCGGCGCGGCCGTCGCCGGTATCGGCGCATCGACGAGCACATGGCTGTCGCTCGTTCTGGCGCTCATGGGTGGCTTCGCCGGTGTCCTCTTTGTGGGCTTGTCGACGGTCGTGGTGCAGGCGATGAGCAGCGACGAGGTCCGAGCGCGCGCGCTTGCGATCTGGGCTGCGGCGTTCGTCGGCATGCTCCCGTTCGGTGCGCTGTTGACGGCTGGGCTGACCGCGCTTATCGGCCCCGGCGGGGCCGTGTTCGTCGATGGCGTGGCCGTGGTTGGGGGCGCGATCGTCGTCGTCGCGCTTCGACCACAAGTCGTCTGGCTGGGCTGCGCCGCGCTTCCCCAGTCCTGCGTAGCGGGGCTGAATCCCGCCGCCGTGGCGTTCGAGGCCGAGGCGCAACCGAGCACCGTCTAGCCGGCAAAGCTTCCGTTACGGACGCTCGTCGTGGCCGGTTTAGGGTCTTAGCCCGAAGGGCCGGTACTCCTCGGTCACCAACACGAAGGCACATGCGGTGACGCGGTTGCCCCAGCGCAACACTCCGAGCACGAAGTCGAACAGGCCTCGGCGGTAGCGCCCTGTGAAGAGGATCGCAAACCAGGCGATGATCACATCAAGCCTCTAGGCGGCTTCGAGCCTCGTCACGCTTTCTCGCACGCGATGCCGCCCTTGTCGCGATCGAGTCCGCGGTTGTGGCTCATCGCGATCAGGTGGCGCGACCTTTACGCGACAGCGGCCCGCGCGGGCACGAGCGACAGGCCGGTCCGCCAGGCAACGGCGAAGAGAAGGCCGCCAGCTCAGTCAGCGCGAGGGAGGACGAGTTCAAGCAGTTCTGGCTCCACCGGCACGAAGCCCGAGCGTCGGTAGAAGCTCCGGGCCCGCTGGTTGCCCTCCTCGACGACGATCTGGAGCGACTGCGCGCGCTCCGCGATTGCATAACCCTCTGCGTAGGCGAGCAGCCGGTGTCCGATGCCACGCCGCTCGTGCCCAGGTGCGACGAACAATTGATCGACCACGATCGCCCCGCCTTCCTTGCGGCGCAAAGCGACGTAGCCGGCGGGTTGGCCCTGCTCGCGGGCGACGAACGTCACATCGCGCCTCAACACCTCGAGCACGCGCTCGTCGCTCCAGCCGGGAAGGTCGACAAACGCGCCCTTCGCTAGCCCGAACAGCAGCGGAAGATCGGCCTTCGTCCGCGGAGCGATCTCGACCTTCGAAGCCAGCGGGACCTCCTTTGGCTTCTATTGCCGGCACGAAAAATGCCATCTCGAGCCGCGGCCAAACCTTACAGCCCCACCGACCCCTGCTTGCAGCCCGGAGTGAGAGGAAGCCGACAGGGCAAACCGGCTAGAGGAGCGCAGTGAGCCGAGCCGTCGCAGGTGTGCGGGCAACAGACCTAGATCGTGTCTCTGAGCCCGAGGGAGCGGAGCCGTAGCTGGAGTTGGCGTTGCACCTCGGCCCAGAGCGTCGCCGGTTTCGCGCCGTAGGCCTCGGCGAAGTCGCCGGCTAGCTCTGGGGAGGTGCGCTCGAGCAGGTCCTCGCCGAGCGCGTGGAAGCCATGGACAAGCTCGGTGATCAACGCACGCGCTCGTTGGCCATCGCGGGCGATGCGGCGGCGTGCGTAGGAGACGCCGATGCCGATGTGGCGCACCTCGTCCCGCACCGCAAGCCGCTGCGCCTCGCGCAGCCCGGGGAAGGGACCGACGCGATCGAACTGCGTCGAGACGAAGGTCTGGTTGGCGCGTCCGATCGAGCCCTCGGCGAGCAGGTGATAGGCGACCACGGCTCTCAGGAATGTGTCCTCGTCGCGGCTGGTCTCGAGCGCGCGCACTATTCCGTCGAGCGCCTCGTACATCGAAGCCGCGACGGGATCGAGCTGCGCATCCGCGAGCGCCTTGACGGCGTCGAATCCGCCTTGGACGCCGAAGACCTTCGCGTAGACGCGCAGCAGCGACTCGATGTGCCGGTGCTCGTCGGCGACCTGGGTCGCCAGGAGCAGCTGAACGTCGTAGGCAGGCGCGGCGAGCAGGAACGGCGCAAGCAGGGCGGCGACGTTGAACTCGGCGTGGAAGCGGTGCGCGAACACCCAGACAAGCCCCGTACGCGTCTGCTCGTCGAGCTCCGCGAAGCTCTCGGCGTCGACCGAGAAGTCGATCTCGAACGGCGACCATTGATGCCGCTCCCAGTGCTCGTAAAGCGCCCGGAAGGGTCGCGGGTCAGCCACGAACTCCTCGATCTCCACGGCCTCTCGGTCGACCCGCACGCGACCAGAACCTAAACGACCCGCCACACAGGCGCGGCGAAGAGCACCCGCTTCGAACAGATCGTCCAAACGCACAGTCACGAGGCAAAGGGAAGATCGGCGGCGCCCTGGTAGATCTGCAAAAACACAGTCCCGCCCGCGCATCAGGCGTGTTCGCGTATGTCAGGCTCGTCGATGTCCGCTCATGGCTGATACAGCTCGTCCGTTTTCGCCGCCATGATGAAATCGTTGCGATGCAGGCCCTTGATCTTGTGCGTCCACCAGGTGACCGTTGTCCTACCCCATTCGGTCAGCAGCGCAGGGTGATGCCCCTCTTCTTCTGCAAGCTCGCCTACCTTGTTGGTGAATTCCAACGCCTGCGCAAAATCGTCGACCGAAAAGACGCGGCTCAGGCGTTTGATTCCATCGAGCTCAACGATCTCCCAGTCAGCGACGTGGCGATGAAACTCGACGATCTCGGCATCCGTCACGGTTGGTGCGTCCTTGCTGCACGCGACGCACTTCATCTGCGTCAGTGTCTGCATCTCCCTGTCTTCCGCCTTGAATCGGCTTCTCGTGAGGGGCCTCTCGTCGGGTCAGGGTACTGCCCGCGGTAACGATCCCAGCCGGCTTCGTCCGAGGTGAGGTCGGGGATCCCGAGGTTCACGCTCGCGTCCAGGTGACGCGATTCTGCGAGCTGGGTCTCCGCAGCATCAGCCAGCGTCCCGATCGGGGGGCGGCTGAACTGGTTGGAGTACGCTTGCAAGCGAGAACCTATGACCTCCCTGACTCCCGCTGAACGGGACGCGCTCCGGCTTCGAGCCGAGAAAGCGGACGAAGTGTTCAGCGGGCGAACCGTAGGCGAGCTGATCCTGGACGTGCGGAAAGCGCACACCGATGCAAGCGCGGGGCTGCTCGGCGCCGCGTTGGACGCGATCCTTGCGCAGTGCATAGCCGAGCCGTTCGAGCCCTGGCCCGGCTCCCTCGTGGCCGCGCTCGTCGCGCCCGAGCAGCTAGCCGAGCCACGCGTCCCGTCGGCAGTGATCGAGCTGCAGAAAGAGATCCACTCTCTCGACAACGCCAACAGGGGAAAAAACCTCGAGGACGTTTCACGCGTCAAGCGTAGGAAAGCGAGCGGTTGGCAACGGTTCGCGGCTTGGTGGCATCCTCGACAATTCGCGAGCCGCCTACACCTGGACTGGCTCGACTGCCACGACACGCGCGCCGGACGAACGCCTCCTCGTAAACGGCGATAAGCAACCGCGTCGAGCAGGGATCTCCTCCCATCGCACACGGATCTACTGGATCCAAGACAACCTCTCCTGTCACTGGACTCAACCGATCGGGCAGAACACCACCTCCGTTGGCCGGTTGGACAACGCTGCGTCTTCGTGAGGGCCTCCCGCACATACGCGAGTGCGCGGACCGGTGCGCGGCCTCAGCGTCACCTCGAGCTCGGCGAAGAGGTCGAAGAAGCCCTCGCGGTTAACGCCAGCGGCCGTGTGCGTGTCACCCGGCGTCGGGATGGGGCGCCGGCTACCAGCTCACGCCCTCGTGCTGAGCGAGTCGCCGGAGGACGTCTTCGGCGAGAGCGAGGGTCGCGTCGCGGTTCACGCGAGCGGCGGCGAGTGCGGCGCTCTTCGTGTCGCCGTGGCGGATCGACGTCGCCGTGTCGGTGAGCGGTTGCAGTTGGTCCTCGCTCGTCCCGAGCGCGGCGTGAAGTGGCGGCCAGACGGGTGTCGTCTCCGTCGCCGAGACCTTGTCCGCATGGAAGCGGCGCGCGTTCTCCACGGCCCGGTAGGCGTAGAGGAAGGCGTCGTCGCCGCGGTCGTGGAGGCTGAAACCGAGATCCTTGAACGCGAGCCGCAGCGTCGGTTCACGGACAAAGCGCCACGCGGCGTTCGCGGCGGTCGTGAAGTCGCGTGCGCGCGGGCCGTCCAGCTCCGTGACGGCGCCGGCCTCATAGCGCTCGTGGATCGTTCCGACGACGTTCGCGCGAGCCTCGACACCGCGAACTTCGAGCCAGGAGTGAAGCTCCGCGCGCAGCCGCAGCGCGTCGCGCCTGTCGCCACGGTCGAGGCGGACGAGCGCGTAGATCGCGAGCGTCAAGTCGAAGACGTCCTGAACGAACGCGCGCAGAGTCAACACCTCCTGCTCCTCAGCGATCGCCCAGTAGGCAAGAGCATGCCCGAGGACTTCCAGCGTCGAGTCGTCGTCGAGCTGGATCCCGGACTCGACACCGAACGTCATCAGCTCCTTCGGCTCGACGTCGGCGAAGAAGAAGTACGTTCGCCGGCCCTCGTACGGCGGAATCGGCATCGCGCCGACAACGTTAGTGGCGCCACGCGCCTCCACAAGCCCGAGGCTCCGATTCCGCGCGCAGACGCCGCGTCTTGGCGGAACCGCGACACGCTCCCTTAACGCCAAACCGCTGTCAGGGCACTAGGAACATCAGAGGGCCGCCCGAAGGCGGTCCTCTGATTGGACGCTAGCCAGGCCTGGTTTTAGGCGTGGGCGAGCTCAGGAACGACGCCAAGCTGCTGCATCATCCCGAACGTGTCCCAGTTCGTGTACTCCTCGACGACCTTGCCGTTCGCAAGGCGGGAGAGGGTGAGTCCCGAGACCGTCACCTGCTTGCCGGTGGGCGCGACGCCCATCAGGTCACCGTCGTGCGTGCCGCGACCGGTCCAGCGAGTCACGACCTTGTCACCCTCGGCGATCTGCTCGTCGACGATGATCCGGGCATCCGAGTACGCCGCGCGATAGGTCGAGACGAACTCCTTGAAACCGTCCGGGCCGCGCAGCGGCTCGGGAATGGACGGGTCGTAACCGAAGTAGTCGCCGTCGATCAACTCGTCGACGACGCTCAGGTCGCCCTTCCACGCTTCCTCGATCAAGCGGCGGACGATCGCTTTGTTCTGTTCCGAGGACATAGCTCTCCTTTCCTCGGCTCTGGGTGCCCGCGCGGCGATGCTGCGCCCGAGGGCTGGAACCGAAGCCGCTCGGAAGAGGGCTTCGGGACATGAGGAGTGAAGGCGTGGCGCTCGCGTTGACGCTTCAAGCGTCGAAAACCGACTTCTCGCTGCCGCAACCCACGCTACACGTGATCAGGCCCCGCACGAGCAACGCGCGAGAAGCGTCGAGACGTTGACCGCAAAGTGCGCCGTTTTCGTAACGGCGGCCCGCGCTCAACAACCTGCACGTTCACCTTGGTTTCGAGGGGCATTGCAGAAGCCGGGAATCAGCTGACGGCCGCTCGGCGGCCACGTTTGGGAGTCTTTGGCAGTGTCCACACTTCAATCATGCCGCAGGCTTCCGACGATCTCCTACGCCGATCCTTCGCCTGGGCCAACGTTCCGGATTGTCCCTTGAAGGCGATGAGATGGCAGACGCGGCGGTCGAGTTCCTATCCGCTGTCGGACGGCTTGTGCCGGCGACTTAGATGATCGCGAAGGGCAACAAGCGCATCACGCAATTTCGGCTCCTGTCCGCGATCGGCCCGGGCGTCGAACAGCAAGGGCTCGACCGACATGAACGGGTTGGACGCGGCCCAGCGGTTCGAGTTGTATCTCGCGATGTCGCGGATCAGTTCGTCTGTTTCCGGAGTGAACACCTGCATCTGCCATTCCACGACATCCGTTACAGGATGGTCGCCCGGTTTGCCGTTTGCCATCGGCCAGAGCGTACCCGGCGATCGCCGAGTCATCGGCCCGAACGTGAGCGCCCCCGCCTGCGCGTCCTCTCACCTGAGCCGGTCAGTGAGGGACGGTTCAACCCTCCACAAGGCGTTATAGATGCCCACGTCGTCGGGCACACCGACGATCCCGACGATGCGGAAGCGGCGACCGTCGCCGGTCGCGAACTCGTCGCCCTTGAACCAGTTGGGGACGACCGTCTCGAACTCGCCGAGCTCGTCCCAGTCGTCCGAGTAGAGGCGGAAGCGGAAGCCGATCCTTCGACGAGCCACCCGGCGACAGCGGTGTCAAGCGCCCCGATAGTCGCTGCGAGATGGGCCGGGCAGGACTCGAACCTGCGACCGCGGGATCAAGAGTTCGGCTCGGTTAGCAGCAACGAGTTGCGTGACTCGAAAGAACTGACCGTGTACGAACCGCGTTCGTAGGCTTTTCAGCGGATCGGCTGCCAAGCGATGTCGGAAGGGCTCGGGGACAACGTGCGGAGATGGGTCCCGTCTGTGTTCATCACGAGCACGCCGCCTGCTGTGTTGGCGCTGAATGCGATCGACGTTCCGTCCGGCGACCAGATCGGCGGCGACCAGGTTCCTACGCAGCAGCCTGACTGGTAGAGGCGGCTTCGCTCGGTGCCGTCGGGCTTCATCACCCACACCTCGGCGGTATACGCGCCGGGCGTGCCCGGCGTGTAGAAGAAGAGGATGCGAGTGCCGTCGGGGGACCAGGACGGGGCGCTCGGACCGCTGCCGGGCGCGCCGTCGAGGAGCAACGTCTGATGCGATCCGTCCGCGTGGACGACGTAGATCTGGTTCGGCCCGTCGAACACGAGCTGCCGGCCGTCGGGTGACCAGGACGAATCGGTCGCGCGTGCGGTGCTCGCCGTCAGCTTCGTCAGGCCCGCGCCGTTCGGCTTGACGGTGTACAGCGACCCTCTTCGGTCGAACGCGATCTTCGACCCGTTCGGAGACCAGGCCGGAAAGAGGTCGGAGCATGACGTGCCGCAGCGCGTAAGCCGCCGCGTCACGCCGCGCCTGGCGTCGACGACGAACAGCCCGTTCTCCCCGGAGTAGACGATGCTCGTGCTGTGGGGAGACCAGGCGGCCCCAGAGTTGACGGGAGCGCCGCAGTACCCGCAGTTTGCGAGCCGCTTGACGTTGCGCCCGTCGGCGTCGACCACGTAGAGCGAGTACACGTAAGACTGCTCGCCGTCGGAGCGGAAGAAGAGCAGGCGCTTGCCGTTGGGCGACCAGGCGAACAGCCTGATCCGGCACGGTGTGAGCACGTGCCGGCAGCGTGCGACGACTCGCCGCGCGGAACCATCCGGCCTGACGGAGGTCAGCAACGACAGTGTCGGGTCGAGTAGGGCGATCCTCCCGTTCGCAGCGAAGACGCTCGGCAGCACAGTCGCGTCAGATTCGTGCGTCAGGCCGAGGGCCGCACCTGTCACCGCCACGGCAACAATGAGCGCGCCGGCGAGCACGGACCGTCGCCCTCGGGCATTTCGGCGCGCGAACTGCCTCGCAACTCCGAGCGGGAGCGACCCGTCGCCGTCGCGAGTTTCCCGCGAACCCGTCACGCGTGCTCCATCCAGCGCCTCCCGGCAAAAGCGCCTGGCCGGCGCCTGTCAAGGTTGTTGTACCGCATCGGTCTTGGGCAATCAACCGCGCCCAACGGTCGTGCGACCTCGCGATCAAAGGTCCCTAGATGGGACCCCGAACTCGAAGAAAACGTCGGGGGGTACCCCTCCCCGCGTGCGCGCCGGCGCGAAATGCTCCACCGAGAGCTCGAGCGATAGGTTCGGGATCGTGCACGCGTTGTGCGGACCTGCGAGCGCCACACGCGTGACGGACGTGACGATTCGTGCGGTGGGTCGCGCGCCGTCGGTGCGCTTGCCTGTGCTCGGTGAACCCGTAGCGGGCCCGGACAAACAAGGCGCGCCAACCAAAGCCGCCACCGAGAGGGATCTCGTGGTTGGAGCTCCTCCGCGATGATGGTCACGCGATGAGCCGTCCATTTCTGCTCGCGCAACTGAGCGATCCGCACATTGGTGCGAAGTGGGCGGACGGCGATCCTGTGGCCGGATTGACGGCTGCAGTCGAGACGGTTCGCGCCATGCGGCCGCTGCCGGATGCGGTGCTCGTCTCCGGCGATCTTTCCGACAACGCCATCGATGCCGAGTACGAGCAGGTCCGCGAGCTGCTTCTTCCCCTGGGGGCGCCGTTGTACGTGCTGCCCGGTAACCATGACGACCGCCGCGCCCTTCGTCGCCACTTCGGCGTGCCCGGCGGCGCCGGCGAGCCGGTCCAGTATTCGGTCGATCTCGGGGCGTTGCGACTCGTCCTGCTCGACACCACGCGACCAGGCGAGGATCCGGGCGCGCTCGACGCCGAGCGGCTGGACTGGCTCGACGCGGAGCTGGCCGCAGCGCCGGGGATACCAACGCTGCTCGCGATGCACCATCCAACCTTGGTCACCCGCGTCCCGGCGTGGGACGAACTCGCTTTACCCGCCGCCGATCGACGAGCGCTCGCCCAAGTGCTCGAGCGCCACGGGCAGGTGCGGCGGCTGGTCGCAGGTCACGTCCACCGCGCGATCTGCGGCGATCTCGCGGGCCGTGCCGTGCTCACCGTTCCGAGCACCTATGTACAGGCGCGGCTGAACTTCGGGTCGGAGGAGATCGAACTCGCCGACGAGCCGGCCGGCTTCGCCTTGCACGCGGTTCTCGACGGTGAGCTGATCTCACACGTCCAGCCGGTCCACTAGCACTGCCACAGAGGCCTTGATCTCGTCCAAGGTTCTTGGCCCCGGCCTCGGGGACGCAGTTGACGCAGGCGCGCGCGGCGAACATCTGTTGTGCACGCCCGACGACCGCCGACGGTGGAGCTTCCGTCAGGTTCTCCGCGTGCTGAGCGCAGACGGCACGAACCAGCGTCGCATCACCCACGATCCATGGTACGACCAGACCGTCCGCTGGCAGCCCACGCAGTAGCCCGCGCCAGCGGCGGCTACGGCCTTCGGCCAGTCTGAGCCGCTCGACTCCCTGACAGGACACGCACCTTCGGCTTGCGCCAGTTGCTCGCCAATGACGCCCGAGCGTGAAAGCTAAGCGGACCGCAACGTCAGTGGCGTGGGCGACCGTCGTCGTAGTCGTTGACGTAGTTGGGCGGATAACCCGGTCCTGCACTGTGAGAGATCGTGCCGGCGATGTTCTGTGCCGCAGCAGCTGCAGCCTCGTCGACGTTCGACTCGGCGCGGCCCTCGACAGCGTAATCCGCGCGATCCAGCGAGCGAAACCGCAGCCTCGTGCGCAATGCGTGAAGGAAGCTCATGATCGAACAATACGCGCCGAGTTGTCGGTGCAGACTCGTCGAACGTTGAGCCTGTCCAGGGTGGCTTCGCGCTGAGTTCAGGACACAGGCCGACGCCACCAGCCGAGAATGACATTGAGTTCGGGAATGTCGCTTGAGCTGTCTGCCTTGCAGCCAGACGCCTCACACGGTGATGACGACCTTTCCTCGGGTGTGTCCCTCTTCCAGATGGCGGATGGCCTCGGGGACTTCGCTGAGCGAGTACGTCGCATCGATGACCGGTGTGATCTTGCCGTGCTCGATGAGGTCCTTGAGCACGAACAGGTCCTCGCCCTTCTCCTTCGAGGCGAGCATGCACAGCTTCTGGCTCACGAACGGTGACAGCATGGGCGCCCGAAGGTTGCGATCGAACCCCCCGAACCACCGCCCGCCCCCTTCTTCTCCGACAATGACGAGGGTTCCTTTGGGCGTGAGGGCGCGCCGGAGCTGCGACAAAGCACGGCCCCCCGCGGTGTCGAGGATGAGGTCGTAACGCTGCCCGCTGATCGCGAAGTCGTCGCGCGTGTAGTCGATGACGTCATCCGCGCCGATCGATCGGACCAGGTCGACCTTCGTTGTGCTGCACACGCCGGTGACGTGGGCCCCGAACGCCTTCGCAATCTGCACGGCGAACGACCCTACGGCTCCCCCCGCACCGATGATCAGCACCTTCTGCCCGGGCTGCACCTCCCCTTTGTCGCGGAGTGCCTGGAGAGCGGCGACGCAGGAAGTGGGGACAGTCGCCGCCTGCTCGAAGCTGAGGTTCGCGGGCTTGGGCGCGATCTTGTCCTCCCGAGCGGTGGCGTACTCGGCGAAGGAGCCGGCGGCGACGCCGAACACTTCATCGCCCGGCCGGAACCGCGTGACATCCTTGCCGATCTCCTCGACGCGACCTGCCGCATCCATGCCCCGGACCCGGGCCTTGGGCCGGCGGAACCCGAAGCCCAGGATGCGGAGCAGGTACGGCAGACCCGTCATGACATGCCAGTCGCCGATGTGCGCACTCGCCGCGTGAACGCGGAGCAACACCTCGCCGCCGCCAACCACCGGTTTGTCGACATCTGTGAGCTCTAGGACATCTGCTGAGCCGTACCTGTCCTGAACGATCGCTTTCATCGGATCCTCCAGAGCCGGCGGGTTGGTGGGAAGGGGAGCCGTCTGGTCTCAGGATGACAAAGCAACCGAGAGTCCCCCTTTTGGCAGATCCGAGGTGGGCACGCCCTCTCGCTCCAGCGTTTGGGAATGTCCTCCGAACGGCGCGCCACCGCCCTGAGGCGGATCTACGAGACAAGCGGATTGAGCGGCGAGCCCCGCTTACGTGACTCACGACGCTGGACAACTCGGTGTGTGCATCGGAACGTCCTAACCAAAACAAGCGCTCTTCCCTTTTCCTGCGGAGCCTGCGACACTGATTTTGCTACCTGTAGCGACACGGACTCCAAGCCGCAGCCGGGGGGTAGGAGGTTCCACTATGACCGAGTCGCGCAACCTCTCTGCTCGTATGGCGCACTGGAGTGCGCACCACAGGAAGATCGCCATTTTCGGCTGGCTCG
>DASVFB010000200.1:0-26888 GCA_036380275.1 Gaiellaceae bacterium | reverse complement strand
GCCGACGCGCGCTCCACGGCGGATCGTCGGGCCTCGCCGGAGCTCGTGCCGGCGCTCAGTGCGTCCCATGAAGTTGTCGTTCGTCGTCGTCACGCAGGGGGCGATGAAGACCTCGTCCTCGAGCGTGGAGTAGGCGGTGATGTACGCGTTGGCCTGGATCTTCGTCAGCTTGCCGATCGTCGTGTCGTTCTCGACCAGCGACCCGCGGCCGACCACGACGTCGTCGCCGATCCGGCAGCGCTCGCGGATACAGGCCTGATCTCCGACGATCACTCGTTCTCCGATCGTCGTGCCGGCGAAGACGATCGCTCCCGCCGCCACCACTGTTCCGGCCCCGAGCTCGAGAGGAGGCAGCTCATCGCGGCTGGCCGTCGAGCGTGGCGAGAGCGCCGGCTGCTTGCCGACGACGGCGTGGTCGCCGATCACGCAGCCTTCGCCGACCACCGTCCCCGGATAGATGACCGCGGTCGCGGCCGTCTGGTAGCTCGGTGCCACTAGACCGCGGCTGTCTCGAGCGATTCCTGAAGCAACTCGAGCGCCTTGACGACGGCGAGACCCTGGCGGCTCGGCTCGAGCGGATCGCCCTCTCCCGATACGAGCGACAGGAAATGCGCGCACTCCCGGCGCAGAGGCTCCTCGCGCGCGAGCTGCGGGATGTTGATGTCGCCCTCGCGTACCTGCCATTCGGTCGCCGGGCGCAGCACCGGCCCCTTGTCGTAGACCGTCACCTTCCGCTCCGCCTCCATGTCGTCGAAGACGGCCATCTTCTCGCGGCCGACGACCGTGATGCGGCGCATCTTGTGCGGGTCCAGCCACGAGAGGTGCATGTGCGCGATGCGCCCCGACGGGAAGCGCAGGTAACAGAAGACGACGTCCTCCACGCCTTCGTTGAGGAAGTCGCGGCCGTGCGCAACGGCCTCCGACGGCTCCTCCTCGAGCAGGTACAGGACGACGGAGAGGTCGTGCACGCCGAGCGACCAGAGCGCGTTCTCGTCCTTGCGGATCTTGCCGAGGTTCTGTCGGTTGCCGTACACGCACAGCACCTCTCCGAGCTCGCGCTGCTCGACCAACTCCTTGAGCTTCTTCACGCCCGGGTGGTAGAGCAGGAGATGTCCGGGCATGAGCACGAGCGACGACGCGTGCGCGAGTGCGACGAGCTCTTCCATCTCCGTGCCGCGCGTCGCCGGCGGCTTCTCGACGAGCGCGTGCTTGCCGGCCTCCAGCGCGCGCTTGGCGAGCTCGTAGTGCGTCGACACGGGCGTCGCGACGACGACGCCGTCGATCGTCGCGTCGGCCAGCAGCTCGTCGTAGTCCGAGTACACGCGCGCGCTCGGGTAGCGCGCGGCGTAACGTCGCCGCAGGTCGTCGCTGAGGTCGCAGAGCGCGCCGAGCGAGCCGAGCTCGTCGAAGTTCCGCGCGAGGTTCGGGCCCCAGTAGCCGAGCCCGGCGACGCCGACCCTCTTCAAAGCTTCCAGACCTTGCCGTTCGCTTCGATCCCCTTGGTGGCGTTGCGGAAGTCGACGATCACCTTCCCGCGCCGCACGACGTCTGCGTAGTCGATCGTCGAGTGCGCGGTGACTATCGCGACGCAGTCGTAAGCTTCGGGCTCGAGCGGCACCGAATGCAGCCCGTCGAACTCCGGCACGTGCGGGTCGTGGTAGGCGATCTCCGCGCCTGCCGTGCGCAGCAGCTCGATCAGTTTCTCCGCAGGCGACTCGCGCACGTCGTTGATGTCCGCCTTGTACGCGACGCCGAGGACGAGGATCTTCGAGCCGCTGACGGACTTCTGCGCGCCGTGGTTCAGAGCCTGCGAGACGACAGACCGACAGAAGTACGGCATGTTGTTGTTCACCTCGCCGGCGAGCTCCACGAAGCGCGTCGAGAAGTCGTACTCACGCGCCTTCCACGTCAGATAGAAGGGATCGATTGGAATGCAGTGGCCACCGAGGCCGGGGCCGGGCTTGAACGACATGAACCCGAACGGCTTCGTCGCCGCCGCGTCGACGACCTCCCAGACGTCGATGCCCATCCTGTCGCACAGCTGGGCGAGCTCATTGACGAGGGCGATGTTCACCGAGCGGAAGATGTTCTCGAGCAGCTTCGTCAGCTCGGCCGCCTCGGGTGTCGACACGACGTGCACGTCGTCGACCGCCTTGCGGTAGAGCGCGGCCGCCGCTTCCGCCGAGCCGTCGTCGACGCCGCCGACGATCTTCGGCGTGGTCTTGGTCGTGAACTCACGGTTGCCCGGGTCGACGCGCTCGGGCGAGAACGCGAGGTGGAAGTCGGCGCCCGCTTTCAGGCCGCTGCCGTCCTCGAGCAGCGGTTGCAGGATCTCGCGCGTTGTCCCCGGGTAGGTCGTCGACTCGAGCACGACGAGGTGCCCGGAGTGGAGGTGCGGCGCGACGTCCGTAGCGGCACGCTCGATGTAGGAGAGGTCCGGCTCGCGTTGGCGAGAGAGCGGCGTCGGAACGGCGATCAGCACGGCGTCGCTGTCGCGCACGACGGAGTAGTCGATCGTCGCCGTGATCGCGCCTGACTCGACGAGCGGCTTGAGCTGGTCCGACGGGACGTCGTCGATGTGGCTCTCGCCGCGATTCAGTTCCTCCACCAGCGAGGGGACAACGTCGACGAGCACGACCTTCTGCCCCGCTTCGGCGAAAGTCTGCGCCAGCGGCAGGCCGACGTAGCCCGCGCCGATGACTGCGATGTCCCGATTCACGCGCGCGAAGGGTACAGAGCGGCAGCGATGCGGCTGGCCGCGTGGCCGTCGCCGTAGAGCTGCGGCGGGTCGTGGGGCATCCGCGCTTCCGCGACAGCGTTCGCGATCGCGTCCGGGTCGTCGTCTACGAGGACGTTCGCGCCGGCGGCCACGGTGTCCACCCATTCGGTGGACGGCCTGAGCGTGATGCACGGCACGCCATACCAGTACGCCTCCTTCTGCAGGCCGCCGGAGTCCGTGACGATGGACCGCGCCTGCGACACGAGCGCCGCGAAGTCGAGATAGCCGACGGGCGGCACGAGCTGCACCTGCTGGCCGAGGCCGGAGACGACGGAAGCCGTGCGGGGGTGGGCGGGAAACACGATCGGCTCGTCGACGCGGTTGAGGCCCTGGACGATGCCTTTCAGGCGCTCCGGACGGACGTTGGCCTCGCGGTGGATCGTGCAGACGACGTAGCGCTGCGGCGTCACGCCGAAGCGCTCGAGCACGTTCGAGCGTGCGCGCGCGATCGGCGCGAACATGTCGAGCGCGTCGCGCATGACGTCGCCGACCACCTCGATTCGGCCTTCGACAGCCTCGGCTTCGAGCGTCGAGCGCGACCGCTCATCGGGCGCGAGCAGCAGTTGTGCGAGCCGGTCGACCTCGATTCGGTTCCGCTCCTCGGGCATCGACAGGTCGCCGCTTCGCAGCCCGGCCTCGACGTGCGCCAGCGGGACACCTGCGTCGATGGCCGCCTGCGCGCCGGCGAGCGTCGAGTTCGTATCGCCGAAGACGAGCGTCCAATCGGGGCGCTCGGCTTCGATCGCCGCGACGATGTGCGGTTGCATCAGCTCCGCATCGGCCGAATGGAGGTCGAGCCGAAAGGCAGGCTCCGCGAGGCAGAGCTCGTCGAAGAAGACCTGCGAGAGTTCGGGGTCGTAGTGCTGGCCTGTGTGCAGGACGCGCTCGTCGATCCCCGCGTCGCGGAGCGCGAGCGACAGCGGAGCCGACTTGACGAACTGCGGGCGGTTCCCGACGACGGAGAGGACCTTCATCGCCGCGTGAGACTAGCCCTGAACTACGGCTGACCGAACTCTGGGCGCTTCAGCGACCATGATCCCGTGGCTCTCGCGATACGCCTGTCGGTGTGCTGCGCCCTCGGCGCCCTCCTCGCCGGCTGCGGCTCGTCCCCTGCGCCAAATGCGTCGCACCCCCAAAGCCGGCTTCTCACCTTCGGCTACGACGCGGGAGTGCCGCTCCAGTTCGTCGACCACGGCCGCGTCAACTCGCGCAGCGAGCCGGTCGCCGTCCACGACGTGTCGTTCCGCAGCAGTGGCAAGCGGATCGACGGCTATCTGCTCCTGCCGCCGGGGCGGGCTCGTCGTCCCGCGGTCGTCTTCGTCCACGGATCGGGAGGCGACCGGCGAGAGCTGCTCGACCGCGCGCGGGCCCTGGCTGCCCGCGGCGTTGTTGCGCTGACGATCACGGAGCCGTCCACGTCGAGCCCGCCCGTGCGGAGCTCGGGAGGGGCCGAGGCGCTCCTGAAGCAGCTTCAGGCGACGCAGGTGCGAGACGTCGTTGCCGTCCGCCGCGCCGTCGACGTTCTCCGCTCGCGGCCGCAGGTCGACCCGGAGCGGATCGGCTATCTCGGCTGGAGCGCCGGTGCGAGGACGGGCACGTTCGTCGCCGCGTCGGAGCCGCGCGTCAAGGCGCTGGCCCTCCTCTCTGCCGGCGCCGCCCCGGTCGCGGCGTACGTCGCGAATGCGCCTCCGAGCATCCGTCCGGCGGTGAGGCGGGTCCTAACGAGCCTCGACCCGATCCGCTACATCGTGCGAGCTCGCCCGGGCAGCGTTCTGCTCGAGGACGGACGGAAGGACGCGACAGTCCCCCACGCCGCGCTGGTGAACGTCATCCGCGCCGCGCCGAAGGAAACGACGGTTCGCTGGTACCACGCTCCTCACGAGCTCAACGACGCCGCGTACCGCGATGCCTTCGACTGGCTGCTGCGCAAGACCTAGGCGTCAGGCTGAGGCAGCCGGACGACGAACGTCGTCCCGCGTCCGACGACGCTTTCGACGGTGACGGAGCCCTCCATCGCCTCGGTCAGCTCCTTCACGATCGCCAGGCCGAGGCCGGTACCGACTGCCCGGTTCGTCGCGTAGCGGCTGTGGAGGAAGAAGCGCTCGAACGCGTGTGGAAGATCCTCCGCCGCGAGGCCCGGGCCTGTGTCGCTGACGCTCAGCTCGCCCGGTTTCGCCGTCACGGTCACCCGGCCGCGGGCCGGCGTCGAGCGTAGGGCGTTCTCGATCAGGTTCGAAAGCACCTGGAGCACCCTGTCCGAGTCCGCGATCGCCGGTGCAGCGGCGGGTCCCTCGCCGCCGAGGGACACGCCGATCTCCCGTGCGTCGTGCTCGTGTCGCCCGACGGCCTCCGCCGCGACCGCGATGAGGTCGATGCGCCGGGGCGTGACCGTAAACGTCCGCTGGTTCAGCCTCGCGAGATCGAGCAGGTCTCGCACCAGCCGCTCGAGCCGCTTCGCTTCCTGCACGATGACGCCCGCGCCCTTCGGCACGTCGAGCACGCGGTCCAGCAGCGCCTCGCCGTGCCCGCGGATCGAGGCGAGCGGCGTCTTCAGCTCGTGGCTGACCGAGAGCAGGAAGGACCGCTCGGCGTCCTTGGCGTGGTCGAGGTCCTCGGCCATCTGGTTGAACGCCAACGAGAGCGATGCAACCTCCGTCGGGCCCTCCACCGGGAGCGGGCCGTGCGTTTCGCCGCTGGCGAGTCGCCGGCTGGCGACTGCGACGCGGCGGATCGGGCGTGCCACGGCGCCCGCAAGCAGGAACGCGGCTATCGCGGCGATGCCGGCACCGGCGGCTGCCGCGATCACGAATGCGAGCGTGAACGGACGCCAGTCCGACGCTTCGAGCTTCGCCGAGCGGAGCAGGACGATCGCGCGTCGGCCGACCGGCCGGGCCGCATAGAGGTAATTGCGGTCACCGACCTCGACCGATCCTCGGGCGGTCCGACCGGAATGAAGCGCTGAAGCCCCGTCCGGCGGGAGAAGGAGCGCCGCCTGGGGGATGGAGATGATTGCGAGGCGTTCCTCCTGGGTCTCGAAGAAGACGCCGAGGTCCGTCAGCTTCCGAGGCGGCGACGGTTTCGCGCGTTCCTGCGCCGCGATCAGCGTGGCCTGGCGCGCGAGCGCGCTGAGCGCCTCGTGCTTGACTGAGCGGCGGACGAGAACGGCGGCGACGACCAGCGTGACGGCGACGGCGGCGAGGACGGCGACCGCGATGGCCGCGAACGCACGCGCCCGCAGCGATTTCACGTCGCCGCGCTGGTTGGGCGCTCGTTGTTCATGGCTGCACTGCCTTGTAACCCGAGCCCCGGACGGTCTTGATGAGATCAGGTCGGCCGAGCTTGCGCCGCAGCTGGGCGACGTGCACGTCGACCGTGCGTGTCCCTCCCGCGTAGTCGAACCCCCACACCCGTTCGAGCAGCACGTCCCGTGAGAGCACGGCGCCGCGGTTCTGCATCAGGCACGCGAGGAGGTCGAACTCTTTCGGCCGCAGCTCGATCGGCTCGCCCGCCACGCCGACTTCGCGTGCGTTGCGACGCAGGACGACGTCGCCGAGGACGAGCTCTTCCTCCTCGGGGTGTCGCTCGGTGCGTCGCAGGACGGCCTTCATTCGTGCGACCAGCTCCCGCGGCGAGAACGGCTTTCCGATGTAATCGTCGGCGCCCGTCTCGAGCCCCGCGAGTCGGTCCGGCTCCTCGTCTCGCGCCGTCAGCATCACGACGGGAACGGACGAGCGGGTCCTGATCTGCCGGCAGACGTCGAGCCCGTCCATGTCCGGCAGATTGAGGTCGAGCACGACAAGTCGCACCGGTTCGCAGTCGACGGCGCGCAAGGCCTCGGCGCCCGAGGTCACCGGGATCACGTTGTAGCCCTCTTTCTCGAGATAAGCCCGCACGAGCGAGGCGAGGTTCTCCTCGTCCTCGACGAGCAGAACGCTGCCGCTCATGTGCTGATGCTAACGCGGTCGGAGGAAACGGAGCTCGTGTGCGGGCTTGTCGCGCTTCGAGCTGTTCGCGGGGATGACGACCGTGTAACCGGTCTTGACTGCGGCTAGGGTCGCCCGCTTCCCGTCGACGAGCACGTGCGTCTTTGCGTTGACGGGGATCGACAAAGTGCCTCCGTCGCTCAGCGTCACATCGAGGACGCCGTCCGAGAGGGCGTCGACGACCCCGACGCGCACGGCATGCTGACCCGACAGATTGAAAGCCTGGAGCACCCGCGCCGGCTTGCCTGCAGGCCCCGTCGCGGTGGCGACGAACCCGCGTCTGATGTCATGGAGCGTCGCCCGCTTCCCGTCGACGAAGACGCGTGTGCTCGGAGCGATCTGAACCCGAACGGCGCTCCCGTCGAGCTCCCTGAGCACGATCGCTCGCGGCGAGACCGACTGCACGATCCCCTTTCGTGCGCCGGCTTTGGTGGGCTTCGCCGGCGCAGCCGCTTCGGCGACAGACGGTCCGGCGAGCGCAACAGCTGCCAGCGCAATCACCGCGGCGACGGCGGTCCAGCCTCTCCTCGAAACGCGATTCATCCGAAGCTCATCATCGCGGGCCGTGATTACCGGAGGGTTCCCGGGATGTAATCGCAGCGTAAACGCGGGCGCACGCCGCCCGCCTCGACTTTTTACAAGGGGAAAACACCGCGAACACCGTCGGATGACGGCGCCGGGTTACGTAGAGGGATAGAAAACCCGGTTTGTCTTCAAAGAGGAGGTACATATGCTGCGGAAACTGATGTTGGTGCTCGGGGCCACGGCTCTGGCGCTGACGATCGCGATCCCGGCCTCGGCGTCTCACGGGACGCCTGCGAAGCCGGTCAAGCCGACAACGCCCGCGACGTCACCGCACGCGCTGTGCATGCAAGCGCTCGCCCAGGCGCAGAAGACGTTCAAGGCGCAGCAGCGGGCTGCGTGGAAGGCGCTTCTTACCGGCCAGAAGGCCGCAAGGGTGGCGCTCCTCGACTCGCAGAAGGCCGCGCGCGCGGCGCTCCACACCCAGCAGGCGGCCGACGTGGCCACATTCCACCAGCAACATCCGAATGCGACGACGGCTGAGCTGCAGGCGTTCCACGCGCAGCAGGAGGCCGCGAGGAAGGCGCTCAACAACGCGCAGGGGGCCGCAAGCAAGGCGCTCCACGCGCAGCAGAAGGCCGCGAGGAAGGCCTTCCACGACTCGCAGAAGGCCGCCAAGAAGGCGTTCCGCGTTCAGCAGAAAGCCGCGAAAAAGGCCTGCCCGAAGAAGTAGGGCCGAACAACTGCGCCTCGCCGCGATGCGGCGCGGCGGGGCGCAGCAGCGTCCATCAGGCGAGTTGGACCGAGCCCGTGATGGTCGCGAGAAGTAGGTGATGCAGGTTCCGAGCAAAAGCGTGCCGGCGACGGACAATCCACGGGCGGCGCGGTTGGCTCGGACGCCGAAGTTGTGCTTAAATCCACAAAACCGCGTAAAACTGCGGACTAGTCCTGCGGAAAAGTGGAGGGTCTGATGAAGAGCTGGAAGTCTTTGCGGCGCGTTGGCGCTGCCCTTGTAGTTGTGTCGGCTGCGATCGCGGCCGCCCTTGTAGGAGGAGCGAGCACGGGTCGAGCGGCGACGAGCTTCAACGTCACGCTCACGCCGCTGATCGGGACGACAGGGATCGAGATCCCGCAGGTGTCCTATGGGGGGAAGATCGGCTTCCACCTCTTCGTCCAGAACTCGGGCAACAGCAACACGCAACACGCGTCGGTCACCGTCACGAGCACCCTGGCCACGTTCTCCGATACCGACAACGCGAACTGCATTCTGAATTCGAAGGACTCGCATCAGATGATTTGCACGCCGTTCGGCGGGACGTTCGCCCCGGGTGCGATCTTCGAGGCGAACCTCCGCTTCACCGCACCGGCGACGGGACCGCCGGCCGGCGTGCAGGTCTCGACCTCCGCCGCCATCTCGGTCGCGGCGCAGACCGTCGGCGGGAGCAACAACAACGGCACGACGCTCGCGACGTCCAATCCGGTGCTGACGAACATCGTCGAGAACACGACCAAGAACGACAGCTACCTCCACAAGAACGAGAAGGCCGCGACCGGCAACCTGAGCTTGCCGGGTCATCCCCAGAACTTCAGCCTGAACACGCCGAAGGACAAGCTGCTCGGCAACCCCTTCGGCATCGCCGTCTCGATCCACGACATCATCGGGACGCCCGCGGAGTGCGCTGATTCCGCCACTCCCTGTTTCGGGGCGTTCACCCAGCTGAACATCCCGGCCGCATCGCTTGTCTCGGCGCTGGGGAATCCGTTCTACGACGGGACGACGTTCAACCCTTACTCGTGGGCGATGAACGCGCAGTATGCGAGCGGATCCAACTTCAAGCTGAACGGCGTCTACCACATCGACGACAACGGCGAGTTTCAGCAGCTGCTGAAGTGCGACGATCCCCTCGTCGGCGGCGCTCCAAGCGTGGCGTACCCAATCTGCTACGACACGCTGGACCAGATCAAGAACAAGAAGATGCTCATTGCGACCGGGCGCGGCCTCGAGAACGGCGGCCTGGGCTGGAACTAACCGCGCGCGAGACGATCAGGCAGCGGCTGGGCCGCCGGCGCAAGTTGCGCGTAGACGTGGCCCAGCCGCTCGAGGATGACCGGGCTTCCTTTCGCCTGTGCCAGCTCGCGCGCGCGGGCGAGTACGTCATTGCCCTCAGGCTCATCTCCGGCGAGTAGCAGCACCGAGGCGAGGCATGCGAGCGCGTTCACCTGGTTGAGAACGTCGTCGGTCGGCGTCAGCAGCTCCACGGCCTCGCGCGCGAGGGCCTCGGCCTCGTCGAGCTCGCCGTGGGAGGCGCGCACCTTCGCCCGCGTCGACCGCCAGAGCGCCTGAGCCTCGATGTCGTCCTCGGC
The DNA here is from genome assembly GCA_036380275.1 of Gaiellaceae bacterium. GTDB lineage: Bacteria > Actinomycetota > Thermoleophilia > Gaiellales > Gaiellaceae > DASVFB01. Next base: position 17,240 of record DASVFB010000200.1, on the reverse strand, counting down.
GGCGAGCGCCTCGGTCTCCCGAGACAGCGCCTCGGCTTCGGCGAAGCGTCCTTGTGCGCCAACCGCCTCGGCGAGCAGCCCGGCAACCGATGACAGCAGGTAGCGCTCGCCGAGCCGCGAGAAGTAGTCGTAGCCTTGGCGCAGATCGCGCTCGGCCGCCGCCGCGTCGCCGGCCAGCAGCTCCACGCGCCCCGAAGAGAAAGAGACGGTAGCGGCGTCGACCGGCAAGCCGAGCTCCTCGAAGGTCGCCGACGCCTGGCCGTAGAGCTCTCGGGCGCGCTCGAAGTTCCCGCGCATCGCCTCGAGCTGCCCGAGCACGCAGACGACGACTGCCCCCGCCTGTCGGTCGCCTTCGACGCGCGCGGCGACCTCCTCGACGCGGAGGATGCCCTCGTCGACCGGCGTCGGGCCGTACACCGCTGCCTGGGCGTACTGGACAGACGCGCGCCGCTCCTGGCGCACGTCGCCGGCAAGGCGCGCGTGCTCGATTGCCCGCTCGAATGCGTCGGCGGCGGCTCCGTAGCGACATGCCCTGCCGTCGATCCAGGCCAGCACCCGCCAGGCGCGCGCCAACCCCACGTGGTCGCCCTCCTGCTCGCAAAGCGTGATCGCCTGGTTGGCGACCGCCTTCGCTTGCTCGCTCCATCTATCAGTGTCGCCGGTGAGGAGCCGCACGAGCAATTCGACGAGCCGTGCGTTAGCCGCCAGCGTGAGCTCACCCACGAGCTCGGCCGTCGCGATGGCGTCTTCGAGCAGACTCGCGGCCTCCTCGAACCTGCCGAGCTGTGTCAACGCTTCCCCAAGGTCGGAGAAGATCGCCAGACGCCGTGGATCGGTCGGCGGCAGCGGCGACGTGGCGCGAAGCAGCAGATTCGCGGCCGCATTCATGTCGCCGCGCACGAACGCCCGCCTACCCGCCGAGGCGAGCCGCCTCGAAGCCTCCGCACCGACCTCGAGCGCGTGATCGTCGGCCACGCCGAGCTCAATGAGGTAGCGATGGGCGTGCTCGAGGTGGTAGCCGGAGATCTCCTCGAACTCCGCTGCGCGGTCGCCGTTCACCCGATCGGCCCACTGCACGAAGCGCTCGTGCAGCGTCGCGCGAGCACGCTTCAGCAGCCCGTCGTAGACACTGTCCCGGATCAAGATGTGATCGAAGCGGTAGAGGCTGCCCGAGTCGGAGCGGACGAACTGCTTCCTGGTCAATTCGTCGAGTCGCGGAGCAACCTGGTCTTGGACGAACTCTTCCACCAGCTCCTGCACTGCGGCTTGCTGGAAGAAGTGCCCGATGACCGACGCGGGGTCGATCACGGCACGCTGCTCCCGCTCGAGGGCATCGAGCCGGGCGGTCAGGAGCGCCTGGATCGTCGGCGGCACCCAGCCCTCCGGCAGCTCGTCGGTACGCCAAACCCCGTCCTCGAGCAGTAGAAGCCCCTCGTCGATCATCATCGACAGCAACTGCTCGACGAAGAGCGGATTTCCATCGGCGGCCTCGACGATCCGCACTCGCGCCTCCTCCGCGATCTCGCCTTCGCCAAGGAGGTTGTCGATGACCTGCGCGCTCTCGGCGCCGGAGAGCGGCGCCAGCGCAAGGCGCTCGACCTGCTCCCACGCCGGGCGTTTTTCGAGCACCTCGGGCCGCGCGACACAGAGAAGAAGCGCAGGCGCGTCCTCCGCGGTCTCGACGATGTGGTCGATCAGGTCGAGCAGTGCCGGCTCGGCCCAGTGCAGATCCTCGAAGACGAGTACGAGCGGCCGGCGGCTGGAAAGCGTCTCCACGAGCTTGCGCGCTGCCCAAAAAACCTCGGGAAGTGGATACTGCTGCTCCGAGAGGCCGACGGCGGAGGCGAGCCGCTCGAACACCTCCTCCTTGCCCTCACCCAGAAGCCCCGCGACTTTTGCGCGTGCTGCTGCGCGATCGTCGGCCTCTTCGACTCCCGATGCTTCCCGGAGCGCCTCGACGAGCGGCCAGAACGTGATCCCCTCGCCGTAGGAGAGGCAACGGCCCCGAATGACCAGCGCACGCTCCGCGGCCGCCTCGCAAACGTGTTCGACGAGCCGGGACTTGCCGACGCCCGCGTCGCCTGTGATGAGCACGCGCGCGCAGGCTCGCGACTCGATCGCGACGTCGAGCGCCTCGCCGACCTGCTCCGCCTCGCGCTCCCGGCCGACGAGCGGCGACCGGGCGGCCTCGGACACCCGCCGGTCGTGGACGCCCAGAAGCCGGAACGCCGGGACGCGCTCGGCTTTCCCTTTCAGCTCGAGCGGCTCGACGGGCTCGACGTCAACATTGTCGCGGACCAGTCGGTAGGTCAGCTCACCGAGCAGCACCTCGCACTCACCGGCGGCCTGCTCGAGGCGGGCGGCCGTGTTGACCGGGTCACCGGTGACGAGCCGTTGCCCCGTGGTCGAATCGCCGGCGACGACCTCGCCGGTATTGACGCCGATGCGATTCGCGAGCGAGACGCCGTACGTGCGCTCGAGTCCCTCATTCAGCCCGGCGAGCGCCTCCTGCATTCCCCGGGCCGCCCGGACCGCGCGCAGCGCGTCGTCCTCGTGCACGCGGGGGAGCCCGAACACGGCCATCACCGCGTCGCCGATGAACTTCTCGATCGTGCCGCCGTGGCGTGTGATCTCGGCGCTCATCGAGTCGAAATAGCGGGACATCGTCTCGCGTAGCGACTCGGAGTCGAGCTGCTCGCCGAGGCTCGTCGATCCTTTCAGGTCGCAGAAGAGGATCGTGACGAGCTTTCGCACCTCCTGCGCAGGTGCGGCAGGCGCGAGCGGCGTTCCGCAGAAGCCGCACAAGCGGAACTTCGCAGGATTTTCCTCGCCGCAATTTGGGCAAAGCTGCATGTCAATCAGTGTAGGGCGCCCGATGACTTGGCAAAAGGGCGCCCGGGCGTACCGGCCTTGCACTTGCATCGGACGAGCGCAAGACTTCGCCGATGGTGCGGCACGCATGACTCCCCCAATCGTCTTCCTCTCGGACTTCGGCTACCGCAACGAGTGGGTGGGCATCTGCCACGCTGTAATCAACAAGATCGCTCCGGAGAGCCAGGTGATCGATCTGTCACACGGCGTACCGCCTCTCGATGTCCGCGCCGGCGCCCTCCTCTTGTCCGACTCCCTTCCCTACCTCCGCCACGAAGCTGTCGTCCTCGCGGTCGTCGATCCGAGCGTCGGCCGTGAGCTCGATATCGCAATCAGGACGGGGGACGGACGGATTCTCGTCGGCCCCGACAACGGGCTGCTCGCTCCGGCGTGGCGCGCGGCCGAGGGGGTGGCGAACGCCGTCTCGATTACATCCTCCGAGATCCTGCTCGAACCCGTCTCGCAGTCGTTCCACGCACGCGACGTTTTCGCCCCAGCGGCAGCACACCTGGCGACCGGTGCGTCGCTCACCGACCTCGGCGAGCCGATCGAGCCGCAAACACTCGTCGATCTCCACGTTTCCGAGCCCACAGTCGAGCCCGGCAAGATCGCATGCGAGGTGCTCGACCTCAATCGCTTCGGAAACGTGCAGCTCAACGTTCGCAGTTCTCACCTCGCAGCAGCAGGTCTCGACCAGGCGGAGCGCATCTCTGTCGACGCCGCCTCCGGCAACGCGGTCGTCAAGCGCGTGGCGACGTACGCCGACCTCACGGAAGGCGAGTGGGGCCTAATGGTCGACCCGCGTGGCTGGCTCTCGGTCATCCGCGGAAACCCATCCAATGCCGCCGCCGACCTCGGAGTCGGCGCCGACGACCTCGTCTGGCTCAGCCGAGAACGCGACTGAGCTCGGCGTGCTCGTCGCACGCCTCGCGGAGGCAATGCCCCGCTAGTGTCGGAACGCAGACGCGGTCGACGCGTCGTGAACCGGCACCGGCTGCGCCTGCAGGCGCGGCAGTTGGCGCTGCATATCCTCGATGAGCAAGTCCGCCATGTCGTGACCGAAGCCCTGTCGCACGACGACGCGCAGGGCCGAGAGGTCGGTTCGGTGCTCCGGGAAGGTGTAGGCCGGAACCTGCCAGCCGCGCTCGCGTAGCGCGTTCGAGACATCGAACACAGTGAAGTTGTCAACGTCGTCGCTGACGGTGAACGCAAACACGGGGAGCTCGTCGCCCTTCGTCAGCAGCTCGAACGGGCCGAGCTCGGCGATCCGCGACGACAGGCTCGTTGCGACGTCGCGCGCGTAGGCCTGCACGCGGCGGTATCCCTCGAAGCCGAGGCGCAGGAAGTTGTAGTACTGCGCGACTACCTGAGACCCGGGACGTGAAAAGTTGAGCGCGAACGTCGGCATGTTGTCGCCCAGGTAGTTGACCCAGAAGATGAGGTCGTCCGGAAGCGCCTCTGCGTTGCGCCAGACGATCCAGCCGACGCCGGGGTAGACCAGCCCGTACTTGTGCCCCGACGTGTTGATCGACGCGACGCGGGGCAGACGGAAGTCCCACTCGAGGTCGGGGTCGATGAACGGCGCGATGAAGGCGCCGGACGCGCCGTCGACGTGGACGGAAACGTCGAGCCCGGTCCGCTCCTGCAGCTCGTCGAGCGCCGCACAGATCTCCGCGACCGGCTCGTACGAGCCGTCGAACGTCGAGCCGAGAATCGCAATGACGCCGATCGTGTTCTCGTCGCAGTGCTTGACGGCCTCCTCCGCGGAGAGGGTGAAGCGATCTCCTTCCATCGGCACGAGACGCATCTCGACGTCCCAGTAGTTGGCGAGCTTCTCCCAGCACACCTGGACGTTGATGCCCATGACGAGGTTCGGCTTGTCGGCCGGCTTGCCCTCGGCCGCCCGCCGCTTCTGCCAGCGTCGCTTGAGCGCGAGCCCGCCGAGCATCGCGGCCTCGCTCGAGCCGGTGGTCGAGCAGCCGGTCGCCTGATCGGCGTCGGGCGCATGCCAGAGCCGGCTGAGGATGTTGACGCAGCGCATCTCGAGCTCCGCGGTCTGCGGATACTCGTCCTTGTCGATCATGTTCTTGTCGAAGCATTCGGCCATCAGCTTCTCGGCCTGCGGCTCCATCCATGTCGTCACGAACGTCGCGAGGTTCATGCGCGCGTTGCCGTCGAGCATCAGCTCGTCGTGGACGATCTGGTAGGCGACGTCCGCAGGCATGTCGCCGGCGGGCATCTCGTGTCGTGGGATGCGGTTGCCTCCCTCGAGCTCGAAGATGGGCAGGATCGACAGGTCGCGGGTCTGCGCGGTCGGACCGTTCGGATGCGTCAGCGTCATCGGGGACTCCTTGGTTTCTGGGTGACTCGAGGTTCGCGATTGCGGGAGTGGTTGGCATCGTCCGAAGCAGGTGAAGCGTCGTTTGCGCCTTTAGGCATCAGGAGCAGGGCTCCGATCAGGAAGCCCAGCGCTCCGAGCGCCGTGAACAGGTTCGCCCGGGCCAGATCGCGTGCGCTTCCGGTCGACGGAACGACGTGCGACGCGACCGCCGAGATGCCGAACGCGGCGCACCCGGCGAGGTTGACCGCGGCAATCCACCACGTACGCGTCCGTTGGCCGCCGCGCACCTCGACGTACGCGAGACAGCCGGAGACGAGGAAGCAGATCGAGCCGCGCGCATCCGGTGTCCAGACGAGGCGGTTGTACTCGGTTGCATCGAGGCCGGCCTGGAGCGCGTGGAACGTGCTGATGTTGAAGAAGACGGTTCCGACGAGCTGCACGGCGCTGCTCCACCAGTCGAGCATCCGAGGGCGGAAGAAGCCGCTCTCGACGTACTGCAGCGCAGCCGCCGAGGTGAAGAAGATCGAACCGACGAAGAAGACCAAGCCGTCGACGGTCGACCCGACGAGCTCCACGAAGCCGGGAACGGGGCCGACCAGGAAGCAGGTCGAGCCGATCGCGAAGAGGACGCCGATCCACCAGGACGCGCGGTCCGGCGCCCACCAGACATGCTCGTGCCGCGTTTCCGGGTACTTCACCGTGCGCACTATGGGCTCTGATCGGCGGAGCGCGGCGCAAGTTCCCGGCCGAGTCGACGTCTACTAGGGTAGACGTCCGCACCGGCCCAGAGGGGGACGACGAGCTGAAGGAGGCAACGGCATGAAAGGTCGGATAGCAGCAGTCGCGGCCGCACTAGGGGTGTTCGCCCTCGTCGCCGCGCCTCTCGTGGGGGCGAAAAAGCCCCCCACTCCTCCCGGCAAGAAATCCGGGAACTCGGGCGCTGCGCACAAGTGTCAAAAGGGCGGCTACCGCTCGCTCGTCGGCGCGGACGGCACGACCTTCAAGAACGTTGGCGCGTGCGTCAGCTTCGCCGCACACCGCGGTCGGTTTGCTACGGGTCTCGTCATCCCGGCGGGGAAGAAAGCGACCCTGTCCAACGCGCAGTTCGGTGACGCCTTGCTCCCGACGGCGCCCCTCGCGCCGAACACTGCGACGAACTGCCCGGGGGATTCGCTGGGCTACGGCTACCAGCGGAATCTCGGCGCGAACGTCCAGATCGCGACGGGCGGCGCGGGCTGCCAGGTCGTGGCGGGGGCGGTGATCGGGCCGTTCCCGACCGCGGTGCTCCTGCGGATCTGGCTGACCGACTTCCACACTCCCGTGTTCACGTTCTACTCGGACGGAAACCACGCGACCGTGGTGGGTTCGAACCCGTACCTCGTCTCCATCCGAGACAGCTTCTTCGGCACCATCACGACCGGCCCGCTCGTTCCCCTTCCGGGGGACGGCAACCTGAACGTGGTCGTCACCATCGCCTGAGACCGTCGGTCCAAGGGAGGCCCGCTTCGCGGGCCTCCCTTTGTTCAGCGCGTCCCAGTGGTTTCGAGTAAGCCGAGTTCGTGTGCCTTGCTGGTTGCCTCCGTCCGCGAGCGGCAGTCGAGCTTCGAGAGCATGTGGCGGACGTGCATCTCTACCGTTCGCGGGCTGAGGAAGAGGTCGCGCGCGATCTCGCGGTTCGTCCGGCCGACCGCGACAAGCCGCAGGATCTCGAGCTCGCGCCTCGTCAGGCCGCCGTTCTCGAGCTCACGCGCTGCGAGCCGTCCGAGGCGGCGGTCGACGCGCTCTCCGAGCGCTTCGAGATCTCCGGCGACCTGACGCGCGAAGGGGCGCGCTCCGAGCTTTCGGAACGTTCGGTAGGCCTCGACGAGGCGGTCGACGGCCGACTGGCGCTCGCCGGCTGCGGCCAGCGCGACGCCGGCGCGCATCTGTATGTGCGCCCGCTCGAACGGCGAGTCGACGTCGCGAAAGAGCTCGAGAGCCTGCTCGAACTGCTCGGCCGCGCGCGAGGAGTCGCCTTCGGCCAGGGCAACCTCGCCGAACGCGTGCGCGAGCGCTGCGAGAGCTTCGGCGCTTGCGAAGATCGCGGCAAGGTTCGCAGTGGCGCGCGCGCAGGCATGCACGAGCGCCGCGTCGCCGCGTCGCGCCGCGAACGTCGCCGCCCAGCGGAGTGGCGGAGCGTGATGGTTGTTGGGCGTCTCGTCGGCCGACGACGCGACGAAGTCGTTCCATTGCGTGTCGATCTTCGAGTCGAGCTCGTCGGCGAGCGCGAGTCCGAATCGACTGATCCACACCGTGCCGACCATCCCGTGTTCACGTCCAATGGCGACCGACTGGCGCAGGAGCGGCCGCGCGGTTGCGGTCTTGCCACGCGCCGCGGCGATCAGCCCGAGCGTCTCGAGCCCATGGGCGCGGCCGGGGCCGGACGTGGCGGGTGACGCGAGGACGTCGCGGGAGATCTCCTCCGCTTCGTCCCACGCACCTCGGTGCCAGAGGACGACCCCAACGCAGCTGCGGCAGAACTGCTCGTCCGGTTCCAGGTTGTGAGCCCGGCAGAAATCTGCCGCGTCTTGGAGCGCCGATTGCGCCGCGGGATAGTCGCCCCAGTTGTTCAAGATCGCGCCGAGCACCCAGTAGCTCTCCACGATGTCCTCGACGTGGTTGCCCTCCAGCGCGAGCGAGAGGGCACGGCGCGTCAGGTCGAGCGCATCATCGAACCGACCCTCCATGCGGACGAGAAATCCCTTCTCGCGGAGGCAGCGCGACTCGAGATCGGTTCTGCCGGCTCGCACGGCATCGTCGCGGGCCTGGTCGAGCAAGTCCCGCGCGGTGGCCGGTTCTTCTTCGATGAGACGGAAGGACGCCAGCAAACGCTCGGTGGCCGCATCCGCATCGCGGCCGCACTTGGAGAACGCGTCGGCGGCCTCGAGCCGCGCGGCCACCGCCCGCGGCGCTGCGCCTTGAAGCTCGTACACGGTCGCCAGCTTGCGTTTCGCCTCGGCGAGTCGGGAGAGGTCGTCGCGGGCGCTCTCGGCGAGCTCCTCCCATGCCCGAACCGCCTCGGCAAACTCGCCGCAGAGCTGGGCGCAATCGCCGAGCTCGTCGAGCACGACGAGGCGCGCGGGCTCGTCCTGGTCCTCCGGCCACAGCTCGAGCGCGGCACGGCCGGCGGCGGCCGCATCGCGGTAAGCGTGCAATTCGCAATACCTCCGCGCCGCCGCGACGAGCGCCGGGCGCGCGCGCTCATGCTCGGCCGCCGCGACCCAGTGCTCCGCGACGAGCCCCGGCTCCGCGCCGCGAGCATCGAGCTGTTCGGCAAGGGAGCGGTGGAGAGCACGCCTTCGTGGCCACGGAACCTCTGCGTAGACGGCTTCGCGCGCCAGATCGTGGCGGAACGACGCTCGGCCGGGCTCGCTCTCGACGAGAAGCCCGTGGTCGAGCAGCTCCGCGAGGCCCTCGTCCGCACCGACGGCTGCGACGAGGTCGAGATCGAAGCGTGTGCCGGCGGCGGCGGCCGCCTGCAGCGCGCGGCAACCGGCCGGCGACAAGCCGTCAGACCTGAGGCGTACTGCGTCGCGAATCGTCTCCGGAATGGGGACCGCGGCGGCTGTTGCGAGTTCGAGTCCCTGCTCCGTCGGGACGAGGAGCGAGCCCGTCCTGAGAGCGCCGGACAGCTCCTCGATGAAAAAGGGAACGCCTTGCGTCCGGTCGACCAAAGCCGCACGAAGCGTGGGACCGGGCTCTCGCCCGAGAACCTGCGTCGCCAGAGCCACGGTCGAGGCGGGATCGAGTGGCTCGACGACGAGCTCCGCGAGCCGGCCGCTGCGTCGCAAGTCGGTCCGGAGTCGGCGCAGCCCATGCCCGCGGGGGATCTCCTCGTTGCGGTACGCGCAGAGCACGAGCAGCGGCCATTCCTCCGCCGCCGCGGCGAGCGAGGACAGCAGCTCGAGCGTCGCCTCGTCCGCCCACTGCAGGTCGTCGAGGAAGACGACGGTAGGCCCCGCGCTCGCGATCGCTTCGAACGCCTGGCGGATCGCTTCGAAGAGGGTTTCGCGATCGGCGCTCTCCGCGCGCGGGCCGAGCTCGGGCAGGAGCATCGCGAGCTGCGGTTGCAGCGCGCCGACGCCTGCCAGCCCGTCCGGCGATCGCCGCAGAAAGTCGCGGAGCACGGCCGCGATCGGCGCGTATGGCGCGGCACTGCGCTGTGACGCGATCCCTTGCAGCGCCTCGACGTTGCCGGCCGAGATCGCGGTCTCGGCGAGCCTCGTCTTCCCGACTCCGGCCTCGCCCGCGAGGAGGAGCAGTGCACCCTCGCCGGCCTCGGCGGCCGCGACGGCGGCGCGGATCTCCGCGAGTTCCCGGTCCCGGCCGATCAACGGATCGCCCCTCCTCACTCCTTCGAGTCTAGGCCGCGCCGGCGGGCCCGCAAGCCCGCCGGCGCTCGAGCACGCTCACCTCGCGCCGTGTGCCTTCGCGCGCGTGCTCTCGTACACATCCGCCTGTCCCTCGGTACCGGTGCGATTCGAGCCGAACGTCAGCGTCCGCCCGTCCCACGAGAGCGACGCGCGCGTCTCGTTGAAGGACGAGTTGACCGTCGTCAGGTCGATCGGCGTCGACCACGCGTCCTCGACGGAATCGCGCGTGGACGACCAGATGTCCTGTCCGCCGAGCGTGCCCGGACGGTTGGAGTCGAAGACGACTTCTAGCCCGTCCTTGCGAACGTTGGGACGGAAGTCGTCGCTCGCCGTGTTCAGGCTCGCGACGGCCGCCGCCGGTCCGAAGCTGCCGTCGGCGAGCTGCGTGCTCGCGTAGATGTTGCTGTCACCGGCCCGCGTGCTGGAGAAGTAGAGCTGCGCGCCCGTCTCCGCCTCAAAGAGCGACGGGCCCGCCTCGCCCGCCGCGCTGTTCACCTGGCAGCCGAGGTTTTGCGGGTCGTCCCAACCGTGCACCGGGTTGAGACGGGTTATGTAGATGTCGCCGCTGCCGCAGCTCCCCGGCTCGCCGCGCTCGCTCACGAACAGGAGCCGCTTCCCGCGTAGCGGCGTGGGGCAGAAGTCGTTTGCGACCGAGTTGACCGGGGCGCCGAGGTTCTCCGGCGCACCCCAGCGAGCGTCCTTGCTGTCGCGGTGCGCGACCCAGATGTCCTGGCCCCCGAGGCCGCCAGGGCGATTGGAGGCGATGTAGAGGCTGAGCCCGTCGGGCGACTGGATCGGGCAGCCGTCGTTGAACTGCGTGTTGAGGTCCGAGCTCGTGCCGGGGATCGCCTCGGCGTTCGTCGGCGTACCCCAGGGCGTGAACTGCTTTGCCGAGGCGACTGCCGCAAGCGATACGAACAGCACCGTTGCACCCGCTGCCGCTGCGGCCCGCGTTGCTGCTGAGCGTTTCATCGAGCCTCCCTGTAGATGACGCGTGTGACGCTAGGGAGGCGGAGAGACCGTAGCGACGGTGGGAACACTGTATTTTCGCAACTGCGCCGAGGTCGATTTCGCGTGGCGACAGTGGCAACTGGGCTTCTTTCGAACAGCCGCGAGAACCTATCCGCACGCGATTCCTAGCGCTTTCCAAACATCTGACGCACTTCGCGCGGCGTAGCACCTGAGGAAGTTGTCTATCTCGGAAGGAGTTTCAGTGCATCAGTTGTCGCATCCAAGCAAGGCAGGCCGCCGGGCGATGGGCGCGGCGGTTCTCGTGCTGGCTTTCGTGATCGGCGTCGGCGTCGCTTACGCGCACCGTTCGGGGACGAAGGGAGCCGTGGACTTGCGGTCCACGGCCTTCGGCAAGGTGCTCGTGAGCGCGAACGGCCACACCATCTATCTCTTCAGGCACGACCACGGTACGAAGAGCACCTGCTACGGGGCGTGTGCGGCCAACTGGCCCCCGCTCCTGACGACAGCCGCCAAAGTGACCGGCGGGTCAGGAGTCAAGGGCGCACTGCTGGGAACTACGCGGAGAACGGACGGCAAGCTGCAGGTGACCTACCACGGGCATCCGCTCTATCGGTTCTCCCTCGACACGAAGGCAGGCCAGACGAAGGGCCAGGGCCTGAACTTCTTCGGTGGCAAGTGGTACGTCGTGAATGCCAACGGTGTCGCAGTCACGAAAAAGCCCGCAAGCACGGCCGGGACGACGACCTACGGCGGCGGCTACGGCGGCGGGGGTGGTTACGGGCCGTAATCGCGCAGCGCCGGGGAACCTAGGAAGTCTCCGACGAGCTCTAACTCTTCCAATGATGGGCCGTGAAGGATTCGAACCTTCGACCTTGGGATTAAGAGGAGCAGTCCGCGGTCTCGGGTGGTCTCGGTCGGCTTGGATTGAGGCGGTTTCTTGTTGCTTGCCGTGCTCCGAATCTCGGCTGATCTCGGTAGTTCATGTTGCCTCCGTGTTGCCCTTCGCCCATCGACGGTGTCTCCCGGACTCGAGCGGTGAAGCTGGTCATGTCCCGGTCGATGAGGGAGCGGCTACTTGATGCGGGCAGCCGCTCCCCCTTCGTCTCCAAATCCGAACCGTCTAGTAGACGGCCCACCCGAGCACGCGGCCGGATGGGGTGATCACAAAGTGGGTGCTCGTCGCCTCCGCGCCGTCGAAGTCCGAAAACCAGAAGCAGCCGTTCGACGTGTCGCAGACGAAAGGCGTTGGTGCCGCCGCGTCGAATGTGCACTGAAACGTTTCCTTCCTCTGATTTCCGTTGATGACCTGCGTTTCCTCGCACGTCATCGGATAGAGAGTGGTTCCATCGAAGATCGAGGATGCGAGTGTCGCATGCGTAACCGTTGCACCGTTGTCCGCTCTGACGCCCGTGGCCAGCGCGAGCGCCACCGTGATGGCCGCAGCAATGACGACGAAGACCTTCTTCACGGCCCATCTCCTTTCAGTCGAAAAACGCTCCAGCCACACATGGCAGGCGCGATGAGCATTCCCGAGCGACCACCGACAGAATGCACCTCCTTTCGCTCGACACCATTCGGTCGTATCGAGGTGAGGCATCCGGCCCCGGCGACGTGCAGCGCCCAACCGGTGTGGCCGACGCGAGTATCTTCCTCGCGCCTCCAAGAATCAAGGCCACGCCGCCCACTCGCGGCTACGTAGCCTTGACTAGCTGCTCCTCTCTGTTGCCCCGTCTGTTGGCCCTCGCCCCGTAAGCCCGCTTCGCGCGGAGCAAAGCCCCGCTCGAAGGCGGGGCTTTGCAGGGGCTTTCGTGGTGGGCCGTGAAGGATTCGAACCTTCGACCTTGGGATTAAGAGTCCCCTGCTCTACCAACTGAGCTAACGGCCCGGGAACGGCGGACAGTCTAGCCGCGCTCTACGCGGCTTCGATGGTCGCGAGCACGTGCTCGACGTGGCCGTCGAGCAGGTCGTCCCGGAGGCGGCCGCCGCCCGTCATGCCGCTCCGACGCTCGAGCACCTCGGAGACCCGCTCGGGACCCAGCCCGCGCTTGCGCGCCTCCTCGAGCACACGCGCGACCTCAGGCCGCACGTGCCCGTCGGGGCCGAACTGCCAGGCCGGGAAGCTCCACTCCAGCGATCCCGCCGGGCGGACGGCGAGCAGCTCGCCCGCCCGGCGCATCGCGTTGATCTTGACCGTGTCGACACCCCATTTCGTCGACAGCCAGGACGCGGAGAGACCTTCGCTCACGGCTTGAGGATAGAGCGACTGCCGTCCACGATCCACCCGCCAACCGCCAGGACAAGTGCGGCGGTGACGAGCACGCCGATGAGAACGCGCCTGCTCATCACGCTGCCACCGGATCGAAGGTCGGGCCGAAGCCAAGGATGCGGCCGGTCGGCGCCCCAAGCTTGAGCCCCAGCTTCTGCAGCGACTGCGGGATCCCAGGGAGCCGCACGTCGTCGAAATGATGGTTCGCGATCACGGCGAGCCGGAGCGGGTTCGGCATGCCCTTGCGGTTCGTCTTGCCTGCGGCGGCGAGCGAGTACATCGTCGCGATCAGCCGCTCGAACTGGAGCGCCGGCGTCACGACGCAGGTGAAGCGCGCCTCGGTGTCGCCCGCGTTCCAGAACTTGTGCGGCGTGCCTGCGTCAACGACGACCACGTCGCCGGCATGCAGCTCGACCTTCTCCTTGCCGCGACGCATCCCGACCGTGCCTGCGAGCACATCGAAACGCTCGGTCTGGTAGGGGTGCAGATGCGCTGCGGCGACGAAGCCCCCGGGCTGCACGATCGTCTCGAAGACGACGCGCTCGCCGTTCGTCTCGGCCGAGGTCTCGTGGAAGACGAGCCGCTCGCCTGTGACGGGATTCTCGATCTGATCTCCTGCGTGGAACATCGCGTGCCTCCTCGTGATTGACAAGAGGAGCATCTCGCGCTGGAGGATCCGTGTCGTCGGCCTGGAGTGCGATCCGCGATCCGCCGCGCGGGGGATTCTCAGGTCGTCCTCAAGAAGGAGACGCGCCCGGCTGAACGACGCCGGACTCGTACGCGAGCACGACCGCCTGCACGCGGTCGCGTAGGCCGAGCTTCATCAGAACGTGCGCGACGTGCGTCTTCACCGTCGTCTCGCTGACGAAGAGCTCTTTCGCGATCTCGGCGTTCGACAACCCACGCGCGATGAGCTGCAGAACCTCGAGCTCGCGCGCGGTGAGCTCGTCGAACGCGGCCGGTCGCTCCGTAGTCGCCGGCCCCGAGCGGACGAACTCCTCGATCAGCCGCCGCGTGATCGAAGGCGCGAGCAGCGCGTCGCCGTTTCCGACGGAGCGGATTCCCTCGACGAGCTGCTCCGGCGGCACGTCCTTGAGCAGGAAGCCGCTGGCGCCGGCGCGGAGAGCGTCGTAGACGTACTCGTCCATGTCGAAGGTCGTCAGCATCACGACCTTCGTCTCGGTCGCGCCGTTGGCCAGCAGCCGTCGCGTCGCCTCGATGCCGTCGAGCTCCGGCATGCGCACGTCCATCAGGACGACATCGGGCGCGAGCCGTTGCCCTTCGGCGATCGCCTCGAGCCCGTCAGATGCTTCGCCGACGACCTCGATGTCCTCCTCGGCCTCGAGAATCATGCGGAAGCCGGCGCGCACGAGTGCCTGGTCGTCGACGATGAGGACGCGCAGGCTCACTCGGCGGTTACCGGCAGCCGCGCGCGCAGCTCGTACCCGCCCTGCGGGCGTGGACCGGCGGCCAGCTCGCCACCGTAAACCGCGACGCGCTCGCGGATCCCGACCAGCCCGTGTCCGCTCCCGCCGCCCGCGCCGTCGCCCGTTCCGTCGTCGCGCACGACGAGCTCTACCGAGCCGTTGTCGTAGCGCACGACGACTTCCGCGTGCTTGGCGTTCGCATGCTTCAGCGCATTCGTCAGGCCTTCCTGGACGAAGCGGTACGCAGTCAGGTCGATTCCCTGAGGCAACTGGGCGGGTTCGCCCTCGAGCCGCAACTCTGTCGGCAGCCCAGCCTCGCGCGTCTGCTCGACAAGCTTCCCGACGTACTCGAGACTCGGCTGAGGGACTAGCGCCGGCGCCTCCTCGGGCCGCCGCAACACGCCGACGAGGCGGCGCATCTCGCTGAGTGCGGCGCGGCCCTGCTCCTCGACGACTTGCAATGCGTCGCGCTCGCGCTGCTGATCCTCCCGCAACAGCCGGCGCACGGCCGACGCCTGCACCGTCATGACGCTGACGGAGTGACCGACGATGTCGTGCAGCTCGCGCGCGATCCGAGCGCGCTCTTCCGCGACCGCCTCGCGCGCCTTGATCTCGCGCTCCAGTTCCAGCCGCTCGGCGCGCTCGCGCAGCTCGTCCGTCTGGCGGGAGCGCGACTTTAGGAAGAACGCGACGAACCAGGCCGCGAGGAAGAAGATGACGATCCAGGGGATGTCCGACAGCCCGTTGTGGAACTCGTGCATGACGTACGCGAGTGTCGCGAAGGCGATGAACAATCCCGCGTAGGCGATCCGCCGTTCTTCCGCGGCGCCGAAGCTCGCCATCGCTCCGAGAGCGCAGAAGAACGGAAAGGACAGGTCGTTGCCCGCCTGGTTGGCGATCGCCGCAAAGATCGCCAGGCAGATGAACGTCGCAGTCGGCGCGGCCAGCGGGAAGCGATGGCGGAAGAACAGCAAAGGTGCCGCCGCCAGCGCGAACGGGATGATCGCCTTGTTGTAATCGACGGACGTCACCGCCAGTTCGATGACCGTCCCCACGATCAGCCCCGTGATCAGCACGTCCGGGAAGTTCCGGCGGCCCCACTCGATGTAGCGATTCACAGACACAAGCTACTGCGGGCTGCGGCGGGCCGCATCGGCCGCGTGAACGACGCTCGAATCCTCCTCGAGGATGAGCCCGAATCCGACGCTGGGCCGACGTTTTCGGGCGCGTGTCGGACGACGATGGTCACCTGGCTTCGATGAAAGGAATCCCGACATGAACGCAGCAACCACGCACGCGCTCGCCGACGAGCGCGTCCTCCACAAGCAAGACGCGCCCGTCGTCGTCGCGGCGAGCGACCTCGACCGTCGCTACGGCGAAGGGGACACTGCCGTCGACGCCCTCCGCGGCGTCTCGCTCGACATCTCGGCGGGCGAGCTGACCGCGGTGATGGGCCCCTCAGGCTCCGGGAAGTCGACCCTGATGCACATCCTCGCCGGGCTCGACAAGCCGACCACGGGCACCGTCGAGATCGCCGGCCAGGAGATCACGTCGATGGGCGACACCGAGCTGACGAAGCTGCGGCGCTCGCACATCGGTTTCGTCTTCCAGTTCTTCAACCTCCTACCGATGCTGAACGCCGAGGAGAACGTCGTCCTCCCGCTCTCCATCGCCGGCACGAAGCCGGACAAGGAGTGGCTCGAGCAGCTGCTTGCGGACGTCGGTCTCGACGACCGGCGCTCGCACCGCCCGTCGGAGCTCTCCGGCGGCCAGCAGCAGCGTGTCGCGATCGCCCGCGCTCTCGTCTCGCGGCCGACCGTGCTCTTCGCCGACGAGCCAACGGGCAACCTCGACTCGACGACGAGCGGCGAGATCCTCGACCTGCTGCGCGCGTCGGTGAAGTCGCGCGGGCAGACGACCGTGATGGTCACCCACGACGCGCGGGCGGCGACGATCGCCGACCGTATCTTCTTCCTCGCGGACGGCCTGATCGTGCGCGAGCTCGGGCGGTCCTCGCAGCAGGACGTGCTCGATGCACTTAAGGAGGTGAAGGCGCTATGAGGCGCGTCGCCCTCAAAGGTCTCGCCTGGCGCAAGATCCGAGGCGTCCTCACGTCGATCGCCATCGTGCTCGGCGTTGCGATGGTGAGCGGCGCCTTCATCCTCACCGACACGATGAAGAAGGCCGCCGACAACCTCGAGGCCAGCTCCTACGCCGGCATCGACGGCATCGTCACCGGCAACGCAGCCTTCCGCGACGACAACAGCTGGCAGAAGACGCCGTCGATCTCGCAGAGGTACATCGCGAAGGTCGATCGCGTGCCCGAGGTCGGCGACGCCGTCGGCACGATCCTCGACCAGGCGAAGCTCGTCGACGACAAGGGCGAGGTGATCGGGAAGCCGCCGAACTTCGCCGTCGGCATCGACGCGAGTCAAGCCGGTGCCGATCGTCTCAACCCGCTCACGCTCGGGTCAGGGCGCTGGGCTGCAGGGCCCGACGAGGTCGCGATCGACACCGGAACCGCCAGGCGTCAGCACCTCGACGTCGGCGACACCGTCGGCGTCGTCACGACCGGTCCGTTGCGCACGTTCAAGATCGTCGGGCTCGTCAAGTACGGAAACGTGGACTCGCTCGGCGCGGCCACCGTCGCCGCGTTCGACCTGAAGACGGCGCAGAAGCTGTTCGACAAGGAGGGCGAGGTCGACCAGGTCGCGTTCGAGAGCAAGGCGGGCGTGACCGCGGCTGCTGCGCGTGCCGAGGTCAACGATGCGCTCCTGGGCACGGCGACGAACGTGCAGACGGCGCAAGCGGCCGACCCGTTCGATTTCAAGGGTCTCAAGAGCTTCGTCACCTTCATCAAGATCTTCCTGCTGGGGTTCGCCGGCATTGCGCTCTTCGTCGGCGCCTTCATCATCTTCAACACGTTCGCTATCACCGTCGCGCAACGGACG
>DASVFB010000199.1:0-5047 GCA_036380275.1 Gaiellaceae bacterium | reverse complement strand
CCCGCGCGATTTGACCTGGATCGTGCTCGGCGAGAGCTCGCACCTGCTCGAGGAGAACGTCGCCCAGCACGCCGCCGTGCTCGAGGCGATCGAGGTGCGCGATGCGGAGGCCGCAAGGCGTCAGATGGTCGATCACGTGCTTGGGGCCGGCGATCTCGTCGTGAGACGGTTCGAGGAGCGCGCAGCCTAGTCACTTGGAGCTCGAAGGCTTCGTCCCAGGCGTCGAGCTCTCCCGCGCGTTCTACGACGAGGTTGTCGCGCCGCTGGTCGCCGGAGAGGAGCACGCCGCCGCGCTGCTCGGGACGGGCTCCGACGTCCTTGGCTACGACACCGTCCGGTCTACCGACCACGGGTGGGGGCCGCGCATGCAGCTGCTCGTCGACGGCGATCGCGTGGCGGCGGTCCGCGAGACGATCGACGCCGGCTTGCCGGACGAGTTCCACGGCTGGCCGACCCGGTACGGCTGGGACGAGGTGCCCGTGTCGCACCACGTCGACGTCGCGCCGTTGGGCGAGTGGCTCGAGGAACGGCTCGGCTTCGATCCGCGCGGCGGGATTTCGACGCGCCACTGGCTCGCGACGCCGCAGCAGATTTTGCTCGAGCTCACCTCCGGTGGGGTCTTCCACGACCCAGGCGGCGACCTCGCCGCGGTGCGCGCCGCGCTCGCGTGGTATCCGGACGACCTCTGGCTGTGGCTGCTTGGGTGCCAGTGGCGGCGCCTCGATCAGGAGGAGGCGTTCGTAGGCCGGACCGCCGAGGTCGGTGACGACCTCGGGTCGCGCGTGGTCGCGTCGCGTCTCGTGCGCGATTGCATGCGGCTGGCTTTTCTGCTCGAGCGCCGGTACGCCCCGTACAGCAAGTGGCTCGGCTCGGCGTTCGCGCAGCTCGACTCGGCCGCCGCGCTGCAGTCCCCGTTGCTCGACGTCCTGTCCGCCGAGAGCCACGAAGCGCGCGAAGGCGCGCTCGTCGCCGTCGTAGAGGAGCTCGCCAGGCTGCACAACGCATCAGGCGTGACACGCCCGGCGGAGACGACCGTGCGCCTCTTCTACACACGGCCGTTCCGCGTTCTAGGGTCGGCGCGATTCGTGGACGCGTGCCTCGAGCGCGTGACCGATCCATGGCTGAAGTCGCTGCCACTCGTCGGAGCGATCGACCAGTACGTCGATTCGGTCGACGTGCTGAGCCATCCGCGGACGTTCGCAGCAGCTGCGGCGTTCTACGACTGACGCGCGCGGCGCACGGGCTCGCGGCTTGGCGGCTGGCTCGGTGCAGGGGGCTCGACCACAGGAGGAATCGTCTCGGTCGCCGGCGTCTTCCTCGAGACCGTGATCGCCTTGCCGTAGTGCGCGATCTGCAGCTGCCGACCGGCGAGCAGCGTGTAGGTGGCATCGCGCTTCGACACGTCCACCATCAGCCGCCGGCCACGGAAGAGAAGGCGGAAAGCGAGGCGTTCGAGGAGCGGCGGCAGGCGCGGCTTGAACGTCAGCTCGCCGTCGTGGTCCCGCATCCCGCCGAACCCGGCGACGGCGGCGAGCCAGGCGCCGGCGAGCGAGGCGATGTGAACGCCGTCGCGCGTGTTGTGCTCGAGGTCGAGCAGATCCATGAACGCGGCCTCGGCGAAGTAGTCGTACGCGAGCTCGAGGTGCCCCACCTCGGCTGCCATCACCGCCTGCGTGCACGCCGACAGGGACGAATCGCGAACGGTCAGCCGTTCGTAGTAGTCGAAGTCGCGTTGCTTCTCCTCGTCGGTGAACGCATCGCCGCGCCAGTGAAGCGCGAGGACGAGATCGGCCTGCTTGACGACCTGCTTGCGGTAGAGGTCGAAGTAGGGGAAGTGCAGAAGCAGCGGGTACTGGTCCGGCGCCGTGTGCTCGAAGTCCCACACCTGGTGCTCGGTGAACCCTTCGGATTGGGGATGGACGCCGAGCGTCGCGTCCCACGGGATGACCATGTCGTCCGCCGCGTCCCGCCAGATCGCGGCTTCCTCGAAGTCGGCGCCTAGCTCGGCTGCGCAGCGCGGGTGGCGCGCGACGGCGTCGGCGGCAGCGCGCAGGTTCTTCTGCGCGAGCAGGTTCGTGTAGACGTTGTTGTCGGCGATCGCGCTGTACTCGTCCGGCCCGGTGACGCCGTCGATTCGGAAGCGCCCATGCGGATCGTGATGGCCGAGCGACCGCCACAGCCGCGCCGTCTCGACGAGCAGCTCGACGCCGAATTCGCGATCGAAGGTGTCGTCTTCCGTCGCGGCGAAGAGGCGCGCGACCGCGTCGGCGATGGCACCGCTGATGTGGAACGCGGCCGTGCCCGCCGGCCAGTAGCCGGAGCACTCCTGGCCACGGATCGTGCGCCACGGGAACGCGGCGCCCTCCAGCCCAAGCTGATCGGCGCGCTCCCGGGCGAGGTCGAGCGTCGAGTGGCGCCAGCGAAGCGCATCGGCTGCCGCTTCTGGCGCCGTGTACGTGAGCACCGGCAAGACGAAGCGCTCCGTGTCCCAGAACGTATGGCCGTCGTAACCCGGGCCGGTCAGGCCCTTGGCGGCGATCGCGCGCTGCTCGGCGCGAGCTCCGGCCTGCAGCGTGTGGAAGAGCGCGAAGCGCACGGCCTGCTGGAGCTCGAGGTCGCCCTCCAGCTCGACGTCCGCTCCATCCCAGAAGTCGTCGAGGTACGCACGCTGCGCTGCGAGCAGGCCGTCCCAGCCGGTGTGTCGCGCCTCGGCGAGCGCGGCGATCACCTGGTCGCGGATCGCCGGGACGCTGCGCCGGCTCGACCAGCCGTACGCCAGGAACTTCACGACCCGCAGGCGGTCGCCGTCCGCGAGATCGGCCGTGACGGTCACGCGGCCGACGTGGGGGCTGGCCTCCGCGAACATCTCGGTGCCGTCTGGCCCCTCAATGATGTGGTCCATTGCCGCGCCCATCCGGAGCTCGCTGCGCTTCGTCGAGTGGAGGAGCACGGCGCCGGACGCACGTTCGAAGGACTCCTCCGAGCGGAGCGGCGATTCGAGCACGGCTGCGGCACGCGGATCGCGCTTGGGCGGCGCGGCTCCCGGTTCGTTCGCGATCAACTCCGACTGTACGACGACGCGCAGCGGTCCGTCGAGCGGCTCGACCTCGTACTGGATCGCCGCGACGGCGCGCTGTGAAAGAGACACGAGCCTCGTGGAGCGAATCCGGACGGCGGCGTTTGCGGGCGAGCGCCAGTCGGCGTGCCGGACGAGCACGCCTGCACGAAGATCGAGCTCGCGCTCGTGCGAGAGCAGCTTCCCGTAGCGCACGTCGAACGGCTCGTCGTCGACGAGCAGGCGCACGATCTTGCCGTCGGTGACGTTGACCAGCGTCTGGCCCGATTCGGGATAGCCGTAGCCTGCTTCCGCGTACGGCAGCGGCCGCAGCTCGTAGTACGAGTTCAGGTAGGTGCCGGGCAGGCCGCTCGGCTCGCCCTCGTCGAGGTTGCCGCGCAGTCCGATGTGCCCGTTGGCGAGTGCGAAGACCGACTCGGTCTGGGCGAGGACGTCCAGGTTGAGCTCGGTCTCGCGCACCGTCCAAGCTTCGACTGCGAAGGAGGGCTGCGCGATCATGGTTGGTCGAGCAGCTCCGCGAGATCGCGAACAACGATGTCGGCGCCGTGCTCGCGCAGCGCCTCGGCCTGCCCGGCGCGGTCGACTCCGACGACGAAGCCGAACCCGCCCGCCCGCCCGGAGGCGACCCCGGCGAGCGCGTCCTCGAACACGGCCGCCTCCGCGGGCTCGACGCCGAGCGCACGAGCTGCGAAGAGGAAGGTGTCCGGCGCCGGCTTTCCTTTCAGATGCTCGCGCTCGAGCACGACTCCGTCGACGACCTCGTCGAACAGATCGGCGATCCGCGCTCCCTCGAGGACGGCGCGACAGTTCGCGCTCGAGGAGACGACCGCGCAGCGCAGGCTCGCTGCGCGGACGGCCTTGACGTACCGCACCGAGCCTTCGTAAGGCTCTACGCCCTGTTCGCGAATCAAGCGCATGACGATGTCGTTCTTGCGGTTGCCGAGGCCGGCGATGGTCTCGGCGTCCGGCGGATCGTTCAGGTCGCCTTCGGGGAGATCGATACCCCGAGACGCGAGGAACGAGCGGACGCCGGCGCTGCGCGGCAGGCCGTCGACGTACTTGTCGTAGTCGTGGACGGGATCGAACGAAACGAACTGTTCGCCTGTGCGCTCGGCCCGCTTGCGCAGGAAGTCGTCGAGCATCTGCTTCCAGGCGGCGGCGTGCAGCTTCGCGGTCGGAGTCAGCACGCCGTCGAGGTCGAACAAGCACACCCGGATCGCGTCAGGCAGTCCAAGCATCCGGTCTCGGAGCTTAGGCGTAATCTCAGCGCATCGGAGCCGGAGAGACCAAGACCGCGGCACGCTACACGGCAGTGCGCGCGGCGGCGCCCGCGCTCGCCGGTTACGTCGCGGTGCGCGCGCTCGGTGTGCTCGTACTCTGGATCATGGCGCGTCATTTCGGCGAGCACGTCCCGTCGCTGCTCGGACGCTTCGATGGGCGCTGGTTCATGGACATCGCGGAGCACGGCTACGACACGAGCCTGACGCATAGGGCCAACGGGAGTCTCGTCAACACGAATGTCGTCTTCTTCCCGGGCTATCCGTACCTGATCGACGCGGTCGCGTCCGTCACAGGCCTGAGCGTCCTCTGGGCCGGAATCGTGGCGTCGTGGCTCGCCGGCCTCGCGGCAGCGTGGGGGATCTTCGCCGTCGGCAACCTCGTCTACGGCCGTCGCGTCGGCGTCGTGCTCGTCGTGCTGTGGGGGATCCAGACCCACGCGATCGTCGAGTCGATGGTCTACTCGGAGAGCCTCTTCACCGCGTTGTGCGCGTGGTCGCTCTACGCGCTACTGCGCCGACAGTGGCTGACGGCGGGGACGCTGTGCCTGCTCGCCGGGACGACTCGGGCTGCGGCCGGCGTGCTCGTCGGCGTGGTTGTCGTCGCCGCCGTGATCGGCCGCCACGACGGCTGGCGTCCGTGGACCGCCGCGCTGCTCGCGCCGCTCGGGCTGCTCGGTTACCTCGCCTGGGT
>DASVFB010000198.1:0-16622 GCA_036380275.1 Gaiellaceae bacterium | reverse complement strand
GGTTCGCAGCCGGCGCGCAGCCTCGGGGCGCGGTTTGCGCGAGCGCCCAAACGTCGCGGCGTGCCTGCGTCCTTGCCTCGCACCGCCCATCGCGTCCCGATCGACGAAGCGCATTATGAAACGAGTTCTAATCGTCGTCCGCGTCGGTTGAGGAGGTTTGCGGCCCGTGCTCGGGTGCGGGAGGCGGCATGACGAGTTCGACCGCCTGGGACCAGAACTGCGCCTGCTCCTTGCCGTCCTCACGGAAGAGGGCGATCGCCATCGCGGTCGCAAATCCCGGCATCAAGGGGTTCGTGGATGCCTGGAGCGCGCGCAGCTGCCATGTCTTCTGCGTCGTGCCGTCGGGGAGCTTCTCCTTATCCATCTCCACGCCGCCCCGGCCGGGAAACGTCGTTATCTGCGTCGCAGCCGCGTCACCTGCGCGCTGTTTCTGGATGATCCAGATGCACATCTCGACGACGTCACCGTAGGCAGGCCCTTTCGCGTCGACGTGCACGTGTTTCGTGATCGGGTCCTCGACGAGCTTGAGCTTGTCTTTGAAGTTCCCTCCCGTCCCCATGCCTCACCACCAATCCGAGCCGCCAAAGCTCCTCGCATTTACACCAGCGCACCGAATTGCGACCGGATCTTTCCGGCCGTGACGACATTGCCTTTTTGCTCGTGCAAATGTAACCCCTCGGCGGCGACCTCGGCCGCTTCTTCATCGCGTCCCGCCTCCTGCAGGATGTGCGCCAGGTCGACGAGCGTGTCGCCACGGTGGGCCAGAAAGTCGGTCTGCTCGCCGATGGCGACCGCCTCCCGTGCCAGCGCTTCGGCCTCGCTCGTAAGGCCGCGCCGCGCGAGGATCGCCGCCTGTACTCCGCGCCAGAGCAGCTGGGTGAGTAGGTCGTCCGGCTCGGCGAGGCTGGCACTCTCCGCCGTCAGCTCTTCCGCTTCCTCGTCGCGGCCCTGCGCCAGGACCGCCCGGGCAAGGAAGGCGGCCGTGGTCGAAAGCACGGACTGCTCGCCCATCTCCCGCAGCGTGCGGTACCCGCCGCGCAGGCTGCGCTCGGCTGCGGCGGGATCTTCGGCGAGGAACTCCATCACGGCTTCGTTGTGGGACGTCGCGGCGTTGAGCGTCGGCCCGAGATCCTCGAAGACCGCGTTGCTCTCGGTCAGCAGTGAGCGCGCGAGCTCGAAGTGTCCCGTCATCGCGTGAAGGCCGCCGAGGTGGCGAAGGAGGAGCGCCTCCGACTCGCTGTGCCCGCTCACCTCGCTGCGAATCTCCTCGCAGCGGTTGATGCCCTCCGCGACCGGCGTGGGCCCAAACCAGAGCGCCGACGCGATCCACGTCAGCAGCTCCGCGCGCGCGTGCTCGTCGCCGGCGAGGCTCGCGTGTGCCGCCGCCCGCTCGAACGCCTCGCCCGCCGCGGCCGCATGCGCGCGGGTCCAGTGCAGCCACGCCTGGAGCCGCCAGGCGCCGCAGAGACCGGCGTGGTCATTTTGGCGCTCGAAAACCGGCATGACGCGCTGAACCACGCCGGCAACTTCGCCGATGCCTCCGTCGGCGACGCGCCGCAGCCGCAGGAACTGCTGATGGACGAGCACGCGCGCTTCGGCCTGCTCGTTGCGCGCCTCCTTCGCGGCCTGCATGGCACGGTCGAGGACAACCTCGGCCTCCTTCAGCTCACCTTCCTCGATGAGCGCTGCGCCGAGCTCGGACAGCAAGTCGACTTGGCCCGGGCTGTCCGCCACAACCAGCGCCGCGGCGCGCTTGAGCAGCCCGACCGCCGCGTGAAGGTCGCTGCGCGCGAGCGCCCGGCGCCCGGCCGACCCGAGTCGTAGTGACGCCTTCGCCCCGAGCTCGGTCAGCTCCTCCTCGGTCGAACCGATCTCGACGCGGCACCGGTATGCCTGCTCGAAGTGGTAGCCGACGATCTCCTCGCGGATCCGAGCGCCGGTCGTTCGCTCGAGCCACGCGGCAAAGCGCTCGTGCAGGGCGGCGCGAGTCGACTTCGCGAGCGACCAGTAGGCGGCGTCCCGGATCAGGAGGTGCCGGAAGCGGTATGCCTCGTCGCCCGGAAAGTCCGAGCGAGCCGGCCGGATGATGTCACGGCGGACCAGTGACGCCAGATTGGTCTGGAGGGAGGCATCGGAGGATTCGGGTGCGAGCTCGCGGAGCGCGTTGTAATGGAACACGGCGCCCTCGACGGAAGCTCGTACGACCAGAGCCCTCTCACCGGCCGGCAAGCGCTCGAGTCGTGCCGCGAGGAACGCGTTGATTTCCTGGGGAACCCCCAGTTCGGCGAGGTCGTCTGCAACCACCCACCGGTCGTCCTCCCACGAGAGGCGCTTGTCGTCGACCAGCATCGCGAGGAGCTCCTCGGTGAAGAGCGCGTTGCCCTCGGCAGCATCGGCGATTCGCTTCTCGATCTCGGCCGGGAGAGGCCCACGGCCGAGCAGGTTTGCGATCAGGCGCCGACTGTCGTCTTCGCGCAAGGGGTCTAGCGATGTCGTCGCGGCGTGCCGCTTGCCGCCCCCCCAGCCGGGGTGACTGTCGAACAGCTCGGGGCGCGCGACGCAGAGGAGCAAGACCGGCGCCTCGCGCGATTGGTCCGCGAGATAATCGACGAGCTCGAGGAACGTGGGCTCCGCCCACTGCAGGTCGTCGAACACGACGACGAGCGGCCGGCGCCGAGCAAGCCCCTCGAAGAGCTTGCGGAAGGCCCAGAAGGTCTGCTCGCCGATCACGATGCCTGAACCGCCGAGACCGAGCGCCTCCGAGATCAGCTCGACAACCAGGGTGACCCTCTCCTCGTCGGGAAGCAGCGCGGCGATTGCTGCGCTCGACGGCTCTGCCTCGGCCGGCCCTTCGGTGCGGACGATGTCGCGCACGACCTCGAGCAGCGGCCAGTAGGTGATGCCCTCGCCGTACGGCAGGCAGCGGCCGTGCAACACCATGGCGTCCGTCCCGATCTCGCGGGCGAACTCCTGGATCAGGCGCGATTTGCCGACTCCGGCCTCGCCCAACACGGTCAGGAGATGACACTGTCGATCCTGGACGACGCTTTCGAATGCGTTGAGAAGCGCAGTGAACTCCTGCTCCCGGTCGACCAGCGGCGTGTCGAATCGACGAGCGCGACCTGGGGCATGTGGACGGACTTCGACGAGTGCGAACCCGCCTAACGTCTCGCCTCCTTTCACGACGCGGCCAGAGACTCGCTCCGTCACGACTGCGTCGCGCACGAGTCGATGCGTCGCTTCGCTGAGAAGGATCTCGTCCGTCGCTGCCGCCTCCTCGAGGCGCTTCGCGACGTTGACCGCGCGACCGGTCACGATCAGGTGGCCCTGCAGGTGGTCGCCTGCCATGACCTCACCGGTGTTGATCCCGATGCGCCCCTGCAGACGTATGCCCCAGGTTCGGTCGAAGTCCTTGTCGAGCTTCGCGAGCGACTCGCGCATCTCGCCGGCAGCCCGCACCGCACGCAGCGCGTCGTCCTCGTGCAGGACGGGCACGCCGAAGACCGCCATGACGGCGTCGCCGATGAATTTCTCAACGATGCCGCCGTGCCGCGTGACCGCGGATTGCATCGCCCGGAAGTAGTCGGACATGATCAGGCTCAACGCTTCTGGTTCAAGCTCGTGACCCAGTCGCGTCGACTCGACCAGGTCGGCGAAAAGGACGGTGACTGTCTTTCTCACTTCGCGAGCAACCGGCCGCGCGCGTGCTCGGGCGAGTACGTGAGCCTGCCCACGCTCGCGTAGCTCGAACTCGACCTCTATCGCCTGGGCGGCGCGGTGTCCGACGACGATGTCGCCGGGCTGCGCAAGCCCCACCAGCTGTGCCGACGCTGTGACCGGAGTGCCCATCACCAACGAACCGGGCCGGCCGAGGATCACGTCACCGCTTTCGAGGGCCATCCGCACCGAGATCGTCTCGCCGAACGTGCGCGCTAGTCGAGCTTGCGTCGCGAGCGCGGCCCTTGCCGCCTGGGTTGCATGATCGTTCTGCTCGACGGCCGCTGCTCCGAACGTTGCGAGCAGAGCTCCGACGAGACCTTTCTCCACTGTCCCTCCCGCTGCCTCGATCTCGACGGCCGCTTCGGCGTGGAGACGGTCGAACAGCATCGCCGTGTGCTCCGGGTCCTCGTCCTCCTCGTTCGTCGTTCCCATGGCGGCGAAGAGGACGGTGACGCGCTTGCGCTCGACCGGGGACGGAGGAGGAGTCGGTTGGGCAACATCGGCTGGAGCGTCTGCGACCAGGGGCCGCCCGAGGGGGGCGTCGATCGCGGCGTCGTGGTTGAGGATCTGTTTCTCGAGTCGCTGGAGGTTCGCTCCCGGCTCGATGCCGATCTCGTCGAGCATCGCACGGACGTTTCGGTAGACCTCGAGCGCTTCGGTCTGTCTCCCCGAGCGGTAAAGCGCCAGCATCTGCTGCTCCCTCAGCCTCTCGCGGTGCGGACTCGAGGCGATCAGCGCCTCAAGCTCGCTGATGAGCTCAGCGTGGCGGCCGAGCGCCAGGTCTGCCTCGATTCGCTCCTCGAGCGCAGCGACTCGTAGGTCGTCGAGTCGGCCGCCCTCGATCTGCGCGAATGGCTCGTTTGCGAACTCCGCCAGAGCCGGTCCTCGCCAGAGGTCGAGCGCCTCGCGGAGCACGAGTGCCGCACGCTCTGGATTGCCCGCGGCGAGCGCATTGCGACCCTCCCTCGAAAGCCGTTCGAACCGGAGGAGGTCGACGCTCTCGGTTTCCGCCTCGAGGACGTAGCCCGGCGCGCGGGTCACGAGCGACGCGTCCGGCATGAGCTTGCGCAATCGCGAGACGTAGACCTGCACGCTCGTCACTGCAGTTTCCGGCGGATCCTCGCCCCAGAGCTCGTCGATCAGCCGCTCGCGCGAGACGACGCGGTTCGCGTTCAGGATCAACAGCGCAAGCAAGGCCCGCTGCTTCGCGCCTCCAAGCGGGAGCGGGCCCTCGCTACCCAGAGCCTCCAACGGTCCCAGGACCCGGTACTCCATCGCTGCCTCCTACGTGCGTTTGAGCACGCTCCAGTCTCGTTTTAGCGCACGAACCGAGCCTGGAGCAACCGATCCGACTCTAGGTCCGAGTGATGTCGCCGATATCGACGCCGAGGCCGACGAGCAGGCCGTCCGCTTCGACGGCCGGGCTCGTCGTGATGAAGAGGACGACGCCGTCCTCCGGCGCCGTGATCAGCTCGGTCACGTCGCCGAAGAGAGTTCTCACCGAGCCCAGGCTCGTGCCGGCGTGGACGGTGTCGCCCGCGCCCACGTCGGGCTCCCACCAACCCTCGTCCTCGCAGCGCAACCAGACGAAGCGGCCGACGCTTCGCATGTCCGCACGTGGAGGGATCGGGTCGCCGGGCAGCATCCCGAGATGCCGCAACGCGTTTTCGAGCCCAGCGAGATGCTGCTGCACGGCGGCCTCCTCGAGGAGGCCGCGCCCTCCGACCTCGGCGATCACGGCAGGCACCCCGGCGGCGGCTGCCGCGGACGTCGTCGTACCGCTGATGGGTGCATCGGCAGGAGCAGAGCGCACGACGTAGGGCAGATCGAACGCGATCGCGAGGACCCGCGCCTGCTCCTCGACCGGCGATTCGTCGTAGAGCGCGAAGGGCTCGAGCGCCTCGACCATGTCGCCACCGTGAAGGTCGAGCATGACGTCGCTCGGCGCGATCAACTCGTCGAATACGTGGCGCGCGAGCACGTCGCTGAACGTTCCCTCGTACGAGCCCGGGAAGCACCGGTTGAGGTTTTTCCCGTCCTGCGGGACGACGAATGCCCTGCGTGCGCGGAACGACGGCATGCTCACGATCGGGACCGCCGTGATCCGCCCCGCGAGCGTATTCGTGTCGAGCGCGTTCATGAAGCGCACGACGGCAGAGATCGACGAGTACTCGCCGCCGTGGATCCCGCCGAGAAGACAGAGGTGCGGGCCGTCGCGCCGGCCCGAGGCTTCGAAGCACGGAAGCTCGAGCTCGGCGAGCAACTCGTGCTCGAAGCGGATGGTGCGCCGGTCGATCATCCGGCCTCGCGCGCTTCGACCTCGACCTCCGGAACGTGAGCCGGCGGCCTTGCGGTCCACGCGAAGTGACAGGCTGCGACGTGCTCCGGTCCGGGACCGGGCAGCAGGACAGGGTCCTCGTCCGAGCAGCGAGGCTGCTGCGCGATTGGGCAGCGCGTGTGGAACCGGCAGCCGGTCGGCAGGCGGATCGGGCTCGGCGGGTCGCCGACGACCGCGGCCGCCGTCGAGGCGCGCCCCGGCACGAGCTTCGGCACCGCACGGAGCAGGCCCTGCGTGTACGGATGCCGCGCGTCCGTGAACAGCTTTTCGGTGGGCGCGGTCTCGACGATCCGGCCCAGATACATGACCGCCACGCGGTCGCACACGTGCCGGACGACGGCCATGTTGTGCGCGACGAGCAGCACCGTCAGGCCGAGCTCCGCCCGGAGGTCGGCCAACAGGTTGAGCACCGTGGCCTGTACCGATACGTCGAGCGCCGACACGGGCTCGTCCGCGACGAGGATGTCGGGCTCGAGCGCGAGAGCGCGCGCGATCGAAACACGTTGGCGCTGGCCCCCCGAGAACTGTCGTGGGTGTGCATCGAGCGCGCGAGGGCCGAGGCCGACGAGTCCGACGAGCTCTCGGCACCGATCTTCGAGCAGCTCTTTGGGCACCATGCGATGCGCGCGGAGCAGCTCGGAGAGCACCTGCCTGACCGTCATGCGCGGGTTGAGGGACGAGTACGGGTCCTGGAAGACCATCTGGATCCGTCGCCGGTCGCTTCGCGCCCGACGCGCGTCGACGACGCGCCCCTCGTAGCGGACCTCGCCGGCGGTCGGTTCGTAGAGGCCGACGATGCAGCGAGCGAGCGTCGACTTGCCGCAGCCAGACTCGCCGACGAGGCCGAGAGTCTCGCCCTTCGCCAGCTCGAGGTCGACGCCGTCAACTGCGCGCAGCACCTCCCGCTTCCCGCGGTGCAGCCACAGGCCCATGCCGCCGCGGAGCACAAAGTGCATCGCGAGCCCGCGCACCTCGAGCAGCGTCTCAGGCATTTGCTACGACCGGCTCACGGCGCGCGTCCTCGGCGCACGCGTCGTCGCGGATGCACGCTGTTGCGCGGTTTCCGGCGAGCGCGCGCAAAGGAAACTCGCCGCTCGTGCACTTGTCAACCACGAACGGACACCGCGGATGGAAGGGGCAGCCCGTCGGCAGCGCGGCGAGGTCGGGCGGCGTACCCGGGATCGACGAGAGGCGGCCTCGGACGCCGTCGACGTCCGGCACCGAGCGGAGCAGGCCGAGCGTGTACGGATGCCGCGGCTCGCGGAAGACGGCGTCGACGGTGCCGGTCTCGACGACCCCTCCCGCGTACATGACGGCGACGTTCTTGCAGGCCTGCGCGATCACCGCGAGGTCGTGCGAGACGAACACGAGGCTGACGCCGAGCTCCTCCTGCAGCGACAGCAGCAGCTTCAGGATCTGATCCTGGATCGTGACGTCCAGCGCCGTCGTCGGCTCGTCGCAGAGCAGGAGCTTCGGCTCGGCCGACAGCGCGATCGCGATCATCACGCGCTGGCGGAGCCCGCCCGACAGCTCGTGCGGATACGCGTCGGCGCGGCGCTTCGCATCGGGGATCCCGACGAGGCTCATCAACTCGAGCGCGCGGGCCCGCGCCTGCCGCCTGCCCATCCCGAGGCGGACGAGCGGCGACTCGCCGATCTGCTCGCCGACGCGCATGACCGGGTTGAGCGCGGTCATCGGCTCCTGGAAGACCATCGCGATCGAGCGCCCGCGCAGGGCTCGGCGGCGGTCCTCGTCGAGCGTCAGCACATCGACGCCGTCGAACTCGATCGATCCGCCGGCGATGCGCGCGCTCCTGGGCAGGAGCCCGACGAGCGCGCGCAAGGCGACCGTCTTGCCGGAGCCCGACTCTCCGACGAGGCCGAGTGCCTCGCCGCGCCCCACCTCGAACGAGGCGCCGTCGACCGCGCGCAGAGTTCCGCGCGCGAGCTTGAACTGGACGCGCAAGTCGCGCACACGCAGCAACGGCTCGCTCATTCCGGCCTCAGGAGGTCAGCGAGGCCGTCCGCGAGCAGCGACAGCCCTAGCGCGGTGATGACGACCGCGATCCCGGGGAACGTCGAGAGCTCCCAGCGGGTCGTCAGGAACGTCTGCCCCTCGAAGGCCATTCGGCCCCAGTCGGGCGTCGGCGGCTGCACGCCGAGACCGAGGTAGCCGAGCGTCACGATCGCGAGGATCGTGAGCACGATGTCGGACATTGCGAAGATGATCGCCTGCGTGACCACGTTCGGCAACAGATGGCGTCGGAGTATGCGCACATCGGAAAGCCCTGCGGCGCGCGCGGCGAGAACGTACTCTCGTCGTTTCGCAACGAGTACCTCGCCGCGGATGATTCGTGTGTAGGAGACCCAGCCGACGAGGATGACCGCGATGTAGATGTTTCGCGTGTTCGAACCGAGCACAAACACGAGCGCGATAATCAGGATGTAGAAGGGGAAGGCCACGACGACGTTGACGAGCCAGCTGGCGAGGGTGTCGACGGTCCCGCCGTAGTAGCCGGAGAGCAGGCCGATGATCGTGCCGATCAGGAACGAGAAGAACACGGCGATGAACGCGACGCGAAGATCGGTACGGGCGCCGTAGACGATCCGCGACCACTCGTCGCGGCCGAGGTCGTCGGTGCCGAGTGGATGGGACCATGACGGACCCGAGAGCGTGTGGAGCAGATCCTGCTGAACCGGGTCGTGCGTCGTGATCAGCGGCGCGGCCGCAGCGGCAAGCGCGATCAGCCCCAGGATCGACACGCCAGCGACGAACGTCGGTGTGCGGTACCAGCGCCGGCGAAAGCCGCGGCGGTGCTCGACGAGCGTCGCCTCGGCGACGATCTCGGCCGCGGCGCCCATCAGTCGAAGCGCACCCGCGGGTCGAGGAGCGCGTGCGCGATGTCGGTGAGGAGGTAGACGAGCACGACCAGCATTGAGAAGACGAGGGCCACAGCCTGGACGACCGGGAAATCGCGCTGGAAGACCGAGTTGATCATCAGCTGGCCAACTCCGGGCACGGCGAAGACCTGCTCGATCACGAGCGTCCCGCCGACGAGGAAGCCGATGTTGACGCCCAGCACCGACACTGTCGAGATCGCCGCATTGCGGAAAGCGTGGTGCATGAGCACCCGCCGCTCCGACAGCCCCTTCGAGCGGGCGGTCGTGATGTAGTCCGCCTCGAGCACCTCGAGCAACGCCGCGCGCAGGCTGCGGATCAGGATCGGGCAGAGTGCGAGCGCAACGGTCAACGCCGGCAGGAACATCGAGTGCAGATGGCCGAAGAACCCCTGCCCGTACCCGCCTACTGGGAACAGCCGGCCAAGGTGGAGCCCGAACACGAGGAGGAGAACGATCCCGATCCAGAAAGGCGGGAACCCGAGCCCGACGAGGGGCACGCCTCGGATCAGGTGATCCGACACCCGGTCGCGTCGGCTCGCCGCGAATAAGGCGAGCGGAACGGCAATCAGCACCGAGAGCAAGGCGCCATAGCAGATCAGCCAGAGCGTGACCGGCAGCCGCTCGCGGACCAGCCGACCCGCACCGACTCCGTAGTTGAGAGACGAGCCGAGGTCGCCGTGCACAAGGCGGGCCATGAACTTCTCGTACTGCACCGGCAGCGGCCGGTCGAGTCCCCAGTCGTGCCGGAGCAGCGCAACGTTCCGCGGTGTCGCGTGGTTTCCGAGGATCGTTCGCGCCGGGTCGCCCGGGATGAGATGAATGAGGAAGAAGACCAGGATCGTGACCCCGAGCGCGACGGGCACGGCTTGCAACAGCCTGCGCACGACGTAACCGGTCAGGCTCATACTTTTGCCAGGATCACGGAGTTAGAACCCGTTTCACAATGAGCCTTGTGCCGCAGGGCCGCGCTGGGCGGCGCGATGCGGCGTCCTCAGTCGCCCCGATATGCCTGCATGTCGAGGCTCCCTGCGTCCTTGCCTCGCACCGCCCAGCGCACCCCGTCGACGAAGGGTCATTATGAAACGAGTTCTTAGTCGAGCCAGGCGTCCTCCAGGTGGTAGTTGCCGAGCGGCTGGACGAAGAAGCCGTGCAGCTTGCTCGTGTACGCCCAGCGGAACGGCGAGTAGTAGAGGAAGCCCTGGAACGCGTCGTTCGCCGCGATCCGCTGGATCTTCGCGTAGAGCGCCCTGCGCTTCGACGGGCTCGGCTCTCTCTGGGCCTGGTGTGACAGCTTGACCGCGGTTGGGCTCTTGTAGCCGCTGAAGAACTGTTGCGCCCCACCGGCCGGATCGATCGCGAACGTGACGAGCTCGTCTGGATCGGCGATGTCCATCGTCCAGTAGCTGAAGCCGAGCTGATACTTCCGCGACTGGATCGACTGGAACTCGGTGCTCGTGTCCTGGGTCTTGAAGGTCACCGTGATGCCGAGCGTCTTCAACGCCTGCTGGATGATCTGGCCCATCGCGTTCTCGACCTGGGCACCGGCGCCGACGAGCATCTCGACCTTGAAGCCGTTCGCGAACTTCGATTTCGCTAGCTCCGCCTTCGCCTTGCTCAGGTTGTACTGGAGCCCGGGAGAGTGCGGGTCGTAGAACGGCACCTGCGGCGGCAGGAACGAATTCGCGGGCGTGCCGTGGCCGAACAGCACCGACTTGATGATCGCCTTGCGGTCGATTGCGTACGAGATCGCCCGGCGGACGTGCACGTCGGCGAGCGGCGGATACGCCTCGTTCATGTCGAGGTAGTCGGTGCGCGTCGAGGGGAACAGCGACATCGTCACGCCGCTCGTGTGCTGGAGCTTCGTGATCGAATTGAAGGGCGGGAACTCGTCGACCTGGATTTGGCCGCCGCGGAGCTGGAGCTCGCGCGTGTTCTCGTCGCTCACGTATGTCCACGTGACGGAGTCGAGGTACGGCTTGCCCTTCTGCCAGTAGTACGGGTTGCGCTTCAGCGTCACCGACTGGCCGACGACGCGCTTGTCCCACATGAACGGTCCCGTGCCGACCGGGTGCTTGTAGAACGCCTTACGTGACTCGCCGCCGAAGTTCTTGGGGATGATCCCGTTGGCGAACAGCCCGATGTCGGCTAGGAACGGGGCCCACCGGTACTTCAGGTGGAAGACGACCGTGCTCGGATTCGGTGTGGTGATGCTCTTGATCGCAGCGTCGAGGTAGCCCCAGCCCTTGCTCTGCACGCGCGCGTCGTCGATCGAGAACTTGACGTCCGCGGAGGTCATCGTCTTGCCGTTCGAGAACTTGACGCCGGGGCGGAGCTTGAACGTGTACGTCTTGCCGTTCTTCGCCATCGTGTAGCTCGTGGCGAGCCAGGGCCGCAACGTCTTGCCGTCGTTGGCCGCGAGGTAGAGCGGCTCATTGATCTGCTCCGTGATCCAGATCGACTCGTTCTGGAAGACGTTCGTCTTGTCGAACGACTGCGAGTCCTCGATCCGCGCGATCGTGATCGACCCGCCGCGCTTCGGCGTGCTTGCGCCGGTCTTGTTCGGCGAATTGCCCGCGAGACCAGCGGCCGTTCCAACGGCCACGAGGGCGATCGCACTCACGACGAACGCAAAAGCTCTGATGTGACGATGCACGGCCGGCTCCTTCGACGCAGGGGCGACCACCGAACGACGGCGATCGGGGGAAAACCACTATTCCAGACGGTTCGGGGTCACGTCCAGTGCCAGAAGCCGCCACAGCTCGGCCCACGCCCTCAGGCCCTCGTCGAGGCGACGCAATCGGAAGAACTCGTCCGGCGCGTGGAGCCCCTCGTCGGCCGTGGAGAACGAGAAGAGCAGCGTCTTGAGGCCCAGGATCTCCTCGAAGAGCGTTGCCGCGGGCAAGGTGCCGCCGATCCTGACGAGTAGGGGCTCGCTCTCCGGGTAGACGGCACGGAGCGCGGCCGTCCCGGCGAGGACGGCGGGATGGTCGGCCGGGATCGCGTACGCCGGCACGCCGCCGGGCGCGGCTTCGACCCCGACCTCGACGCCGGGCGGTCGACTCGCCTGAACGTGACGCTCGATCGCCGCAAAGACAATCGCGGGATCCTGCCGCGGCACGAGGCGGCAAGTGATGTGTGCCCGGGCGCGCCGCGGTATGACCGTGAACCAGCCTCCGGCCTCGACGCCGTTCACCTCGAGGGTCGGCCGTGTCCACAGCCGTTCGAGCGTCGTGAAGCCGGGCTCTCCGTGCAGTTCGGGCACGCCGACCTCTGCGCGGTAGGTCTCCTCCTCGAAGGGGATCCGCGCCAACGCCTCTTGGTCGGCGCGGGCGATCGGCTCGACGCTGTCGTAGAAGCCCGGCACCGCTACGGCGCCGTCGTCGTCGTGCAGGCCCGCCAGGATGCGAGCGAGTGCGTGAATCGGGTTCTGTACGGCGCCGCCGTGCCGGCCCGAGTGCAGGTCGGCTGCCGGTCCCGTGACGACGACGTCGAGCGCGAGCAGTCCCTTCGCGGCGATTGCGATCGAGGGCTCAGACGGCCGCCACATCGCGCCGTCGGCGGAGACGACGAGATCGGCCTCGAGTTCGTCGCGATGCTCGTCGAGGAAGCGCGCGAGGCTTGGACTGCCGATCTCTTCCTCGCCCTCGATCAGGAAACGGACGTTGAGCGGCAGCGCGCCGTCCTGCGCGAGGAACGCCTCAGCGACCTTCAGCGGCACGAGGACGGGACCCTTGTCGTCGGTCGCGCCGCGGGCGTAGATGCGGCCGTCGCGGACGCTCGGCTCGAACGCCGGCGTCGTCCACTCGGACTCGTCGCCGGGTGGCTGCACGTCGTAGTGGCCGTAGACGAGGATCGTCGGCGAGCCCGCAAGCGCGAGCCACTCGCCGAGCACGACCGGATGGCCGTCGGTCTCGACGACGCGTCCGTTCGCGAACGCGAGTTGCCCGGCGACCCACTCCGCAGCCTCGCGCATCGAGGGCCGCCGCGCTGGGTCGCTGCTGATACTCGGTATCCGAAGGAACTCGCTGAGCTCGCGGATGTAGCGCGCGCGATCGGTGAAGGAGAGGTCGGCCACTCCGGTTGTTCAGAAGATCGAGTGGCCGCCGTCGATCGAGATCACCTGGCCCGTGACCCACGACGCCTCGTCGGCGACGAAGAAGAGCACGCCGTTCGCAATGTCCTCGGGCTCGCCAAGGCGTCGCGTCGCGATCTGTTCGAGCAGCGCTCGCTGTCCGTCCTCGCCGTAGCTCTCCCACTGGCGAATGCTCGTCGGGTTCGAGAGCACGAAGCCGGGTGCGATGCAGTTGACCGTGATCCCGACCGGCCCGAGCTCATGTGCCATCTGGCGCGTGAAGCCGATCTGTCCCGCTTTCGCGCTCGCGTATGCCTGGATCCCGGTCAGGCTGACGCTGCGGCCGGCGCCGGAAGAGATGTTGACGATGCGGCCGTAGCCCGCTGCCTTCATTCCCGGCACAAATGCCCGCGTGCAGACGAAGGTGCTCGTGAGGTTCGCGTCGACGACGGCTCGCCAGTCCTCGTCCGAGACCTCCTCGAGCGGACGGCCCACCTGGCCGACGACGCCGCCGGCGTTGTTGACGAGGAAGTCGACGCGGCCGATCTGCGATGCGAGCTCTGCGACTTGCTCGCTGTCGGCGACATCGACGGTGTCCCGATCGACTTTGTGCACCGTGGCGCCGCAGCGATCGAGTGCCTCGGCGATCGCTGCGCCGATGCCGTGCGCAGTCCCGGTGACGAGAGCCGTGCGGCCGGCGAGGTCAGGCACGCGACCAGCCGTGCTCGATCAGGTCGCGAACTTCCTCGACTCCCGCCTGCCAGACACGCAGCACGTCCTCGTCGGGGCGCTCGTAGAGGCCGCCGAGTGAGCCATCGCCGAGCAGTTTTCGCACCTCGAGCGGATCGGACTCGCGCATCCGCACGATGTCGGCCATCGGCTTGCGCTCCTGCGGCTGGTCGACGCCCGCGAGGCGCGTCCACGGGAAGCTCTCGAGCCACGACGCGTGGCTGGCGTCGGCGTCGATGGACTGAACGACCTCCCACGTGCGCGTTGCGTTCCACCAGTTGTGCCAGATCGTCTGCGCGTCGCCGTGCGCGGCGCTCCACTCCGTCGCGGCCTCGCCTCCGGGATCGTTGCCGCCGTGGCCGTTGACGAGCAGGAAACGGCGGAAGCCCTGCCCGTAGAGCGACTCGAGCAGCTCCGTGACGACGACGCGGTACGTGTCGGCGCTGAGTGTCGGGCTGCCGGGGTATGCGGCGAAGTAGGGCGTGATCCCGTACGGCAGTGCCGGAAGAACGGGCACGCCGAGCGGCTCAGCCGCCTCGACCGAGACGCGCTCGGAGAGGATGACGTCGACCGCGAGCGAGAGGTATGCATGCTGCTCGACCGATCCGAGGGGAAGCACGATCCGGTCGTCGTCTCGCAGGTACTCCTCCAGCTGCATCCAGTTGCAGTCGTGCACTCTCACGCTGAAACCTCCTCGTAGAGCTTGGCCACGGATAGGAGCAGTTCGTCCTCGCCGACGGCTGCCGCGAGCTGGAGCCCGGCGGGCAGATCGCGCTCGATTGGGCCGGACGGCAACGACACGGCCGGGTTGCCTGCGAGGTTGTACGGGCCGGTGAAGCGGCCCTCGAGGTCTCCCTCGGGCGTGCCGACCGGCGGATCCTCGGCGGGCGCTGCATACGCGACCGTCGGCCCGGCGAGCACGTCGACCTGTTCGAAGAGCGCGGCGAACGCGGCGCTCACACGGTCTCGGTCCGCCAACCCGGCGCGATACGCCTCGTCTTCGACTTGCGACCCGAGCTCGAGAAGCGCGCGCGTGCCTGACCCGTAGCCCGCCGCGTCGCGTTCGAACAGCCCACGGTGAACCTCCCAGGCCTCGCGCAGGATGATCGTGCCGAGTGCCTCGTCGACGAGCGCGAGCTCGGGCAGGTCGACGTCGTAGACCTCGAGCCCTGCCGCGCCGAGGCGTTCGATCGCCTCCGTCACACGCTCGCGCGCCGCGGGGACGACGTCGGGGTCGTCGAGCTGCCGCCGCAGCACACCGACCCGCAGCCCGGCGACCGGGCGGAGCTGGTACCGACGGCCGGCGAGCACACCGAGGAGCGTCGCCGTCTGCACGACCGTGCGCGTGAGCGTGCCGACGTGGTCGCAACTGTGAGAGAGCGGGAACACCCCTTTGATCGGAACCAGGCCGTACGTCGGCTTGAGCCCGACGATCCCGCAGTACGCCGCTGGAATCCGGATCGAGCCTCCGGTGTCGGTGCCGAGGGCGAGGTCGCAAACGGCGGCTGCGACGAGCGCGGCCGAGCCGCTGCTCGACCCGCCTGACGTGCGACTCTCGTCCCGCGGGTTGAACGTCATGCCGTAAGTGGGGTTGACGCTGCCGGCTGCATACTCGAGCAGGTTGGTCTTGCAGAGAAGCTCTGCACCGGCGGCCCTCATGCGGGCGACGACCGGCGCGTCCTCTGGCGCCGGCGGCGGCACGCCAACGGTGGACGCGTTCGTCGTCACGACGCCGCGAACGTCGATGTTGTCCTTCACTGCGACCGGCACGCCGTGCAGGGGACCGTCGATCGACCGCGCGGCGGCCGGCAGGACCGACGTGACAGCGTTCAGGCGCGGGCCGTCCTCCTCGAGACGCGCGTACGCGGCGAGGAGCTCGAGGTTCGACACCTCGCAGACGCGCC
Organism: Gaiellaceae bacterium; assembly: GCA_036380275.1. GTDB lineage: Bacteria > Actinomycetota > Thermoleophilia > Gaiellales > Gaiellaceae > DASVFB01. The sequence continues at coordinate 959 of DASVFB010000198.1, read as the reverse complement.
CGCCGCCCTCGATCTGGTGGATCAGCTCGAGCGTCCGCCGCACGAGGGGGGCGTCGAGATCCTCGAGGATCGCCGTTTCGGCCTTTCGCTTCCGGACGGCGAGGTCGCGGTAGATGCCCGAGTGCGTTTTTGCCGAGCGCCTGTTGAAGTCCACGAGCCGGTCGATCGAGCCGTCGAGGTCGCCCGGGTCGAAGCCGTCGAACGGCTCGACCGGGACCGGGGCGAGGGCGAGCACCTCGCGCGCGAGGCGCACGAAGAGCGTCCGGTACCGCGGCTCCGCGAGCGCGTCCGAGATCGACAGGTCGGAGACCGCGGTCGCGAAGAGCATTGCGCCGTAGGCCTCCTTCCCCCAGAGGAAGCCGAGGATGTTCCTCGTGCTCTTCGCGTCGGGGAGGTCGCGAACGAGGCGCGCCACGCGCTCGCTCTCGCGGCCGTCGAGCTCGCCCACGTACAACGATCCTTTGCCCCCGACGAAGATGTGACCCGGGGCGATGTAGTCCGCGCCGAAGTTGACGAACGCGCCGACTGTCCTCTCCTTGCCGACGCGGTCTGCGATCGCAGGCTCGTTGACACCGTTCTGCAACGAAACGACGAAGCCGGTGGACTCGAGCCGCGGCGTGATCGCATCGAGCGCAGCGGCGGTGTGCTGCGTCTTCACCGCGAGGAGCACGGCGTTCAGATTGTCCGGAAGCCGATCGGGCGAGACGGCCGGCGCGTGCACGCTGAACCGTTCGACGGGCCCTTCGATCCTCAGACCGTGCTCGTTGATCGCAGCGACATGCTCGGCATCCGCATCGCAGAGGAGAACGTCGTGCCCGTCGCGCGCTAAGCGCGCTCCGATCGTGCCACCGATCGCACCCGCCCCCACGACCACATAGTCCATCCCCGTGACTCTAAGGCGTCCAAGCCGCGGCGAGTGTCAGCGATGCTTGCCCTTGCTCACGACCAGGGCGATCTTC
>DASVFB010000197.1:0-18663 GCA_036380275.1 Gaiellaceae bacterium | reverse complement strand
GCCGAGCGCGTGACCGGCGATGATCCCGAGGGCGAAGTAGATCGAGCTCGCGATCTCCCCGTAAGCGACGCCGAACAGATCGGCCGTGCCGAGGCGTCGCTGAAGCTGCGGGAGCTTACGCGCCATTGGCCTTCGCCTTCGGCTTTGGCTTCGCGCGAAGTCCTGCGGACTTCGCGCGAGGTAGACCGGTCAGGCGCGCTTCGCGCGCGTGCCCTTTGGAGGTGGTCAGGGGTTGGTTTTTTCGCGCATTGGTTGCGGCGGCGCGGCGAAGCCGCGCCTTCTTCGGAGCGGCCGAAGGGTTAGCTGCCACGTCGCAGAAGATAGAGGCGCCCGACACCGGCTGCGACGAAGAGGAAACCGAGCAGGAAGCCGACCGCGCCGCCGCCGTGCAGCGCCGTCACGACTAGCAATGCGACGCCGATCGCGACGAACGCGAGGCCGAACACCGTCGTGCCCGCCCTGAAGAACGTGTTCATGCAGCTGCTCGGGCGGCGACGACCATGACGCGGCACGGTGCATGCTTGAGCACGTAGTCCGTTGTGCCTCCGAACACGGGTCCTTGCGCGCGCCTGCGGCGCGGCGCTCCCATGACGATGATCTCGCTGTTCCGCGGCTCAGCCTCGCGGGCGATCGCGCGCCCGGCGCGTCGGTCGCGAACGATGCGGCCGATCACGTCGACGCCGTACGAGTCGCCGATCGTCCGCGCGTGGTCGAGCAGCTCATTCGCCTCGCTTTCCACCCCCGGCATCTCGGCGTCGAGCGGCAGCTCGAGCGGAACCTCGATCACGGCGAGTGCGACAACGCGTGCTCGCCGCTCGGTGGCAAGGCGGCAGGCGACGTCGAGCGCTTCCTCGGTCTCGCGCCCTGACACGACGGGCACGAGGATGTTCCTGTACTCGAGCGCGGCCGCAGGCCCGAGCACGATCGGTGCGCGGACGGTCACCGCGAGCCGCTCGTGCAGATGCCTTCGATAAAGCGGATAGAAGACAAAGCCGGCCGCCAACCACGCGAAGCCCGCGTACCGCGTCGCGGGGTCCTGGACGACGACGACGAGCCACGCGATGCCGGTCGCGAGGCCGCCGAGCACAGCGAACAGCGGCCAGCTCACCCCGCGGACCCGAAGGTTGGGCCGCGCACGCCACGGAATCTCTGCCTCGGGCGTCTTCACGCGCAGCGCAATCAGGGAGGCGTGCGCGATCGTGAACGAGAGCATCGCGCCGAACGCGTACATCCGACCGAGGAAGCCGACACGACCGGAGAGCACGAAGAGGATCGGTAGCGCGCCGCCGAACACGATCAGCGACAGCCAGGGCGTCTTCAGCTTCGGGTGCAGGCGGCGGAACACCTCGGGAAGCTGCCTGTAAGTCGACATCGAGTACGTGATCCGCGACGCGCCGATCACTCCTGCGTTCGTCGCGATGAAGAGAATCGTCGCGGCGAGAACGCCGACGTAGACCTCGGCGGCCGAGAGAAATGCGCCGTGGAGGCCGAGGTTCTTCACGAGCCCGAGCACCGGGTCGTTCTCGAAGCCACCCTGATCCGGCGGAAGGCCGAGCTTGGTGACGTAGTCGCCGCTGGCGTCCTTGAACACCGGCAGCGCCGACAGCGCGACGAGCGGCAGTGTGAAGTAGATCGCGAACACTGCGATCGCGACCCAGCGGATCGCCTTCGGGATCGACCGGACCGGGTCGCGCGCCTCCTCCGCGAGGTTGGACACCGTCTCGATGCCGGTGTACGCGATCATCGCGACGGGGATCGCCAGCGCGACGTTCGACCACGTCGGCGCGACGCCCCAGTGCACGTTCGACGTGAGGACGTGAACATTGAAGACGAGCGAGAAGCCGAGCACCACGAGGAGCAACTGCGTGGCGAAGTCGACGACCGCGAGGAAGACGTTCAGGCTGGCCGCCTCGCGGATGCCGACGATGTTCAGAAGGACGAGCACGACGATGACCGCGATCCCTCCCAGGATGTCCCACGGGTTGGTTTTCAGCGGCTCCCAGAAAATCGATAGGTAGTGCGGGACGAAGAACGCCGAGATCGCGACGGTGATCACGTAATTGAGCATCTGCGCCCAGGCCGCTCCGAACGAGACGAGCTCGTTGAAGGCGTGGCGCGCGAACGACGCCGAGCCGCCGGCCTCGGGAAACCGGACCGTTCCCTCCGCGTAGGTCGCCGCCGTCGCCGCGAAGATGACGCCGCTGATCACGAAGACGAGCGGCGTCAGCCCGAGTGCGATCGCCGCGGTGACGCCGAGCGCGTAGTAGATCGACGATCCGACGTTGCCGTATGCCGTGGCGAAGAGCGCCGGCGCGCCCAGGACGCGCTCGAGGCCCTGCTGGCGCCTGCGTCTAGGCATCGCCGGTCCGTGAGTAACTGAGACCCTGCTGCCTACGGCGTCGCGGCACGGGAGGACTCTAGTGCGGTCGGGTCGCCATTCTTGGCTCTACAAGTGTCAAAACCATCCTTTCGGGGGCTCCAGCCGCCCGAAAGGCCCATGTGACCCCGGTCGACCCGGGGCTAGCCGTGAATCGACACGAGGAGCGGAATGATCAGGATCGCCACGATGTTCGCGATCTTGATCATCGGGTTGATCGCGGGGCCCGCCGTGTCCTTGTAGGGATCGCCGACGGTGTCGCCGGTGACAGCCGCGGCGTGTGCCTCCGAGCCCTTGCCGCCGTAGGCGCCGTCCTCGATCAGCTTCTTGGCGTTGTCCCAGGCGCCGCCGCCTGAAGTCATCGCGATCGCGAGGAAGAGCCCGGTGACGATCGTGCCGATCAGCAGCCCGCCGAGCATGCGCGCGCTGATGATTCCGACCACGATCGGGATGCCAATCGGAATCAGCGCCGGCGCGAGCATGTTCTTGATCGCCGACCCCGTGACGATGTCGATCGCGCGGCCGTACTCCGGCCGCGACGTCCCTTCCATGATTCCCGGGTTCTCGCGGAACTGGCGGCGCACCTCCTGCACGACCTCCCCGCCCACGCGCCCGACCGCCTGCATTGCAAGCGAGGCGAAGAGGAACGGCATCAACCCCCCGATGAACAACCCGGCAATGACCCACGCGTCCGAGAGGCTGAACACGGCCGGCAGCCCCTCGTCGCGGAGACCCGTCGTGTACGAGTCGAAGAGAACGAGCGCGGCGAGCGCGGCTGAGCCGATCGCGTAGCCCTTCGTGACTGCCTTCGTCGTGTTCCCGACGGCGTCGAGCGGATCGGTGATCGCGCGTACCTCCGGCGGCAGGTCGGCCATCTCTGCGATCCCGCCCGCGTTGTCCGTCACCGGACCGTACGCATCGAGCGCGACGATCAGGCCGGTCATCGACAGCTGCGCCATCACCGCGACGCCGATCCCGTACAGCCCGGCGAAGTGGTGTGCGATCAGGATGCCCGCAGCGATCACGATCACCGGCAATGCCGTCGCCTGCATGCCCATGGCCAGCCCCTCGATGATGTTCGTCGCGTGCCCCGTTTGGGACGAGCGTGAGATCGATTTCACCGGCGGCCAGCGGGTGCCCGTGTAGTACTCGGTGATGGCGACGAGCAGGAACGTCACGACCAGCCCGACGATCGCGGCGATGTAGAGGTCTGAGAACGAGTACGGGCCGTTGTCGTACGCCATAGTCACCGGAATGAAGCCGAGAGCGGACAGCACCGTCGCGACGCCGACTGCCTTGTACAGGGCGTTCATGATGTTGCCGGTACGACCGACCCGGGCGAACCATGTGCCGACCACCGAGGCAAGAATCGAGACGCCGCCGAGCGCGAGCGGATAAAGCGCCAGGTTCGACGCTTCGAAGTGCGAGCCGAGCAGCATCACGGCGACGGCGGTCACCGCGTACGTCTCGAAGAGGTCGGCCGCCATGCCCGCGCAGTCGCCGACGTTGTCGCCCACGTTGTCGGCGATGACGGCCGGGTTGCGCGGGTCGTCCTCGGGGATGCCGGCCTCGATCTTCCCGACGAGGTCGGCGCCGACGTCGGCAGCCTTGGTGTAGATCCCGCCGCCGAGACGCGCGAAGACCGAGATGAGCGAGCCGCCGAAGGCGAGCCCGATCAGGTCGTTGATCGCCGACTCCTGCGAGTGGTTCAGCCAGTCGGTGAGGACCCAGTAGTAGCCCGCGACGCCGAACAGCCCGAGCCCGACCACGAGCAGGCCGGTCACCGAGCCGGCGCGGAAGGCGACGTTGAGAGCAGGCGCGAGGCCGTGGCGCGCCGCCTCGGCCGTGCGGACGTTCGCGCGCACCGCGACGTTCATGCCGATGAAGCCCGCGCCCGCCGAGAGCACGGCGCCGATGAGGAAGCCGAAGGCTGTCCCCCAGCCGAGCTTGTTGTAGAAGCCGAGGATGAGGAACGGAACGACCGCGACTGCGGCAACGGTGATGTACTGGCGCCGGAGATAGGCCGCGGCGCCCTCCTGGACGGCGCGCGCGATCTCGCGCATCCGTTCGTTCCCGGCCGGCTGCTTGAGCACCCAATAGGTGAGCCCGATGCCATACGCGATGGCGACGCCCGCGCAAATGAGCGCGAACAGGACGGGGTGGTCTGTGAAGAAGTTCATCTGCCTCCAGCTCTCACAAAGTTCGGCGCTGCGCGGCTTGCCTCGGGCCGTTGGGCTCGCACAAGCGGCGACGCGGCAGGTTACTCGATTGGCTCGGTCGGAGGCGCAGTCGCCTCCCCGCCGGCCTTCGCGGCGGCGTCGGCAAACGCCAGGCGCAGGTTCGCCAGCAGCTGCTTGAAGTCACGCAGCACCTGCTCGTCGATCTGCCCCTCGAGAGTCCCGAGCAGGGCGGCGATCGCGTCGATCGCCAGCCGCGCCTGGTCGAGCTCCCCGCCGTCGAGCTTCGCGTAGGCGAGCTGGCCGAGCGTGGAGATCGTGGAGAGGACGATGTCCTCGATCTTCAGCTGCCGGATCTGCTCGGCGAGCTTCTCGGGAGTGACGTCGTCGTCAGCCACGCACCGGCTCTCCCGCGGCGACCTGCTCGGCGTAGATCTCCTGCAGGCTCGCGCCCTGCTCCAGCCGTGCCCGCTGCCGCTCCGCGGCATTCGCCTGCGGGATCGTGAGGAGGTGCGCCGTGCCGAGCTCCTCGGCCACGGGAAGCGTCCACTCGATCAGCCGCTCGATGTGCGCGCGCGCCGGGCGGACATCGCCCGTCGTCAGGTCGATCAGCTCGCCCGACAGGCCGTAGCGGATCGCGCGCCAGAGGTTCTCCTCGATCAGCCTGTGAGGCAGCAGCTCGATCGGCTCGCCCTCGTCGTGCGCGCGCGCGAGCCGCACCGTGAGCGTGTAGATGAGCGCGGCGAGCGACTGCGCCTCCGCGAGATCCGGATCGGCGTCGCAGATGCGGATCTCGACGGTCGGAAACGCGAGATGCGTGCGGACGCTCCACCAGATCTGAGTGTGCTCGTCGATCGAACGGGTGTCGTAGAGGAAGCGGACGTAGCGCTCGAAGCCTTGCCACCCGTCGTAGACGTCCGGCACACCGCAGCGCGGGAACATGCGCGTGAAGATCTCCGTGCGCGCCGAGTGCAGCCCGCTGTCCACGCCCTCGACAAACGGTGAGCTCGCCGACAGCGCGAGCAGCTCCGGCAGGTAGTTGCGGAGCAGGTTGCACACGGCAACGGCGCGATCGGCGCCGCGGATCCCCACGTGGACGTGGAGGCCGAACGTGTTGTTACGCCAGACGACGTAGCGGAGGATCTCGTCGTTCCTGCGGTAGTGGGGCGTGTCGATGATGCGCTGGTCCTGCCAGCGGCTCCACGGATGGGTGCCGGTCGCCGCCAGCGATGCGCCCAATGAAAGCGCCAGCTCGTGCAGCTGAGACCTGCGCTTGGCCATCTTCGAGGCGGCCTCTGCGAACGACTCGCAGCGTCCCGTGCGAACCTCGACCTCGGACGCGATGAGCTCGCCGACGAGATGCGACTCGAGCGGGGTTCCCTGCGCGGCCCGCTGTAGCTCCTCGAAACGGTTCGAGAGCTCGAGCGTCTCCGGATCGAGGATCGCGAACTCCTCCTCCACCGCGACGGTGAAGTCCGCGCCGGCTTCGTACGCCTCGAAGGCCGAGCGAATCTGCTCGTCGGGAGTGAGCCTCTGTGTGTCGCCCATAGCGCGCCTACGTTACTGGCGCGAGAAGGCGTTCCGCCACGCTCGCCCAGCTCCAATGCTCGACGACCGCCTTGCGCGCAGCCCGACCCAGCTGCGCGCGTTCCGCTTCCGGGAGGGCGAGCAGCGCCGCGAGCTTGTCGCGCAGCTCCGCGACGTCGCCGTTCTCGAACGTCGTCAGCGGAGCGCGCTCGGGTGGATACTCGGTCTCGATCCCCTCGGCGACCTCCGCCAAGCCGGAGTGACGTGCAACGAGCGGAGGGACGCCCGCGGCCGCGGCCTCCGCGGCGACCATCCCGAAGGCCTCCGGGAAGATGGACGGGACGACCGCGACGTCGCACAGAGGCAGCAACGCGGCGAGATGGCGATGTTCGAGCGCTCCCGTGAAGAGCGCCCGCGCAGGCGCGATCGCCTCCAGCTCGTCGCGGTAGTCGCCGAAGCCGACGATCACGGCTTTGGCGTCGAGGCCGGCGAGCGCCTCGAGCAGCAGGTGCACGCCCTTGTTGAAAATCAGCTTGCCGAAGAACACAACCGTCGGGCCCGGCTCCGCGAAGAACTCGGCGAACCGCTCGGCGTTGCCCTCGTCCGGTAGCCGCTCGTTCGCGTTGCCCGGGTTCGGCGGATCGCGTCTAGCCTCCTCCAGCAGTCGCGCGAGCGCATCCGCGCGCGGCAACGGACGGAACTCGTCGACGTCGACGCCGGGCGGCACCTCGAGCACGCGGTCGACGTGGCCCACCACGTCCTCGAGCACGTTGCGGATGTGCTCGGAGCCGACGAACACAGCCTCCGCGCCGGCGAGCGATTCGCGTCCCAACGCAGAGAGCTCGTCGTTCCCCCGCATCGCATACTCGAGCTCGGAGCCGTGCGCCTTGACGACGTAGCGCGCGCCGGTCGCCGCTGCGACCGGCCCGCCGAGCACGACGTGATTCGCGAAGACCACGTCGGCGGGCAACCGTTCGCGCAGCGCCGCAGCGTTCAGCTCGACGTAGCGTTCGCGCTCCGCTCTCGTCAGCTCAGGGAGCAGCCGCGCGTCGAGCCCTTCGTAGCGGTCGAACACGAACACGGGCAGGACGCTGCCGATCTCCGGCCGGACGAGCTCCGCGGAGCCGATGTCGTACAGCTGGGGATGGCGTTCCTGGCAGAAGAGCACGACGTCGTGCCCGGCGCGGCTCCATTCGCGCGCGAGCGAGCGCGTGTAGACGTTCGAGCCCGTCCCGCCCAGCAGATACCCGTGCCAGAGAAGAATTCTCATAACGTGAGGGAACCCATGGTTCCCCCACGGGCCCCCTCCTTCTCAGACCTCGGGGACGGGCGATGCGAAGGCTTCGCGAGAGCGCGGTCTCGCGAAGCCTTACAGCCAACTCGCGGTGGACTGACCACGATGCCTACGTCAGATGGAAGTAGAGCGCGTAGAGGAGCTCGACCGCGGGGTTCGACGTATGAACAGCCACGTCGGTGGGCACATCGAGGAGCGCCTCCGAGTAGTTGAAGATGATCTTGACGCCCGCGCCGATCAGGTCGTCGGCGGCCCGCTGCGCGCTCGTCGCCGGCACGGCGAGCACGCCGACGATGATGTTCTTGTCTTTGACGGCGTCGGGGAGACCGCCGTACGGCGTCACCTCGACGTTGCCGACGCGCCGACCAACCTTCTCCGGGTCGGTGTCGAAGACAGCGGCGATGTTGATCCCGTGCTCCGCGAAGATCGGGCTGCTCGCGATCGCCTCCCCGAGGCGGCCGGCGCCGATCAGCGCGATGTTGTGCTGCCCCTGGGTGCGGAGGATCTTCCGGATCTCGCCGAGGAGAGAGTCGATGTTGTAGCCCACCCCGCGCTTGCCGAACTTGCCGAAGCCGGAGAGGTCCCTGCGGATCTGGGTCGCGTTGATGTTCGTGTAGTCGGAGATCTCCTGCGAGGAGATGCGCTCTTTGCCCATCTTCTTCGCCTGGGTGAGGACCTGGAGATAGCGGGAGAGTCGCGCCGCGACCCCCACCGTCAACCGCTCGGTCAAGCCTGCTCCTTGTATCGACCCTTGTGACAGAGGCGACGCATTCTGCCGCTCGCTCCCGAGCCGTGCGCCGTTTACTGGTACGTCAACTTTGTGTACCTAGTTTGCGACGAAGAGCTTCGACCGGAATCCGGTACACGAAGGCGCGCTCGCCGTCGATCTCGACGACCGGAAGCCATTCGCGATAGGCCGCCTCTAGCGCGGGATCCCCGCCGATGTCGACCTCGCGGAAGGTGACGCCCTCGGCGTCGAGCGTCTCGCGCGCGCTCTCGCAGAGGTGACACCCGCGCGCCGTGTAAAGGACGAGGTTAGGGATAAATCCCGCGCGTCACTGTCGCCTCCGACACGCGCTGGACGGCGAGGCCATACGAGGCGGTGCGCATGCTGACGTTGCGCGCCTCCATCGTCGCCCACGTCTCGTCGAACGCCTTCGTGACGATGTCGTTGAGCTTCGCGTTCACCTCGGCCTCTTTCCAGAAGTACTCCTGGAGGCCCTGGACCCATTCGAAGTAAGAGACGATCACGCCGCCGGCGTTGGCGAGGACGTCCGGGACGACGAGCACGTCCATGTCCTCGAGAATCGCGTCGGCGAGAGGCGTGATCGGCCCGTTCGCGCCCTCGACGATCATCTTCGCCTTGATCTGCGACGCATTCTCCTCGGTGATCACCTGCTCGAGCGCGCAGGGCGCGAGGATGTCGCAGTCTGTGAGAAGCAGCTCCTCGTTCGTGATCGCCTCTGCGCCCTTCAGCCCCGCCAGCGAGCCCGTCTCCCGCTTGTGCGCGAGAGCTGCCTGCACGTCGATCCCGTTCGGGTTCCGCAGCGCGGTCGTCGAGTCGGAGATCGCGACGACCCGGGCACCGTCCTCGGCGACGAACTTCGCGAAGTACGAGCCGACGTTGCCGAACCCCTGGACGGCGATGCGCATGTCCGCGAGCGATCGGTTCTGCTTCGCGATCGCGTCGCGTGTGCAGTAGAGGGCGCCGCGCGCCGTCGCCTCCTCGCGTCCGAGCGAGCCGCCGATCGTCAGCGGCTTGCCCGTCACGACGCCGAGCACCGAGTGGCCCTTGTTCATGGAGTACGTGTCGAAGATCCATGCCATGACGCGCCCGTCCGTGCCGACGTCCGGCGCGGGGATGTCGACCTCGGGCCCGATCTGATTGATGATCTCGCTCGTGAAGCGGCGGGTCATCCGCTGAAGCTCGGACTCGGACATCTGCTTCGGATTGCAGACGACACCGCCCTTCGCGCCGCCGAAGGGAATACCCGCGAGCGCGCACTTCCACGTCATCCACATCGCGAGCGCCTTCACTTCGTCGAGCGTGACGTCTGGGTGGTAGCGGATGCCGCCCTTGGACGGGCCGCGCGCGATGTTGTGCACGACGCGGTAACCGGTGAAAACCTCGGTCCGGCCGTCGTCCATCGAGACGGGAATCGCCACCTCGACTGCCTTCTTGCACTCCTGCAGCACGTTGACGAGGTTCTGGTCGATGTCGAACACCTCGGCGACGTTCCTCAACTGCTCGCGTGCGATCTCGAACGGGTTCTCGCGAAGATGCGAGACGGGAGCCTGTGTAGCCGCCACGGCGCTCTCTTTCTCGAGGGACTGGTGCGAGGCGAGTATACGTGCCTATTTGATCGTGAACGCCACCTGGGCACGGCCCGTTGGACCGCCGAGACTCGGAGTCGCGGTGACGCGGATGCGGTAGCGGCCCTTGGCGAGCGTGTTGCCCGCGGGCGTGCGGCCGGTGAGGCCGAACGCGTACCGGCCCGGCAGCAGGTCGCGCAGAGTTGCCAGGGTTCCCAGCTCGTCTCCGTCATCGTTGAGCAGGTCGAGCGTGAGCATCGCGATCGGCTGAATCGAGTCGCGACCTGCTTCGGTGACGAGCTGTCCGGCGCGGAACGTGAGCAGTGCCGGCCCGGAGTCCGAAGGCGTGAACGCATCGGTCGAGAGATGCAGCGGACCGAGGACCGAGTCGGGCGCCTGCGCGAACGTCACCGCCCAAGGGAGACGAAGCTGAGCGCCGGCGATAGGCGCAAGTACGACGCTCCCCTCAGCCGGTGCGTCGCCGATCGGAGCGAGCTTGATCGCCGCGCCAACGCGCACGCGCCGCGTCTTCCCGACGGGAATCGTGAATCGCGGCGGAAACGCGCGGAACTCCACGGGTGCGGCGCCCTGCGCGTACGGTACGAACCGCACGCGCACACGCAGTGGGCGCGTAGAGACGTTGCGAACGACGATGTCGTGCGAGCGCTTCCAGCCGGCGGCGCGCGCGTTGCCGAGCGCGAGCGTCGTCTGGTCCGCGACGAGCTCGGCCGCGGCGGCCGCGCCGGGCGCGACGAGCCCAGCGCCCTCGCTCGCAACCGAAGCTCCGGGAAACCTGCGCGCGCTCCCGACGAGCACGCTACGGAGCTCGGCGGCACTGAGCGAAGGCCGCGCTTCGGCGAGGACGGCTGCCGCGCCGGCGACGGAGGCTGCTGCGGCGCTCGAGCCGTTGACGGTCCCGTACGTCGTCGCGCGGCCGCGCTCGGCTCGCGGCTCGGTCGTCGCGATGCTGACGCCCGACGCGACGACGTCCGGCTTGACGCGGCCGTCGTAGGCGAGGCCGGTCGACGAGAACGCGGCGACGGTCATCGCGCCGTCGTTGTCCTCGTCGTGCCCGGCGCCGATCGAGACCGCCGCGTCGTGACCGCGCGCGATCGTCGCCAGAAGCCGTGAGGCAACCGAGGACGGGATCGAGGCGACTGGCACCGGCGTGTCGTCGTCGAGCGGGATGCCGCCCGCCGGGAGCCGCGCGCCGTAGAGCAGCACTGCTGTGGCGCCTGCCTGTGCCGCGCTGCGGGCTGAGCTCGCAGGCGACCGTCCTGCGGGCACGAGCGCCGCACGGCCGGCGACGAGGCTGAGCCCGTCCCGCGTGAAGTACGAGCCGGGCAGCGCGAAGGATGCGCGCCGCCGCACGAGGCCCGGCGCCGCGATGCTGGACGTGAATGCGCCCGTCGGCGCGAGCTCGCCCGTGAGCGCCAGCGCGCGGTCGAGCACGACCTGAAGGCCGCTCCGCAACGAGACGCGCACGAGCTGCGTCTTGGCGCGCAGGTCCGCCGCGCCCACCGTCAGCGCCGCCGGCGACCCGCCGGGACCGGAGATGCTGCCGTAGCCGGGGCCGGCGGGGCCGTCGTTCCCCGCGGGCGTTACGACGAGCGTGTTCAGTTCCACGGCGCCGGCGACCGCCCGCGCAGCCGGATCGTCCGCAAACGCAGCGTACGGAGCGGCGACGCCGACGAGCGCGACGCGCACTGCGTCGTGCGCGTCTCCGTCGCCGTTCGGGTCGACCGCCCGCTCGAGCCCTTCGATCAGCTGGTCCGTGCGCGAGTAGACCGCGTACCGGCCCCTGCCGTCGGGCTGCCACCCTGCAATGCGAATTGGGAGCACGCTCGCGCCGCGTGCGACGCCGCGGGTCGCCGGCGGGCCGCGGTCGCCGACGAGGATGCCGGCGAGCTCGGTTCCGTGCCGCTCGACGTCGCCGGGCCTCCCAGGCGGAGCCTGCGCAGACGTGTCGCCGCTCGGATCCACGATGTCGACACCGCGCGAGACGCTGCCCACCAGCGAGGGGTGCAGGCGATCGACGCCCGTGTCGAGGAGGGCGATCGTAACGGCGCGACCGTCGTACCCGGACAGCGACAGGTCTGCGTTGCCGACTGACGACGCGAGCGCGCGACGCTCGAGCGCATCCGACGAGATCGACGCCGGATACGCGACGCGGACGGGATACACGCCCTGCACGGCGCTGTCGCGCTCGAGCAGCGAGACGGCGGTCGCGTCGAGCGCCGCCGAGAAGCCGGCGAGCACCCGCGCGAAGTTGAGCTCCGGGTGGATCTCGACGCCCTGCACCTCGAGCCTCGAGCGAAGGAGACGCTGCTGCGCGAGCACACTGTTCGTCCACGTCTGCTCTCGCGTCGCCGACGCAATGCCTCCGTGCGCGACGATGCGATCCACGAGCGACGGCGTCTTCATGACGACGATCATTCGCTGGCCGACGCTGACCGGCGAGCGCTGGCCACCTCCGACGAGCCCCTGCCAGCTGACCGGAGACGCGGGCTCGGCGGCCCGGCTGGACTCCCGTTCGACCGCAAGCGTGAGGCCGACGACGGTCGCCGCCACGGCGAGCCCTAGCTCAACGAGCTGACGAGTACGCATCGAGCGCAAGGTAGCGGGGACACGGGATGGCCGGTGCGAACCTCGCCGCTGATCCGATCATCGCTGCGTTGTCGGTGCAGAGGGCCAACGGGGCGAGTGCGGCACCGGGCAGGGACGCGCGCAACTCCGAGTTGGCTGCGACGCCGCCGACGACGGCGATCCGCTCCGCCCCGATCCGCGCGGCTGCGTCCTCCGTCCGTTGGACGAGCGCGCTCACGATCGCTCGCTGGTAGCTCGCTGCGAGGTCGGCGCGGCGCGCCTCCGCGCCGTCGCCGAGGTCGCGCACTGCGTACAGCAGCGCTGTCTTCACGCCGGAGAAGGAGAAGTCGAGCCCGCCGACGCGCGCGACGGGGAACGAGAACGCCTCGGGATCGCCTTTGCGTGCGAGCCGGTCGACGGCGGCGCCGCCCGGATAGCCGAGGCCGAGCAGGCGGGCGCCTTTATCGAACGCCTCGCCGGCGGCGTCGTCGAGCGTCGATCCGAGCACGTCCCAGCGCGCGTGCTCGTGCACGTCGAGCAGCATCGTGTGCCCGCCGCTCGCGAGCAGGCAGAGGAACGGCGGCTCGAGCGGATCCGGCTCGAGGAAGAGGGACGCGACATGACCGTGGAGGTGGTCGACCGGCACGAGCGGCATCCGGCGTGACCATGCGATCGCCTTCGCGGCCTGCAGCCCCACGAGCAGCGCGCCGATCAATCCGGGGCCCTGCGTCACAGCGACGCGGTCGACGTCGTCCAGCGACACCGCGGCGTCGTCGAGCGCTTCCCGGACCACCGGTGAGACGAGCTCGAGGTGGTGCCGCGACGCGATCTCGGGCACGACGCCGCCGTAGCGGGCGTGAAGGTCAGCTTGTGAAGCGACGACGTTGGACGCGATCCAACCGTCGCCCGACACGAGTGCGCACGCCGTCTCGTCGCACGACGTCTCGATGGCGAGAATCAACGTTCGGAGCCACTGTCGAGATCGTCGCTCGGATCGCGCCACATGACGAGCGCGTCCTCGCGGTTGTCGGTGTAGTAGCCGCGGCGCTTGCCACGCGCGGTAAAACCGAGGCGCTCGTACAGCTTGATCGCACCGTTGTTCGAGACGCGAACCTCCAGCGTGTAGCCACGCCGGCCGCCGTCGTCCGTGAGCTCGAACAGCCGCTCGAGCAGTGCGGTCGCAATCCCGCGGCGGCGGAAGCTCGGATTGACGGCGATGTTCATCACGTGCCAGGCGTCGACGTAACGAGACGTGATCAGGTAGCCGGCGAGGCGGTCGTCCTCGAACGCGCCGAGGCACAGCGACGCGGGCTTGGCGAGCTCGCCGGCGAACATCGAGCGCGACCACGGCGTCGGGTACGACCGGCGCTCGATCGACTCGATCGCGTTCAGATCGCGGATCGTCAGCGCGCGGATGTCGACGGCGGTCTTCACGTGGACGTCCGATCGACGTCGGGCACACGGACGTAGAGCGGCTCGACGAGCTCGGCCGGCCCGAAGTCGCGTGCGAGCTGCACGTGGAAGCGCGCGCGCGGGAGGTGCACTTCGTTGTCGTCCGGCGGCACGTCGGCACCCGTGCGCTCGAGGTGCTCGCGGTAACGGATCGCTCCGTCCCCCACGCAGGTCAGTCCGGGGGCTTCGAACACGGCCGCCGGCAGCGCGACGATCTCCCCGTTCTGCTCGAGGAACAGCTCGTGCCGTTTGGCGTCGATCAGCGGAACGGTGTCGGGAGCACCCGCCGCGAGCGCCGCCAGCGTCGAGACGCCTGCAACCGGGATATCGAGCGCGAGTGCCAATCCGCGCGCGGACGCGAGCCCCATGCGCACACCGGTGAAGCTACCCGGTCCGATGCCTACTGCGAGGGCGTCGAGCTCCCTTGCGTCGACGCCCGCGTCCCGCAGCAGCGCGTCGACGTCCTCGAGGACGCGGACGGGCGTCGTCGTCCCTTCGCCGAGAACTGTGCCGTCGCGGACGAGCGCGCTCGTCGCCGTCGACGTGGCCGTGTCAAACGCGAGTATCAGCACGCTCGATCGTGATCGCTCGCTGGTCGGAGCCACTATGCCGCATGTGCACGCGAAAGCGCGGCGCGGGCAGGACGCCGGCGCCGGCCTCCGGCCACTCGACGAACGCGACGGCGTCGTCGAAGTAGGGCTCGAGATCTCCCCATTCCGCATGCGACAGGCCGGTGAAACGGTAGAGATCGAGATGCGACACGGGCACCGTGCCTTCGTACCGGTGCCCGATCGTGAACGTGGGGCTTGTCACAGGCGCAGTCACTCCGAGCGAGCGGCACGCGCCGCGGACGAACGTCGTCTTCCCCGAGCCGAGCTCCCCGGCCACGGTCACGACGTCGCCCGGGCGCAACTCGTCGCCGAGCCGCGCCGCAACGGCTTCCGTCTCAGCAGGTGAGCTGGTCTCCGTCTCGGCCACGAGACGAAGGGTAGAGACGAGTTAGAACAGACCGAGCTGGACGGCTGGCTCGGGCGCCGGCTCGAAGGCCGGCTGAGGCTCCGGGACCGGCTCGAGCGCCCGTCCGAGCAGCTCGGGGAGCCTGCGAAAGTCGCTCTCGAGCACCTCGAGCATCCGCGGCGTGTAGAGCGCTGCGGCGGGATGGTAGAGCGGGTAGAGCAGCACCTTGTTGCCGCCGAGCGTCGTCTCCTGCTCCTGGCCGTGCACGCGGGTGATCCCGAGCTGGCGGCCAGAGAGGAGCTTCGTCGCGAAGTTGCCGAGCGTCGCAACGACCTTCGGCTGGATCAGCTCGATCTGCTTCCACAGGTGCCCTTCGCACGCCTGGATCTCGTCCGGCTGCGGATCGCGGTTGCCGGGCGGGCGGCATTTGAGGACGTTCGCGACGAAGACGTCGCTCCGTGTCAGGCCGATCCCCGCGAGCAGCGTGTCGAGCAGCTTCCCGGCCTGGCCGACGAAGGGGACGCCCTGCTTGTCCTCGTGGAAGCCGGGCGCCTCGCCGACGAACATCAGGTCGGCCTGCGGGTGGCCCGAGCCGAAGACGACCTGCGTCCGGCCCTCGGCAAGCCGGCACTTCGTGCATCCCGCGACGGCATCGGCGAGAACGCTTAGCTCGTGCATCGCGGGGAATCTAACGCCGCGGCCGGACGATCAGCAGCAGCCGCAGGAGCCGCCGCAGCAGCCTCCTCCACCGAACGCCGCCGGGGTCTCGATGCCGTGCGCTGCGAACACCGAGAACTGCTTCCGCACGTTCGCAGAGCCGCAATCCGGGCAGTCGGCCGACTCTCCCATCGGAACGAGTTCCTCGTAGTGGGACTCACATTCCATACAGACGAACTCGTAAATCGGCATCAGAACGCGATTCTAGCGAGTTCCGACCGGGGGAATCGCCCTGCGCTCCGCAGGATTTCGAGCCCGAGGGGATCTTGATGGGTGAGCAGGAACCGATACCGAGATCACCGTCACCACCAGGAGAAAACTATGCGGAAGATCGCCATGCTGGCGTGCAGGGCCGAGCGCACGACACTCGGCCCCACCGACTTCACGAAGAGGCACGGCGGCCGCTCGAACGCCTTCGCGAAATGCGTCTCGAAGACGGCGCACGCGAACCCGTAACGGGCTTCGCGCAGAGAAAGGGCGCCCTCCAACCGCCCTTTCGCGCCCCGAGCGGCGAGGCGCCTCTGGTGCCTCGCCGCTCCCCTACACTTTGGGCGCCATGGCCCTGAGGAAGACGGCTCCGGCCTTCCTGCGTAGAGCTGACGCTGACAAGGCATTCGAGCGCCTCTACGAACGTCACGTCCACGACGTCTACCGCTACGCCGCGGGCATGCTCGGCGCCACAGCCGACGCGGAGGACGTTACCCAGACGACCTTCCTCAACGCCTACCGCGCGTTCAAGCAAGGAACGCGCCCGGAGAAGCCCAAGCCCTGGTTGATCACCATCGCGCACAACGTCTGCCGGCAGCGGTTTCGCCAGGCGCAGCGACGGCCGCACGAGGTCGAGTTCGACGAGCGCTTCGGGAAAGGATCGGACGACGACATTTCGGCTCCGTCCGCTGAGGACCTGCGCCGTGCGCTCTCGCAGCTAGCGCCCAACCAGCGGGCCGCGATCGTCATGCGCGAGCTCGAGGGCTGCTCATACGCCGAGATCGCCGAGGTGCTCGGCATCAACGTCTCGGCGCTCGAGACCGTCTTGTTCCGCGCACGCCGCGCGCTGCGCGAGCAACTCGAGGAGCGGCTCACGTGCCGGGAGGCGGGGATTGCGCTCAACAAGCAGCTCGACGGCCGGGCATCGCGCGCCGAACGGCGTGCGCTGAGGGCGCACCTCCGCGCATGCGCCGAATGCAACAGCCTCGCACAGAGCCAGCGAGCGCAGCGGCGCGCGCTGAAGACGCTCGTGCTCGTGCCGCTGCCCGCGACGATCTCGCACTGGATGGGCGGCCAGAGTGCTGCAGCCGCCACAGGCGTGACCGGCGCGGGCGGGTTGACGGCGGCGGCCGGCGTGACGGCCGGCGGTGGAGCGGCAGGCGCGTCGTCGGTCGTCGTCGGAGGGGTCGCCGCGAAGGTCGCAGCGGTCGTCGTCGCCGGCGCCGTGGTCGGCGGTGGCACCTACGGCGTCGCGCGCGCCGAGCACCCGGTGTCCCGAATCGCACAGCCGCCTGCCGCACCTGCCTTACTTGCCGGCGGCGAACGGACCTCCCAGGCTCCGAGGCGCGTCGCTCCGGTCGCGTTCATCGTTACGTCTCGACCGGCGATCGCGCACAAGCCGAACGTTGCGAACAAGTCGCACTCGGCCGCGCACGGCTCGCGAGCCACGCGTCCGGGGCAGACGGCGAGCGCGATTGCGCACACGCCGCGCTCGCTCCGGAGCACGCCGCCGGGCCAGGCCGTCAAGGCTCTCCGCTCGGCCGCGCCCGCATCGGCGAAAACGAACAAGAGCACGAAGCGGCGCGCGCAGCCGAACGCGCACGCAAGCGGGCAACGGGCGCATCCGGTGCATTCCGAACGCGCGAAGCCCGTGCATCCGGTGCATCCCGTTCATCCGCCGAGCTCGCGGACGAAGCCGAAGGACGAGCAGCCCGCGCCGGTGGAGGTCTCGCGCGGGATCGGGAAGAAGTCCGGCGAGCCTAAGCCGTAGCGGCGAACATAGGCGCGTGTGGGACGACCTCGCCACAGTGCTGCGCGGGCGGATCGTCACGCTCGAGCCGCTGGCGGACGAGCATCGTGACGGGCTCCGCGCCGCAGCGGCCGACGAGCAGACCTGGCGGTTCATGGTCACTCGCGACGTCGAGCGCTGGCTGGACGACGCGTTCGCCGAGCACGACTCCGGCACGCGCGTCCAGTTCGCCGTCCTGCGCGACGGCTCGATCGCCGGCTCGACGAGCTACCTCAGCCTCGCACCCGAGCACCTGCGCGTCGAGATCGGGAACACGTGGCTCAACCCGTCCGCCTGGGGCACCGGCGCGAACGTCGAGGCGAAGTACCTGCTGCTCCGCCACGCTTTCAAGACGCTAGGCCTGCGGCGCGTCGAGTTCAAGACCGACGCACGGAACGAGCGCGCGCGAGCCGCGCTGGCCGCGCTTCCCGCGCAGTTCGAGGGCGTCCACCGTAAGCACATGCTCGTGCGAGGCGGCGAGCGCCGAGACTCCGCCTGGTACGCGGTGATCGACGACGAGTGGCCCGAGGTCATGCAGAACCTCGAGCTGAGAATCCAGCGCCACAGTTAGACTGGAATAGCCCGGTATCCGCCACGGAACTGGAGCTCGATGTTCGAATCAGTCAACGTCATTGGACGCGGCCGCGTCGGCGCGGCCGTCGCAGAGCGCCTCGAGGAGCGCGGCGTCGAGCTGCGAGAGGACGCGGAGCTGGCACTCCTCTGCGTCCCGGACACGGCGATTGCAGACACCGCCCAGGGACTGTCCCTGGGACATGGCCAGTGGGTGGCGCACGTCAGCGGTGCGACGCCGCTTCGGGCGCTCGATCCGCACACGCGTCGCTTCGGGATGCATCCGCTGCAGACGTTCACAAACGCGCGCGGCGCCGAGCAGCTCGATGGCGCGTGGGCCGCGGTCACCGCGGAGAGCGACGAGGCGCAAGAGCACGGCCGCGAGCTCGCGCGCGCGCTGGGGCTCCAGCCGTTCGACCTGACCGAGGAGGCGCGGCCCGTCTACCACGCCGGCGCGGCGATCGCCTCCAACTACCTCGTGACGTTGCACCGCGCGGCGACCCGCCTGTTCGAGGCCGCAGGCGCGCCGCCGGAGGCGCTGGTGCCGCTGATGACGCGCACGATCGAGAACGACTTCGAGCTGACCGGACCGATCGCACGCGGCGACTGGAAGACCGTGGACGCGCACGTCCGAGCGATCCACGACGAGGTCCCCGAGCTCGAGCCGATGTACCTCGCGCTGGCGGAGGCGACGAAG
>DASVFB010000196.1:0-2044 GCA_036380275.1 Gaiellaceae bacterium | reverse complement strand
CGCTCGAGGATCTTCTCGGAGCCGAGGTGTCGCATGTCGAGCAGCACGTTGCCGTCGACGCCGCGGCCCTCGTCGATCTCCGTCTGCTCGGCCCGCGAGATCACGTCGCGCGAAGCGAGTTCCATCGCGTTAGGCGCGTAGCGCTTGAGGAAGCGCTCGCCCTCGGAGTTGACGAGGTACGCGCCCTCGCCGCGCGTCCCCTCGGTGATCAGCACACCCGTCGGAGAGAGCGTCGTCGGATGGAACTGCATCATCTCCATGTCCTTGAGCGCGACGCCCATGTCGAGCGCGAGTGCCATCCCGTCGCCGGTGCACGAGTAGGCGTTCGTGGTGCCGATGTAGAGACGACCCGCGCCGCCGGTGGCGAGGATGATCGTCTTCGCGCCGATCGTCTTCAGGCCGCCGTCGACGAGGTCCCAGCAGATGACGCCCTGGCAACGTCCGTCGTTCTCGACGAGCCGCCAGGCGAAGAACTCTTCGTACGTCTGGATGTTGCGCTTCATCACCTGCTCGTAGAGCACGTGCACGAGCACGTGCCCGGTGATGTCGGCGGCGTACGCGGTGCGCGGCGCACCGGCGGCGCCGAACGGGCGCTGCGCGATGCGTCCGTCCTCCGTGCGGGAGAAGACTGCGCCCCAATGCTCGAGCTGGTAGACGTCGCCGGGCGCCTCGTCGCAGAGGATCTGGATCGCGTCCTGGTCGCCGAGATAGTCGGAGCCCTTGACGGTGTCGAAAGCGTGGATTTCGGGGTTGTCCTCGGATGCGTTTCCAAGCGCCGCGTTGATCCCGCCCTCGGCGGCGCCGGAGTGGCTTCGCGTCGGATGGATCTTCGACAGGAGCGCGACGTCGGCGCCTGCGTCGAACGCTTCGATCGCGGCGCGCATGCCTGCGCAGCCGGCGCCGACGACGAGCACGTCGTGCTTGGCTTCCATCTCGC
The DNA here is from genome assembly GCA_036380275.1 of Gaiellaceae bacterium. Taxonomy (GTDB): domain Bacteria; phylum Actinomycetota; class Thermoleophilia; order Gaiellales; family Gaiellaceae; genus DASVFB01. Next base: position 1,107 of record DASVFB010000196.1, on the reverse strand, counting down.
TCCAAGCTATCGAATGCGCGGCGTTACGCGCTTCGCCTGCGCTAGGCGCGGGGGCCTGCCGCCGAGACCTCGGGCGGCGCATCCGGCACGAACTTCTCGAAGTTCGACTGAAACATCTGCGCGAGCTCTCTCGCCTTGACGTCGTAGGCGGCGGGATCGCGCCACGTGCCGCGCGGATCGAGCAGCGCTGCAACGACGCCCGGCACCTGCGTCGGCACCTCGAACCCGAACACATCGTCCATTCGGTAGTCGACCGTGTCGAGCTCGCCCGACAGCGCGGCGTGCAGCAGCGCGCGCGTCGCGCCGATCGGCATCCGCTCGCCTTCGCCGAACGGGCCTCCCGTCCAGCCGGTGTTCACGAGCCAGGCGGTCGCGTCGTGCGCTGCGAGCTTCTCGCCCAGCATCCGCGCGTACACGTGCGGGGGCTGGGGCAGGAACGGCGCGCCGAAGCAGGTCGAGAAAGTCGGCTGCGGCTCCGTGACGCCGATCTCGGTGCCGGCGAGCTTCGCCGTGAACCCGGAGAGAAAGTAGAACAGCGCCTGCGCATGCGTCAGCCGCGCGAGCGGCGGCAGGATCCCGAAGGCGTCGGCGGTCAGCATCACGATCGCGCTCGGATGGCCCGCCTGCTTCTCGGGGAGCACGTTCGAGATCTGCTCCAACTTGTAGGCCGCCCGCGTGTTCTCCGTCTTCGAGGCGTCGTCGAGATCGACCACGCCGCGCTCGTCGATCGCGACGTTCTCGAGGATCGTTCCGAACGTGCGTGTCGTCTTCCAGATCTCGGGCTCCGCGTCGGCCGAAAGACGAATGACCTTTGCGTAGCACCCGCCCTCGATGTTGAAGACGCCTCGGTCGCCCCAGCCGTGCTCGTCGTCGCCGATCAACCGGCGCTGCGGATCGGCGGACAACGTGGTCTTACCCGTTCCCGAGAGTCCGAAGAACACCGCGACGCGCCCGTCGTCGTCGACATTCGCGGAGCAGTGCATCGGGAGGATGCCCTCGATCGGGAGCCGGTCGTTCATCACGGTGAAGATCGACTTCTTGATCTCCCCGGCGTAGTGCGTGCCGCCGATCAGCACCTCCGTGCGTGTCGGGTGCAGCGCGACGAAC
>DASVFB010000195.1:0-26232 GCA_036380275.1 Gaiellaceae bacterium | reverse complement strand
CGTCAAGAAGCACCAGCTCCGGTTCGTGGAGCAGTACGCGACAGAGCGCGAGCCGCTGCAACATCCCGCGCGAGAACGAGCTCGTGCGCTCGTTGCGCGCGTCCCAGAGATCGAACCGCTCGAGCAGCATGCCGATCCGCTCGCGCCGCTCGGCCACGCGATACAGGCGCCCATACATGTCGAGGTTCTCAAGCGGGGTCAGCTCGCGGTAGACGAGCGGCTCGTGCGCGAGAAACCCGAGCTGCGCACGAGTCGCATCGACCGCGATCTCACCACCGGTCGGCGCGACGAGGCCGGCGACGAGCCGGAGCAGTGTCGTCTTTCCCGCGCCGTTCGGTCCAGTGACGAGGACGAATCCGCCGCGCTCAACGTCGAGCTCCAGCCCGTCGAAGATCCGTTTCGAGCCGTACCGCATCGCGAGCCCACGCGCGCGGATCACGACACGACGTCCGCAAGCACGAAGAAGAGGAACACGACGCTGATCACGCCGTTCATCGTGAAGAACGCTGCGTTCAGCCGCCGCAGATCGCCCGGGGAAACGAGTGCATGCTCGACGGCGAGGAGCACCGCGACCGCGGCGACCCCGAGCCAGTACCACGCGCCGAGGTCCAGCCCGAAGCCGACGAGCGCGAGGAGAACGACCGTCAGCGCGTGCATCACGCGCGCACCCCAGAAGGCGCCGCGCACGCCGAAGCGCGTCGCGGCGGAGTGAAGCCCCTGGCGCCGGTCGACCTCGACGTCGAAGAGCGAGTAGAAGAGATCGAAGCCGGCGACCCAGAACGCGACCGCGCCACCGAGCTCCCACGCCTCGAGCGGCAGCTTCCCGGTGATCGCGACCCACGCGCCCATCGGCGCGAGGCCGTCGACGGCGCCGAGCCACAGATGGCAGACCCACGTGAATCGCTTCAGGTACGGGTAGATCACGAACCCCACGACGGGGATCGGCCACAACCAACGGACGACGGGATTGAGCTGGAAGACGGCGATCAGAAAGACGACGAACGACGCGACGCAGAAGAAGAGCACCTGAGCCCGCGTCAAGAGGCCCGCGGGCAGCTCGCGGTTCGCCGTGCGCGGATTGCGAGCGTCGAGCTGTGCGTCGATCAGCCGGTTCAACCCCATCGCGAGCGAGCGAGCGCCCACCATCGCGATCGTGATCCAGAGCAGATCGTGTGCGGACGGAACCTCCTGCACGGCCAGCAACGCACCGACGTACGCGAAGGGCAGCGCGAAGAGCGTGTGCTCGATTTTTACGAGCCGGGCGAACCGAGCGGGCAGGACTGCGACCGCGCTCGTCACGTCTGTTTGTGCGCGGTCGACTCGCCGGCCATGAGCCGCAACGCGTGCTCGAGCGCGGGCCGGATCACGGCGAAGCCGTCGCGGCACCCGCCGGGCGAGCCGGGAAGGTTGACGACGAGAGTGGAGCCGACCGTCCCGGCGACACCGCGAGAGAGCAACGCATGCGGAGTCTTCGCAATCGAATCGGCACGGATCGCCTCGGCGATCCCGGGCACCTCGCGGTCGAGCGCGCCAAGCGTCGCCTCCGGCGTCACGTCACGCGGCGCCACCCCCGTCCCGCCCGTTGTGAGCACGAGCCGCGCTTCGGCGGCGAGATCGCGGATCGCCGCCCAGATCTGCTCGCGCTCGTCGGGCACGACGCGGCGCACGACGTCGTAGCCGTCGGCCGCAAGCAACTCCTCGAGCGTGTCGCCGCTCGCGTCCTCGCGCTCGCCCGCTACAACGCCGTCGGAGATCGTGAGCACGGCCGCCGTCACGACTTCGTCTTCTCCACGAGCTTCACGTCCTCGACGACCATCCCCTTGTCGACCGCCTTCGCCATGTCGTATACCGTCAGCGCCGCGACAGTTGCTGCGGTCAAAGCCTCCATCTCGACGCCGGTTTGCGCCGTCGTCTCCACGGTCGCGGTGATCTCGACGGACGACGTGTCTGCCACGACCTGCACGTCGATCCTCGTGAGCGGCAACGGATGACACAACGGAATGAGCTCCGCGGTTCGCTTCGCCGCCATGATCCCCGCCAGTTGTGCGGTGGCAAGCGCGTCTCCCTTGGGTAGGTCTCTCAGCCGGCGGGCCGTTTCCGTTGCCATCCGAACGCTCGCCGACGCGATCGCGCGTCGCCGCGAGAGCGGCTTACCCCCGACGTCCACCATCCGGACCTCGCCGGATTCGGAGACATGCGAGAGCTCGCTCATCCGCGCGCCACCATTGACTCGGCGTCCAGCGCCTGCAGCTGAACATCGATCCACGCCGCGAGGTCGTGCTCCCGCACCCAGGCGCGGATCGCCTCGATCCTGTCGCGCTTCTCTTCGGCGGGCATCTCGATCGCCCGATGGATCGCATCGGCCTGGCCGGCGACGTCGAACGGATTGACCGACAGCACCCAGTCGCCGAGCTCCTCGTGCACGCCGGCGTTCTCCGAGAGGATGAGTACGCCGTCGCGCTCGTTGACGAGCGGCGCCTCCTTCGCGACGAGGTTCAGCCCATCGAAGATCGCGTTCACGAACAGCACGTCGAAGTCCTTGTAGGCCGCGACCGCGCGCGGGAAGTTGTCGTTGATCTGAAGGTCGATCGGCATCCAACCGTCTTGCTGAAAACGATCGTTGACCCGGCGGGCCTCGCGCTGAATCGCACCGACGTACTCGGCGTACTCGGGAATCTCCTGCCGCGAAGGATCGAGCAGCGCGACGAGGGCGACGCGCTTGTGCATCTCGGGGTGCGCGTCGAGGTAGAGCTCGAACGCACGGAAGCCGCGGACGATGTTCTTGGAAGGGTCTGTCCGGTCGACGCGTAGCACGAGCTTCTCGGGCCGATGGCGGGCGAGCTTTCGGCCGGCCCCGAGTACCGCTGGGCTGTTCGCAAGCTCGTCGAACTCCGTGGGGTCGACCGAGATGGGCGACGCCGTGACTGCGATCCGGCGTCCCTCGTAACCGACCGAGTCGTGCGCCCAGTCGGGCGCAGCGCCGACGATGTCTTCCGCGGCACGGATGAAGTTGCGGCGCCAGCGCCGCGTGTGAAAGCCGACGACGTCGTTCGCGAGCAGACCGTCGTGAATCGCGCGCCGGATCGCGAGCGGCAGCACCGACCAGTAGTCCGCCGCCGCCCACGGAATGTGCACGAAGTGGACGAGCCGAGCATCCGGCCGCGCGTCGCGAACGATCCGTGGAGCAACGTAGAGGTGGTAGTCGTGGAAGAAGACGGACGCGTGCGGATCGCGCTCGAGTTCCTCGATCACCGCCTCGGCGAATGCACGATTGACCGATACGTATCCCTCTTGCCACGCGTGGTGCACGCCGTGGTCGATGCTAGGAGCTGCTGCGAGATCCCAGAGGTAGTGCTGGAGGAACCACAGCATTGGGTTGGCGATGACGTTGTAGAACCAGTCATACGCCTGCTCGTCGTGCGCGATCAGTCGCAAGCGGTAGGTCGAGCCGTCGCGCGCGGTCTCCTCGAACGGCTCCTCGTTGTTGTCCAGTGCGACAACGCGATCCTCGTCGGACATCGCGCTTGCGATCCAGGTGACGTCGTGATGCAGAACGAGGCTGCGCAGAGCGGTGACGAGCCCTCCGCCACCTCGGCGCGCAACGCGCTCGCCGCCGCTCCAGTTGAACGTCACAGGGCCGCGGTTGGAGACGACGATCAGGTTCCGGCGTGACGCCATGCCGGGACCCTATCCCCGGCGCCCTGGGTCATCTCGCGCCGACGGTGGCGAGCTCGATGCCGGTGTCGTTGCCGATCAGGCGGTTGAACAGCGTCAGCCAGTCGCGCAGGAGGCGCGGCGTCAGGAAATGCGTCCGTACGTACTCCTTGCCCCGCAACGCTTGGATCCTTGCGGTTTCCGGGTCGCGCAGCGCCTCGAGACACGCCGCCGCGCACTTCTCGGCGGAGTCGACGAGGCGGCCGGTCTCGCCGTCCGCGATCTGGACGACGATGCCGCCGACGCGACCGGCGACCGTGGGACGCGCCTTCCAGAGCGCCTCGCTGACGGTGAGCCCAAAGCCCTCCCGGATGGACTTCTGGATCACGACGCGAGAGTGCACCTGAAACGCGTTCACCTCGACCGAGCCGACGTTGTTGAGGTTCGAAAGGATGTAGATGTCCGGGTCCCCGGCCGCGTATTCGACGGTCGTGTTGTAGTACTCCCAGCCCTCCGGATCGTCGTGCGCCATCGAGCCGACGAGCGCGAGTTGCACCTCGGGAATCTCCTCCTTCACGAGCCGGTAGGCATCGATGACGCCCAGCGGGTCCTTCCACGGATCGAAGCGCGAGACTTGGGTCAGCAGCGGCCGCTCGACGTCGATGCCGAACTGGTCGACGATGTACGCCGCATCCTCAGGCGAGAGTGCCATGTTCTTCGGCGCGAGCGGGTCGATCGCCGGCGGCCAGATGTATGCCGGCGGCAGCCCGGGCGCGTCCGGCGCGTACTCCGGCAGGTGGAAGATCGTGGCGTCGTACCGCGCGATCGACGGCAGCAGGAACGCCAACACTTCCCGATTCGGGGCCGAGAAGTCGATATGCCCGCGCCAGATCCACTGCGCTTTGGAGCGGGGGAAGTGGTCGATCAGCCCGACCGGCTGCGGGTCGTGGGCGATGATGAAGTCGTAGTCCGCGGTGAGATCGCGCGCGTTCAGCTCCTGGTAGCGGTGGAAGATCTCTCGATGCGACTCGCTCAGTCCTTGCGGATTTCCCTGAAGCGCGTTGTGGATCGTCTTGGTCACGTTGAAGAAGTCGTCGGCGCCGCGGATAATCCGCCACTCGACTTCGAGCCCCGCGTCCTGCATCAGCGGCACGAGGGTGTAGTTGATCTCAGCAACGCCGCCGCCGAACGCGGTCGCGGAGAGGTGGAGCACCCGCCTGCCGGCGAGCGGCCCCGCCAGCGCGCGGATCTCGTCCATCAGGCCTCGCGTCGCAAGCGAGCCATAGTCGACCAGCGACTTGTGTCCGACGTTGACGAGCTGGAGCAAGCGGCGGGTTACGCGGTCAGGACCTTGACGAAGCGCAATCGCGAGCCGCGGCCCCGCGGGCCGCGGGACAGGACGAACTCGTCGGCGATCGCGCGGATGATTGCGATGCCGAGACCGCCCTCGGTGAGGTGCTCGAGGTCGCCCAGCTCGCCGTCTTCCGCCGGGTCGAAGCCCTCCCCCTCGTCGTTCACCTCGATGACGAGTCGATCGCCGTAGAGCTCGTACGCGATCTCAACGGAGCCTCCGCCGCCGGCGTACGCATGTCTGACCGAGTTCGACGCGGCCTCCGTGAGGGCGAGCTTGAGGTCCGCGACGAGCTCGTCCGAGATCGGCCGGAGCCGGGCCAGCCCCGTCAGGGCGAGCCGGCAGAGCGTGATGTACTCGGGCCGCGCCGGAATCGTCAGTCGGACAACCCGGCGGTCACGTGCGTCCGCGCGCGAGGTGCTTGCCGTGTTGTTCGCGATCGCCATTCGAGGTGTTCGTAGCCTACCCGCAGGTTTCTCCGTCTAAACCTGCTCCTACCTATTTCAACCGAGTTGCGTCCGTTGCGACATCGTCCCGAGTGGTTCTTGCCTCGCCGGCTGGAACAAAACGCTCGTCCGCGCTTCCGTCCGTTTCCACGGGAAAACGGGCGAGCGGCAGCTGAAGCGTGAACGTCGTCCCGCCCGCAGTGGAGTCGAGCTCGAGCGTCCCGCCCATCGCCTCGGCAAGCTCGCGCGCGATCGCGAGCCCCAGCCCGCTGCCGGAGGCCCTGGCTCCGTCGACGCGGTAGAACCGCTCGAAGACCTGCGCGGCATGCTCAGCCGGAATGCCCGGACCGTCGTCCCCCACGACGAGCGAGCTCCCGATCGACTCCACAGTGACACGCGTCCCGGGCGGTGTGTGCTTGAGCGCATTCTCGAGCAGCGCATGTCCGATCCGGACGACCCGTTCCTCGTCCCCGAGCGCGTAGCCCTCTCGGGCGTCCAGCTCGAGCTCGTGCGCGGTCGCGATCGCGACCGCGCGAAACTCATCGTGAAGGTCGCGCGCGAGCTCGCCCATATCGATCTGGCGGCGCTCGATGTGCATCCTGCCGGCGTCGAGGCGCGTGAGGTCGAGAAGGTCCTCGGCCAACCGCTGGAGCCGGTCGACCTGCTCGCGCATCGTCTCGAGGAACTCGCGTCGAGTCGCCTCGTCCAGCTCTTCGTCGGTCATGAGCTCGAGGAAGCCGCGCAGCGAGAAGAGCGGCGTGCGCAGCTCATGCGAAGCGTTGCCGATGAACTCGCGTCGCGCGCGCTCCAGCTGCGAGAGGCGCAGCCGCATCCGGTCGAAGGCACGCGCAAGCTGCCCCAGCTCGTCCTCGCTCTTGTCGACGACCGGCTGGTCGAAGCGGCCGGCCGCAATGCGCTCGGCTGCGACCTCGAGGCGCCTGATACGGCGCGCGAAGAGGTACGCCAGTCCGTAGCCCACGCACAGCGCGAGCACAAGCGCGAGTACGCCCGCCTCAAGCATGCGGCGCTGAACAGTCGCGACATTGGCCAGCGCGTCGTGGAGCGAGGCGGAAAACAACAGGAATCCAGCGTTGGGAACGCCCCCCATCGACACCGGCGTCGCCACCTCGGCCCACTCGGCATTGCCCCGGTGAACGGTGCCGGAGACCTCGGTCTGGGTGTTCGCCGCCCGCTGCGCAACGGGGTCTGAGGACAGATCCACCGACGAATTCGGGTTCGAGTCGGCGAAGATCGACAGCGAGACCTTCGACGCCGTCGACGTGGGATTGCGATTCGTGTAGACGACGACGCGTGCGTCAGCTCGACCCGACCAGACCGGCGCCTCGGTCGTAAAGTCGAACAACTGGGTGTGGGAGACTTGCGCCGCGATCAGCGGCATCACGTTCTCGAGTTGGTTGAGCTTCGCCTCGATCAGGCGTTGCCGCAGCGACGGCACGACGATCATGTAGACGAGACCGAGCGCCAACGCGACGACGGCCACTAAGGCGAAGCTGAGCCGCGCACCGACACTCTTGAACGGGTTCATCGTTCCCGGAAGCGGTATCCGACGCCACGCACCGTGTGGATGAACTCCGGCTCGCGCGGGTCCTGCTCGAGCTTCTCGCGCAAATGGCGCACGTGCACGTCGATCGTCCGCGGCTCACGGTAGTCCGACCCGCCCCAGAGCTCCTCCAGGAGCATCTTCCGCGAGAACACGCGCCCAGGGTGGGATGCCATCGTGCGCAGGAGCTCGAACTCGACGTACGTCAGCTGCACGGAATGCCCGTCGAGCTCGACGGTGCGGCGGGCGACATCGATGCGCAGCGAGCCCGAGGAGATCACCTCGTCGCCGTCTTCGCCCTGGTACGGCGGGAGCTTCGCCCTCCTGAGCAGCGCGCGCACGCGGCTGCGGAACTCGTGGATCGAGAACGGCTTCGTGATGTAGTCGTCCGCACCGAGCTCGAGCCCGACAACCTTGTCGAGCTCGTCGTCGCGAGCGGTGAGCATGATGATCGGGACGGTGCTGCGGGCCCGCAGACGCTTGCAAACCTCGAGACCGTCGAGGTGGGGCAGCATGATGTCGAGCACGACGAGGTCGGGGTTCTCCTCGCCGAAGCGATCGAGCGCCTCCTCGCCGTCGCGGGCCGACACGACCCGGAATCCATCGCGCTCGAGCGGATACGCGAGGAGCTTCTGAACGGCGTCCTCGTCGTCGACGAGCAGGATGGTCGGTGGCTCGGGCATGTGCAGGCCTGCCGGGCGACGGGGAACCAGGCACTTACTATAGCCCGGCATGTCCGCGGCTCCGCCCACGCGCCGCCGGCGCCGAGCGCGGCGTGGCTCGCTCGAACGTCCGATCAGCGGCCGCACGTACCGTGGAACCTGGCTGCTCGTCGCCTTCCCCCTCCTGCTGGCGGCGTTCACGGTCACCCGGCCGGCGCCGCTGCCGCGCCCGGACCTCCCGCCTGCCTTCGACACCGTCGGCGCCGTGCGACTGGCGAACGACCTGGCGAGTGCACACCCGGACCGCTCGCCCGAGACGGCGGGCGCCACGGGAGCGGCCAGGTGGTTCGCCGACCAGCTACGGCCGTACGGATTCGTCGTCCGGCCGGAGTCGTTCGCGGCGACGGTCGCAGGACACGGCCGGCTGCACTTCGTGAACCTCGTCGCCGTGGTGCCAGGACGGTCGGCATCGACGATCGTAGTCGTTGCCCACCGTGACAACAGTGGGATCGGTGCAGGCGCCAACGACAACGCTTCGGGCACGGCGGCTCTGATCGAGCTCGCCCGCTCGTACGCGAACCCCGCAGCCGCATCGACGGCCCCGTCGACGTCGCGACGCGTGCGGCCCGCACACACGATCGTCTTCCTGTCAACCGACGGCGGCGCGCTCGGCGGCGTCGGCGCCGCGCATTTCGCCGAGCATTCGCCGCTCGCACGGGACGTCGTCGCGGTGATCGACCTCGATGCGATCGCCGGTCCCGGACGCGCCCGGTTGGAGTTCTCGGGCGACAAGCCGCGGATGCCCAGCACCGGATTGCTGGCGACCGCTGCTGCGCGCATGCTCGAGCAAGGGCGCGACGTTGCCCAGCGCCCGAGCGCGCTGCGCCAGCTGCTCGATCTCGCCTTCCCGTTCAGCTTCTACGAGCAGGCACCTTTCTTGGGACAGGGGATCTCGGCCGTGACGCTCACCTCGGCGGGCGACCGCCCACCGAGCCCGGTCGGCGACACACCTGACCAGCTGAAGAGCCACGCCGCACGGTTCGGACACATCGGGCGCGCGTCCCAGCAGCTGCTCGCCTCCCTCGACGAGGGTCTCGAGCTCGCGCAGGGGACTTCCTCGTACGTTTACTTCGGCGCCCGCATCGTCCGCGGCTGGGCGATCGAGATCGTCCTCGTCGCCGCGCTGCTCCCATTTCTCACCGCGGTGGTCGACCTGTTCGCCCTGACCCGGCGCCGCAGCATGCAGCTCATGCCGGCCGTGCTGAGCATGCGCAGCCGAGCCCTCTTCTGGCTGTTCGTCCTGATCGTCTTCGAGCTCGTCGGGCTGGCCGGCTGGTGGCCGCACGCGTCGCTTCGGCCGCCTCCACCCGAATCGAGCAGCGGCACGGACTGGCCCCTGTTCGGCCTGATCGTCCTCGCTGGGTTGTCGCTCCTCGGCTGGCTCGTCACCCGTGACCGCCTGACCCCGCGACGGCCGGTCGATCGCGAGGATGAGCTGGCTGGACACTGCGCGGCGCTGCTGGCGCTGGCAATCGTCTCACTGCTCGTCGTCTCGTTGAATGCCTTTGCGCTCGTGTTCCTCCTCCCGTCCCTCCACGCCTGGCTCTGGCTTCCCCAGGTGGGCAACCGGCCGCTCGCAGCTCGCATGGGAGTGTGGCTCGCTGGTCTCGCCGGCCCCGCGCTGCTCGTCTGGGAATTCGCGAACCGTTTCGGCCTCGGCTTCGACGCCCCGTGGTACCTCCTGCAGCTGGCGGCGGTCGGCCGGGTGCCGCTCGCGGCGCTGGCGCTGTGCGTCGTGTGGGCGGCGGCCGGCGCACAGCTGGCGGCACTGGCTGCCGGGCGCTACGCGCCGTACCCGCCTGTCGAAGAACGCCCGCCGCTCGGGCCCATCAGGCGCACCGTCCGCCGCGTTGTTCTTTCGTCGCGCGCTCGCCGGCGCGCACCCGTGCAAGCCGTCCCCGACGCCGACGCCGCGGACCTCTAGCGAAGCGGCAGATAGCTGACCGCAGTTCCGGCCGCGAGCTCGCCCTCGCCTCGAGGCGCGAGCACGAGGGCGTCCGCAGCCGCGGCGCGGGCGATCATGTGCGACTCCTGGCCCGTGAGCGGCTGGAGCAGGATGCGGTCTCCGTCGACCTGGAGGCGCGCGCGCAGGAACTCGTCGCGCTCGGGGTTCCGCCGCACGGAGGTGGCAAGCTCTCCTGGAGCGAACGCCGGCCCGGGCTCGCGTGCACCTTGAAGCGCGCGCAACGCCGGTCGCACGAACAGCTCGAAGCAGACGAGCGACGAGACGGGGTTCCCAGGCAGCCCGAATACGAGCGTGCCGTCCCGCACGCCGAATGAGACCGGTTTCCCCGGCTTGACGGCTACCTTCCAGAAGACCTCCTCGACGCCGAGCTCCGCCTCGATCGTCCGCACGAGATCGTGTGGTCCAACGGAGACGCCTCCCGAGGTGACGAGCACGTCCGCACCGAGCCCGCGCTCGAGTGCTGCGCGGTGCGCGGCCTCGTCGTCCGGCACCGACTCGAGCGCGGCGACCACAGCCCCCGCGGAGGTGAGCGCCGCCGCGAGCATGACGCCGTTCGCCTCGAAAATCTGGCCTGGCTCGAGCGATTCGCCCGGCAGCCGCAGCTCCGTTCCCGTCGACACGACGGCGGCGCTCGGCCGCCTGGCACATGACACGGCATCGACGCCGGCGGCGGCGAGCGCGCCTAGCTCGGCCGGGCGCACGAGTGTTCCCGCGCGCACGACGAGATCGCCCGCGGCGAGGTCGCCTCCGCGGTGCCGAACGTGCTCGCCGGGCTCGAGACGCGCGGCGATCTCGATCGCATCGTCGTCCTCGACCACGCGCTCGATCGGAACGACGGCGTCTGCACCTTCCGGCACGACGCCGCCGGTGGCGATTGCCATCGCCTGCCCGGCTGCGAGCGAACGCGTCGCAGGGCGACCCGCCGCGATGCGGTCGACCACAGGCAAGCGCCCAGGCGTGTCGTCTGCGCGAACCGCAAACCCATCCATCGCCGAGCTTGGAAACGGCGGCAGGTCGACCGCGGCGGTCGCGTCCTCCGCGACGACGCGGCCTGCCGCCGCGGCGAGCCGAACGGTCTCGGCCGGAAGCGGCCGTACGCGGGCGAGGATTTCCCGCAACGCCTCCTCGAAAGTGAGCAGGGCCGCCATCGCGACCGCATACTAGGGCCGTGATCTCGGTCGTCGTGCCCGTTCACAACGAGGAGCGCAGCGTCGGCTTGCTGCACGAGGAGCTCCAGGCCGCGCTCGACCCACTTGGCGAGGAGTGGGAGGCCGTGTACGTCGACGACGGGTCGACGGACGAATCGTTCAGTGCGCTCACGCGTCTCCATGCGCGTGAGGACAACGTGCGCGTCGTACGCCTGCGCCGAAACTTCGGCAAGTCCGCGGCACTCGCAGCCGGCTTCGCGCAGGCCGCGGGCGCGCGCGTGGTCACGATCGACGGCGATCAGCAGGACGACCCTTCGGAGATCCCGCGGCTGCTCGCGAAACTGGAGGAGGGCTTCGACGTCGTCTCTGGATGGAAGACGCGGCGCCGCGACCCGCTCTCACGGCGGCTCCCGTCGAAGCTCTTCAACTGGGTCGCCGGCTGGATGTCGGGGCTCCGTCTGCACGACATGAACTGTGGCATCAAGGCGTATCGCGCGGAGGTGGTGCACAACCTCGTGCTCTACGGCGAACTGCACCGCTTCATCCCCGTGCTCGCGCATGAGCAGGGCTACCGCGTCGCAGAGTTGCCGGTCAACCATCGGCCGCGGGAGCACGGTCGCTCGCGCTACGGCATGGAGCGGTACCTGCGCGGCTTCCTCGACCTGCTCACCGTCTCGTTCATGGGGCGTTACCGGCACCGGCCGCTGCACCTCTTTGGGGGGCTTGGCCTCTTGCTCGGAGGATCGGGGGTGGTTCTCCTGGTCTATCTGACGATCGTCAAGCTCACCGGTCACGCAATCGGGCAGCGACCGCTGCTCACACTCGGCGTCCTGCTCGTCGTTGTCGGCATGCAGTTCTTCACACTCGGTCTGATCAGCGAGATGATCACGAGCCACCACGAGGAGCGCTCGGTGGCGCGCGATCAGCGCGACGTTCACGTCGAGGAAGTGCTCTCGTAACCGAGCGGTTGCGCGTTCTCTATTTCGGCACGTACGAGCGCGACTACCCGCGCAACGCACAGGTGATCTCGTGCTTGCGCAAGGCCGGCGTCGAGGTGGGTGAGCGGCACGCGTCGGTGTGGGAGGGGCAGGAGCACAAATTCAGTGCCGGTCCCGGCTCGGCGTTAAGGCTCGCGCGCGCCGAGCTGACGTTGCTCCGGCGCGCCGACGCCGACTTCGACGCGCTCGTGGTCGGCTACCCCGGGCACTTCGATCTCCCCGCGGCGAAGCGCGTCGCGCGCGGACGCCCCGTCGCGTTCAACCCGCTCGTCTCGCTCGCAGACACGCTCGTGGAAGACCGCGGCCGCTTCGCGCCGCGGTCGCGCGTTGCGCGCATGCTCCGCACGATCGATCGCGCAGCGTTTCGTGCCGCCGAGGTCGTCGTCGCGGACACAGCGGCGAACGGGGCGTTCTTCCGCGAGCTCGGCGCGCGGAACGTGAAGGTCTGCCTCGTGGGCGCGGAGGAACGCGTCTTCACGCCGGGGTGGCAAGTGCGGGCCGGCTTCACCTGCCTCTTCGTGGGCAAGCTGATCCCGCTTCACGGGCTGGAGACAATCCTCGAAGCCGCGCGGCTCGCGCCTGAGCTGCGATTTCGCATCGTCGGCAGCGGCCAGCTCGAATCCCTGCTGCAGACTCCTCCTGCGAACGTCGAGCGGCGCGCGTGGATCGACTACGAGCGCCTGCCGGACGAGCTGCACCAGGCAGGCTGCGCGCTCGGAATCTTCGGGGCGTCCGCCAAGGCTCGGCGTGTGATCCCGAACAAGGTCTTTCAGGCGCTCGCTTGTGGCACGCCGGTCGTGACGGCGAACACGCCCGCCGCACGCGAGTTGCTCACCGACGGGAAGAGCGCACTGCTCGTTCCACCCGGGGATCCCGACGCGCTCGTCGCCGCTTTGCGCAGGCTCGCCTCCAACGCAAGCCTGGCCAGGCGGATCGGCGCCGGCGGCCTGACCGCATATCGCGAGCACGCGAGCGAGGCGATACTCGGCGCACGATGGCGCGCGCTCATCGAAGAGCTCCTCTAGCGGTCTGGACTGCCGCCGCCGCGTTCGCTGCCGGGTTCGGCGCGCTGTCGATGCTTCGCCACCGCTCGTTCGAGACCGGACGCTTCGACCTCGGAAACATGGTGCAGGCCGTGTGGTCGACCGCACACGGCCACCCGCTGCGCGTCACCACCCTCACCGGCGATCAGGCGTTCAGGCTCGGCGCGCACATCGACCCGGTGCTCATGCTCTTCGCGCCGCTTTGGTGGCTGTGGCCCAGCCCGGACCTGCTGCTGGTCGCGCAGGCCGTGGCGATCGCGCTGGGGGTGCTGCCGGTGTACTGGCTCGCGCGCAAGCACCTCGGCTCCGAGCGCGCAGGCATCGGCTTCGCGCTCGTCTACCTCGTCTACCCGCCGACGACGTGGCTCGCGCTGAACGAGTTTCATCCAGGCGGGCTCGCGATGCCCGCGCTGCTCTACGCGTTCTGGTACCTCGACGAGGACAGGCTCGCGGCGTTCGCCGCCTTCGCATTGTTTGCATCGATCTGCCGCGAGGACGTCCCGCTCGTGCTCGCCGGCTTCGGCGTGTGGTACGCGCTCGCGAAGGGGCGCCGCGCCGAGGGTGGGGTCATCGCGGTCGCGGGCGTCACATGGACGGCGGTCGCGGTCGGCATCCTGGTCCCGCACTTCGGCGCGGGACAGAGCACCTTCTCGGGGCGTTACAGCGAGGCGCGCGCCGCGCTGGACGACCCGGCCGCGCTGTTCCGGCTGATGTTCGACCACGCGGGCGTGCACTACCTGCTCGATCTCGTCCTACCGCTCGCAGGCCTGTGCCTGCTCTCCCCGGTCGCGCTCGCTGCTGCGCCTGCGCTCCTTCTGAACCTCCTTTCGGCAACGCCCACGCAAACGTCGATCCACTTCCACTACACGGCAGCGGAGATCCCACCGCTGATCGCAGCGGCTGTGCTCGGGGGTGCGCGTCTTCGCGGACGCCTGCCGTTGCCGGTGGCGACGATCGGGCTCGTCGCGGCGCTTGTGGGCAACTACGCGCTCGGCGCGATCCCGGTCTGGAGCGAGTTGCCCGGGGGCGAGACGCTTCAAGCGCGCGCGGCCGTCGTGAGCGAGCACGACCGTGTCGCAGCGCGCGCGCTCAAGATGATCCCGCCGAATGCCGTCGTGAGCGCGACGAACTCGCTCGGCGCGCATCTCTCGGCACGGCGCCGCGTCCTCAGCTTCCCGTTCATCCAGGACGCGACGTGGGTCGCCGTCGACGAGTCGCGTCCCGGGTACGCGGACAGGCTCGCACCGCTTCCGACCGCAACGCAGGTCGTGTGGCTGCGGCGCAACCCCGCCTGGCGACTCGTATTCGAGCGCGATGCCGTGCTGGTCTTCCACCGAGTGCTCCCGCCGTAAGAGGCTCTTAAAGTGGAATGGTCTGGCGCAGGAGGTACGCGCACAGCACCAGCGAGAGCAGCGCTGCGGGCTCGTCGTCCTCCGCCGCTGCGAGCGGCAGCGCGAGCACGACGTACCAGACGACGAGGTAGGGAGCCGCGAGCAAGAGCGCGCATGTCGCCAGGCCAAGGCGCGCGTTTCCCCGTCGCGCTTCCCGCACAAGCCACGCATATGCCACCACGAACGCCACCGCGAAGAGCGCGATCGAGACGCCGTGAGGCACCCCGAGC
Organism: Gaiellaceae bacterium; assembly: GCA_036380275.1. Lineage (GTDB taxonomy): Bacteria > Actinomycetota > Thermoleophilia > Gaiellales > Gaiellaceae > DASVFB01. The sequence continues at coordinate 11,722 of DASVFB010000195.1, read as the reverse complement.
TGCTCCAGGCGATGCGGCAACGCCCAACTCGTCTCGTGGTTCGCGTTGCGCGCCAGCGGCCCGAAGGCGTGCAGCCACCCGGCCCCGTAACGCGCGAAGGAGGCGGCCAGGAGGACAACCGCGGCGATCGCAAAGCCGAGGTGACCGACGCGCCGGTGCTGAGCGCGCGCCTCGATCGCGCGAAGCGGCAGCAGCAGGAGCGGAATCCATTTCACGAACAAGCTCAACGCCCACCAGACACCGGCGAGCTGCCGCCTGCCTGCCGCGCCTGCGGCGAGCGCCGAAACGACGAGCAGCGCGAGCAATGCGTCGTTGTGCCCGCCGCCCGCGAAATGAACGGCAAGTAGTGGGTTCCACCCGACGAACGCCAGGGCAAGAGCCGAGCGCCTCGACAGCCGCGCGGCGAGCGCCGCAGTCGCGAGCACACACACGGCGGCGAGCGACTTGTAGATCCACGCGGCCGCGTCGGCGGACGAGCCCGCAGCGCGGGCGAGCGGCTCCGAGGCAAGCGTGAACGCCGGCCCGTACACGGTCGTCGAATCGCGCCAGTCCGTGCCCATGAAGCGAAGGGCCGGATCGTTCGGAAACTCGTCGGGCTCGTCGCGATAAGGATTCGCATCGTGAACCGCAGCGATCCGGCCGTAGGCCCAGTAGGCCCAGGCGTCGGTCGAGAGGAGCAGCGGCGCCCCGAGCGGCACGAGTTGCACCGCGCACGCGATGACGGCAACAGCGGCGAGCCGCGGGGGTGACGAGCGTGCCAGCAGAACGCCGCCGACGTAGGCGACAAACGCAGCGACGAGCAAGCCGAGGAACAGCCACGCCCACGTCGTGTCGCCGATCGGATGTCCACCGTGCCTGGGAACGAGCGGCGAGTCGTTCGGCCACGCGAGCATCACCGCCGCCGCGGTCAGGCCGAGGACGGCGAGCCCAGCGGCAAGCGCCGCCCAGGTCGGTCTAGGGCTCAGGCGGCGGTTCTGTCGTCGTCGCCGGCGGCGGTGGGGGCGGCGGTGGTTGGGGAGGCGGCGGCGACGATTTCTTCTTCTTCTCCTTCTCGTGCGTCTTCCCCGGCGGAGCCTGCTCCGTCGTCGTCGTCGTCGTCGTCGGCGGCGTTACCGGCGCGCTGTAATCGGGCGTCGGGACGTACGAACCACCGCTGTACTGCCATTCGCCGTGCCAGTCCTTGTACGTCGGATACGTGTTCGGCAAGGGGAAGTCGCGTGTCGCCTCGTTTTCGAGTGCCTTCTCCATGAACAGACGCCAGATCGTCGCCGGGAATGTCCCGCCCGCGACGGAGATGCCATGGACGTTGGTCATCGGGATCTCGCCCCGCTGATAGCCCATCCAGACCGTCGTCTCGAGTTGCGGGGTGTAGCCGGAGAACCAGGCGTCCGCGTGGTCCTCGGTCGTTCCCGTTTTGCCCGCCGCGGGCTTGCCGAAGTTCGCACCGACGCCCGTGCCGGAGGTGATGTTCTCTTGCAGGATCTTCGTCACCTCGTAAGCGACGCCGGGTGAGATCACCTGCTTCTGTTCGGGCACTCCCCAACGGGCCTTCGTGTCGATCGTGCCCTTCGGAAGGACCACCTTCGTGATCGCCATCGGCTTCGAGTAGATTCCTTGCGCGGCGAAGGTCGCATACGCCGAAGCCATGTCGAGCGGCGTGACCGCGATCGACCCGAGCCCCATCGACGGGACGTAGTAGCCGTTGACGTCGAGCGGCGTGCGAACGCCGAGCTTCTGCGCCATCCTCGCGACGTTCTCGGCGCCGACGTCCAACGTCAGTCGCGCGTAGACGGTGTTGTCCGAACGAAGTGTCGCGTTCGCGACCGACGTGTTGCCTATGTAGGTGTGGTCGTACGTCTCGGGATCCCACGGCTTCACCGCGCAGGGCCCGGTGTCGCAGTGGAGGGGAGCCGAGAGGTAGTACGTCGACTCGGGGTCCATGCCCTGCTCGATAGCTGTCGCGAGCACGAAGGCCTTGAACGTCGATCCAGGCTGCCGGCGCGCGTCAGCGATGAGGTTGAACTGATTGTGCGCGCGTCCGGGTGAGACGGCGGTCATCGCGCGAATGGCGCCGGTCGCGGGATCGATCGCGACGACCGCGGCCGCCGGGTCATAGGAGAGGTACAGCTGGTTCTTGATCGCCTCGCGCGCGGCGCGCTGCAGCCGCGGATCGATCGTCGTGTAGACGCGCAAGCCACCGTGGCGCACGCGCGCCTCGCCGTAGACGCGAACGAGCTCGTCGCGCACGTAACCGAAGAAATACGGCTGGCGAATCTTCTTGTACAGCTCGCCGGCGTCGAGGTGGAGGCTGTGGTTTCGCACCACAGTGCGGTACTGGCGTCGCGTGATCGCACCGGTTCCGAGCATCGCGCGCAGCACTGCCTTGCGTCGCGCGCGAGCGGCGCCCGGATTCGCGAACGGGTCGTACCTCGAAGGCGCTTGTGGCAATCCAGCGAGCAGCGCCGCCTGTGCAAGCGTGAGCTTCTTCGCCGGCTTCGAGAAGTACGTCTGCGACGCGGCCTCGATGCCGTAGGCCTGACTGCCGTAGTAGATCTGGTTCAGATACGCCGTGAGGATCTTCTCCTTCGGCCACTTGTCGGCGAGCTTCACGGCGAGGCACGCTTCGCGCAACTTGCGAGTGAAGGTGCGCTCTCTCGAGATGTAGAGGTTGCGTACGAGCTGCTGCGTGATCGTCGAGCCGCCCTGCACGACCTTGCCCTGGCTGACGTCGGCCCAGAAGGCGCGTGTGATGCCGATGGGGTCGATCCCGCCGTGCTGCCAGTAGCGCTTGTCCTCGATCGAGACAGTCGCCTTGACGACCCACGGGCTGATCTTGTTCCAGGGAACCTTCTGCCGGTTCCTTCCCTCGGAGGGGATGGCGCCGAGGCGTGAGCCATCGGCGGCGTAGATGAACGTGTTCTCCCCGATCGAGAACGGCTCCAGCGACGAGAGCGAGCAGCCCTGCTGGTAGGCGATTGCGCCGCCCAACCCAACGGTGAGGAACACGGCGGCGAGCACGACACCCGCAGCGCCCGCGAGGATTCCGACGCGCCGGCGCCGGGCGATCCGCTTGCGTCGCTGCGCGCGCAGCCGCCTGGCGCGGAGCACGTCGAGCGCGAGCTCGTCGCGCCTGCGCGAACCGCGGCGCGGCGGGCTCATCCGTAGACACCGGCGGCGCGGAGCCGCCGATGCGCGCGCAGGCGCAACTCACGCGCGAGCCGCTCGGCCTCGGCCTGCGACGCGGCGTGTTCGCGCAGCGTGATCACAGCGTTGTCATCGAGCGCGCTGACGAAGACGTCGCCGCTCGTCTCCGTGCGGAGCGCGTCCAGTAACGCGTCGAGATCTTGCTCTAGAGGAACCGGCACCGTGACCTCTGCGACCTTCTCCGTACTGCGGATCGTGAGGTTGCGGATGGTATCCGAGGCGAGCTTTTCGTTCGGGATCACGAGCCGAGAGTTGTCGGCCGCCCTGATGAACGTATAGGTCAAGCCGATCTCTTCGACCGTGCCCTCGGCGTCGCCGACGACGACCCAGTCGCCGAGCCGCAGGGGCTGCGAGAAACCGATCAGGACGCCGGCGACGGCATTGCCGATCGTCCGCTGCGCAGCGAATCCGATCACGAGCCCGATCACCGCCGAGGAGGCGAGGATCCCGCCCGCGATCGCTCGCACCTGCGGGATCACGAGGAGCGCCGAAAGGACGCCGACGAAGACGATCGCCGTGATCACCACGTGGCGCACGGTTCGGTAGCGCGTCGCGGTCTCGGGCGCGAGCTCGCGCCGGCTGAGCGCCCGGTCGACGAGCTTCGCGAGAAGCAGGGCCAACAAGATCGCTGCGCCTGCGATCACAAATCTGAGCCAGAGCATGGAAACGTCCTATTCGGGATCCAGCTGCTTGCGTCCTGCGAACCCTTCTTCCAGCCCGTGCCAGTGTGCAACTTCGTCTTCGCCGAGACGCCAGCAGAGCAGGATCTCCGCGCCGTCGCGCATGGCCGGGAAGTCGACGAGCCCCTCGTCGATGTCCTTGACGATCGCGCCGCGGTTGTGGATCGCATCGACGCAGCGCGCGATCTCGACCCGTTCACGCTGCTCAGCCTCCTCGAGATCGGCGATCGCCTGCGAGTCGATGCCGCCGCCGTTGCCGGCGATCTTCGCCGCCAGCTCCACGCGCTCCGCCTGAAGCCGCTGCTGCTCGGCGCGATGTGCGACGAGCGCTTCCGCGAGCGGCCGGATCTCCTGCAGCTCGTCGTTGGCTTCCCTCGGCGTGAAGTGGCGCGGCATCCCACGCCTATGATCCGGGCGTCGTGGTCGCCGGTCAACGACTCGAGCAACGACACGCTGCCGGGGATCCGTTGCCGCCGGCCCGGGCCGTACGCTCGGCGGTCGAGATCTTCCTCTGGTCGCGTGCCGGGATCTGGCTCGCGGCGCTCATCGCGCTCCTGACGCTCGAGCCGATGCGGAATCCGAAGTCGGCTCGCTGGGACGACCCGGCCCTGACGCACGACCTCGGCGCCGTCACCGACGTCTGGGCGCGGTGGGACTCCGTCCACTTCCTCCGCATCGCCGAGCACGGGTACTCCTCGGCGGAGGCGGCGTTCTATCCGCTCTACCCAGGGCTGGTCGCCGCGCTCGGGCGCGTCCTTGGCGGCCACTACCTCGTCGCGGGGATGGCGCTCTCGCTCACGGCCGCACTCGGTTCGTTCGTGCTCCTCGAGCGTCTCGCCGAGGAGCGATTGGGCGGAGACGGCGCGCGCCGAGCGGTTCTGTACCTGGCGTTCTTTCCGACGGCGCTCTTCCTGCAGGCCGTGTACTCGGAGTCGCTCTTCCTCTTCCTTTGCCTCGGCGCGTTCCTGCTTGCCGAGCGCGGCCGCATTGCCGAGGCGGGCCTCGTCGTCGGCCTCGCGCTCCTGACGCGGCCGACGGCGGTCGCGCTGGTGCCTCCGCTCATGCTGATCGCAGGGCGCCGCTCGTGGCGACTCATAACGGCGCTGCCGGTCGCCGCCGCGTACCCGCTGCTCCTGTGGTGGAAGCTCGGCGACCCGTGGGCGTTCGCGCGCGCGGAGGGGACGTGGCACAGGCATCTGGCGCCGGCGGGACCCGTCGGAGGGATCTGGGACGGCCTGCGCGCCGGCTGGGCGGGCATCGAGCAAATCGCGTCCGGGTCGAACGCACACGTCTACTGGACGGCAGTCGGGCCCGCGGACTCGACTCCGCTGCGCACCGCGACGATCAATCTTCTGCTGCTCGGCTTCCTCGCCCTCTTCGTCGCGCTCACAGTCGTTGCGTGGCGCGAGGTCGGCGCGCCCTACGGCCTGTTCGCGGCGCTCAGCCTCGCGCTCCCGCTCAGCGTCCCCAGCTCCCGCTGGCCGCTGCTCTCCCTGCCGCGCTTCGGCCTCGTGGTCTTCCCGTTCTTTCTCGCGCTTGCCTGGATCGGCGGCCGCAATCCGCGCGCGAATGCCGCGATCCTCGGCTTCAGCGGGCTCCTGCTCGGCATCTTCGTAGCGCAATGGGCTCTGTGGGACTGGGTCGCGTAGAGACAGCGCCGGCGCCCCGCGTCAACGGTCGCCTCGCCGCGTGGTTGACGTTCGTCGGGCTGCTAGCGCTCGTCAACTGGGCGGGGCGAATCGGAGGCGGACCGCCTCCCAAGAACGCCGCCTACCGCTGGGACCTCGGCGTCGGCGCGGTCATCCAGTTCGCGCTCATCCTCGCCGTGATCGCATTCATCGCCCGCGGGGACTGGGGCCTGCTCGCGCTCCGCCGACCGAGGAGTTGGACGGGCGCGCTCGGCACCTCCGTCCTCGTGCTCATCGCCGTGAACATCGTCGCCCTTGCGACCGAGCCGTTCCTCCACGCTGGACGTGAGCAGGGATTGACGCCGACGCGCTGGGAGCCGTCCCACGCGCCACAGTTCGCGCTCTTCGTGTTCGCCGTCGTCGTCATGGCGCCGATCACCGAGGAGCTCGCGTTCCGCGGTCTCGGCTACGGACTACTGCGCCCATTCGGGCTCGGGCTGGCCATCGTCGGGTCGGCAGTCCTCTGGGCCCTTGCGCACGGGCTCCTCGACGCGCTACCGGTGATCACAATGCTCGGCATCGGACTCGCGTGGCTCCGCTACCGACAGGACAGCACCATTCCTGGGATGATCCTGCACGGCGCGTTCAACGGCATCGCGCTGGCCGCGGCACTCGCGACGTGATTCGTGCAGCGGTGATCGCCGTACTGCTTGCTGCGGCCGTAGCGTGGGTCGCGTTCGAACACGTGTGGCGGTACGGCGATGCCCACCCGCTCGCTTACCGGCTCGTGACCGTGCCGAACTTCGAGGCGACGCATCCGCTCTCACGCGTCACGGCGCGCGGAAAGCAGGAGCGCGTCCTGATTACCGCCGGCCCGCGCTCCTCGACGGGCTACTCGCTCGAGATCGAGCGCGCGGTCGTCGAGCGCGGTCGTGTCTCGATCGTCGTCCGCGAAGTCGACAGACCGGGGCGCGCGCAGATGACGTACCCGTATCGTTTGCTCGTGTTCCCGAAGATCGACAAGCCGGTACACATCCATTGGGAGGGGCGCACGTGAACGATGTCGATCCGATCATGCGCCAGCTCCGCGAGGCTATCTCGGACAACGACAGGAAGCTGATCGAGGGCCTCAACAAGCGGCTCGAGCTCGTGGCGCGGCTGAAGCGTTACAAGGAGTCGCGCGGGATCGGCTTCGTCGACCCCGAGCGTGAGGAGTGGATGCTGAGCTATCTGCAACGCGCGAACCGTGGCCCAATGTCGGCGGACGGCCTGCGCGAGTTCTTCACGCGCGTCCTCGAGTTGACCAAGCGCGAAGTTTCCTAGTCGGGCTCGGCGCCCTCGCCGAACTCGTCGGGCGTGACGTTCTCGAGGAACGACCGGAACTTCGTGACCTCTTTCTCGAGCGCCTCGTCGCTGATCTCCTCGCCCTCGAACTCGATCGCGGACTCGTCGATCACCTCGTCCGCGACGAAGATCGGCGCCTCTGCCCGAACCGCGAGCGCGATCGCATCGGAAGGACGCGAGTCGACTTCGACCTCCGACCCGTCCTGCTGCAGCGTGATCTGCGCGAAGAAAGTGTTGTCGCGCAACTCGGTGACGGCGACCTGCACGACCCTCGCGCCGAGCTCGCCGAGGATGTCCGTGACAAGGTCGTGCGTCATCGGCCGCGGCGTCGCGGCGTTCTGCAGCTTCATGAGGATGGCCGCCGCCTCGGGATGGCCGATCCAGATCGGCAGAAACCGGTTGCCCTCGACGGTCTTCAGCAGGACGATCGGCTGCTTGCCGACGAGATCAAAGCTGACCCCGTAGACGTTCATCTGCTGCATCAGCGGGCCACCCGCGCCATCGCGTCAGTCTAGCTCTACGCCTTTGGCGGCCATTCCGACCCTCGGTGACGTCGGACGTACCCGATCGGCAGGGCCCGGCGTTGAACCTGTGGATGATCGGCCTCTGGCTTCAGGACATCGAAGCGCTCGAGCAGATCTCGCAGGACGATCGGGCGCGGACGCTCTTCCTTCGGATGGCGGAGCTTCGGCGTGCCGGCCAAACGTCGAGCTTTCTCGTCGAGCTCGCCGATGATCCTGACGTCGACGACAACGTCAAGGATTCCCTCGCCGAGATCGCGCAGGACGCCGACCTGCTCTTCGCGATCGAGGAGTACGTACACCGGACGCGCGCCGTCCACTGAAAGACGCTTGGCTACAATCGCCGACTCGGCGGGCGATTAGCTCAGTTGGTTAGAGCGCCGCTCTGATAAGGCGGAGGTCCGTGGTTCGAATCCACGATCGCCCACTCGAGAACGCCGAGCGGCTGCGCGGCGTGCGTATGCCGTGGGCGGACATCGTTCAGTCGGCTGATGTGCTGGCTGCAATCTCGGGATCGAGATCGCGGAGTAGAGGCGCTACGGGACGAGACGCTCGAGCGCCTCGGCGAGCTCTTCGAGCTCGGTTTCGTCGCCGAACGGGATCTCGAGCCGGCCGCTCGACACGCGCGCAGCCATCCCGGTCGCCCGCGTAGCCGCCGTCTCGACCCGCGACGCGAGCAACGGATCGACATTCACGGTTGCGCGGCGTCGCTTGCGCTTCGCACCTGCACTCTGCGCGGCACGCTCGGCGGCTCGAACGGACAGGCCGCCGTTCACGATCCGCTTCGCCAGCCGGACTCGCTCGGCGTCGTCGGGAACCGCGAGCACGGCGCGCGCGTGACCTTCGGTCAGCTCGCCGCGCACGAGCATCCACAAAACCTCGTCCGGCAACTCGAGCAGCCGCAGCCGGTTCGACACGGAGGACTTCGACCGGCCCACTCGATCTGCAAGCTCGCCGAGCGACAGCCCGAATTCGTCGATGAGCGCCGCGTACGCTCTGGCTTCCTCGACCGCGGACAGCTGTTCACGCGCGACGTTCTCGACGAGCGCGAGCAGAAGCGAGTCTCGGTCGTCCGCCTCGCGCACGAGCGCCGGCAGCGTCTCGATCCCCGCCTCCCGCGCGGCCCGCCAGCGACGTTCCCCGGCGATCAACTCGTACCCGCCAGCCGACCGCGGCCGGACGACGACCGGCTGAAGCAGTCCCTGCCTGCGAATCGACTCGGCGAGCCCTGCCGTCGCGTCGGGCTCGAAGCGGCGCCGGGGCTGGCGAGCGTTCGGCGCAATCTCGTCGACGCGGATCTGCGCGAGCTCCTGCCGATCGTCGCTACCGCCGACGAGCAGCTCGAGCCCGCGACCGAGCCCACGGCGCTGAGGCGTGCTCACGCGGCCACCGCCATCGAAGCGCGGCGCTCCACCAACTCGTTCGCCGCGCGCCAGTAAGCCTCGGCACCAGCAGAGCGCCTGTCGTATGCGATCACGGGCAGACCGTGGGACGGCGCCTCCGCGAGTCGCACCGACCGCGGGATCGTCGTGCGGAACACGCGGTCGCCGAAGTGTCTGCGAACCTCGTCGGCAACCTCCGAAGACAGCTTCGTGCGGCCGTCGACCATCGTGAGGAGCACGCCGGTGATACGCAGACGCGGATTGAGCCTCGCGCGCACGAGCTCGACGGACTTCGCGAGCTGCGAGAGGCCCTCGAGCGCGTAGTACTCCGCCTGCACGGGCACGAGAACCTGGTCCGCGGCGGCGAGCGCGTTGACCGTAAGCGGCCCGAGCGAAGGCGGGCAGTCGAGGAAGACGAACTCGTAGGTGTCGCGAGCGTCGCCGAGCGACTGGGCGAGGTACGACTCGCCGTGGTCCCTTTGCGCGAGCTCGACGACGGCGCCGGCGAGGTCGGGGCGCGATGGGACAAGGTCGAGGTTCGAGTACGCCGTCTGTCGAACCACCTCCGCAAGCGGGGCGCCGTCGAGGAGGTCGTACGTCGACTTCTCGCCGGCGCGTTCACCGAGGCCCGACGTCGCGTTCGCCTGCGGGTCGAGGTCGACGAGCAGCGACCGTGCGCCCGCCTCGGCGAGGCAAGCGGCGAGATTGATCGCGGTGGTCGTCTTTCCCACCCCGCCCTTCTGATTCGCAAGCGCGTAGAGCGTGCCCGGCACGCAGAGAACCTAGCTACGCGAGCGGACGCTTCCTTGCAAGGCCGGGCCTGCGAGGGAAGCCCTCCGGCGTCTGTCCCAGCTTGCGCAGGACGAAGAACCCGTCCGGCGAGCCCTCAGGCTCGGCAGCGAGGCGCTGCGCGACGGTCGCCACAGCGTCGAGCTCGGCGCTGGGGCCGACCCACAGCACCACCGCGCCTCCCGGACGCACGAGCGGCAGGCACCACTCCGCCGCCACCGGCGGCGGTGCGAGGGCCTTCGCAACGGCGCAGCCGGCCCAGTCGAGCTCCTGCTCCTCCGCCCGCCCCCGGACGACCCGGGCGTTCGGAGGCGCGTACTCGCGCAGGAAGGCGCACTTGCGCTCCTGCGCCTCGAGCAGCACGAAGCCCCGCTCCGGCAACGCTGCCGCGAGCGGGATCCCCGGCGCGCCGCCGCCCGAGCCGACGTCCACGACCGGGCCGGACTCTCGGCGCACAAGCTCGAGCCCGCGGAGCGAGTCGTCGAGAAGCGCCCGGCGAGCGTCCTCGATGCCTGCGATCGCCGTCAGCCCCGGGGTGGCGACAACGGCCCGAAGCCAGCGCTCAAGTGGGGGAGACGACGACGTACCGGTTGGGCTCCGTGCCCTCGCTCGACGTCTCGACGCCGTCGAACTCCTTCAGCCGCAGGTGCACGACCTTTCGCTCGACCGCCGTCATCGCCTCGAGCTCGACCGGCGCTCCCTCGTTCCGCGCACGCTCGGCGCTGCGCACGGCGATCCGCTCGAGCATCGCGCGGCGGCGTTCGCGGTAACCCGCAGCGTCCACAGTTACCTCGACCCGCTCGCCTCCACGGCGCGCGACGATTGCGTTCACGATGTACTGCACGGCGTCGATCGTCTGCCCGTAGCGACCGATGAGCGCGCCGGCGTCGCCTCCAACGCAATCCACGTGGAGGCCGTCGGCTTCTTCACGAACGACGACGCGGCCGCGAACACCCAGCTCCTCGACGATTCGCTCGACCAACCCGCGCACGTCCGCGGCCAACTCGGTCTCATCCGGTGCGGGTTCGTCAGAGACGGTCGCCACTGCAGCGTCCGCGGCGGTTGCGACGACGCGCGCCGGCGCGTACCCGACTCCGAGCAAACCGCGCTCGCCCTCACTCACGACCTCGAACCGGACCGTGTTCCTGTCGATCCCCGGCCGCTGCCGCTCGAGCTCGCGGAGTGCCGCCCACTTCGCCTCACCGACGGTCTCGCCCGTCGTCTCGACGAACAGATCCTCGGTCACCGTCTCGCCCGCTTCTTCTTCCTGCGCACTACGCGCGGCTGGCCGGCGGGCTTGGGCGGCGGCTTCGTAGCGTTTGCGCCGTCGGCGCCGTCGACCTGCTCCTTCGACGGCGTTCGCGAGGTTCGTTTCGGTGGAACGACCGGCTTCGGAGCAAGCCGGCGCGTGACCAGGCCCTGGCCGACCGTCCAAAGGTTCGTCGTCATCCAGTACAGGACCAGGCCGGTCGGAAAGTTGGCGATCAGCGGGATGAACGCAATCGGCAGAACCATCATGATCCAGCGCTGCGTCTTGTCCATCGTCGCGGACATGAAGTACGTCGACGCGATCTGGCTCGCCGCGTAGATGAAGAGCAGCAGGTAGCCCGACCAGTGGCTCAGCACGTTGTCGGCGACACTCGGAACGATGTGAAGCCACGAGAGGTCGCCCAGGTTGCTCCCGGGTTTGTCGGCCTCCTTCGCGAAGTGCCGCAGAACGTAGAAGAGCGAGATGAAGATCGGGAACTGCGCTATAAGCGGCAAGCACGACGCAGCCGGGTTGATGTTGTTCTCCCTGTAGAACTTCATCAACTCCTCGTTCATCTTGTTGCGATCGCCCTTGTACTTCCGCTGAATCTCCTTCATCTGCGGCGCGTGTGCCTGCAGGTTCTGCATCGAATGGATCTGCCGAACGACGAGTGGGACGAGCATGATGCGGACAAGGATCGTCAGCGCCACGATCGACCACGCCCACGGCAGGCCAACGCTGTTGTGGAAGAAGTCGAGGATCGACCGGAGGAGGTTTTCGAGCGGCGTGAGCGGGCTGAAGAGAATCACGCGTAGTCCACCCCGCCTCGGCTCCAGGGGTTGCAGCGCAAGAGGCGCCAGCCCGCCTTGGCGGAGCCGACGACGAGCCCGTGCTCACGCATGGCATCGATCGCGTACTGCGAGCA
>DASVFB010000194.1:0-2340 GCA_036380275.1 Gaiellaceae bacterium | reverse complement strand
ATCCGCGTCTGCTCGCACCTCGGTCGGCCGACGACCGACGAGGATCGGGCGAAGTACTCGCTCGCGCCGGTCGAGGCCCGCCTGCGCGAGCTGCTGCCCGACGAGCGCGTTCACGTCCTCGAGAACACGCGCTTCGATGCGCGCGAGACGAAGAACGACGAGTCGTTCGCGCGCGAGCTGGCCGAGGGCTGCGATCTCTACGTCAACGACGCCTTCGGCTCGGCCCATCGCGCGCACGCGTCGACCGAAGCCGTCGCGCATCTTCTTCCTGCCTACGCCGGCCTGTTGCTCGAAGCCGAGCTGCAGCACCTCGGCCGGTTGCTCGGCCACGTCGCGCGCCCGTTCGTCTTGGTTTCGGGCGGTGCGAAGGTGGATGACAAGCTGGGCGTGCTCGAGCATCTCGGCGGACGTGCGGACGTGGTGCTCGTCGGCGGCAAGATGGCAGAGCAGATCAGGCAAGAGAATCCGCTGAGCTTTCCGGTCGTCCTGCCCGTCGACGTCGTTGCCGCCGCTGCGTTCGAGGAGGATGCGGAGGCTCGCGTAACTCCGTTCGACGACCTGCCGGACGGCTGGCTCGGTTTAGACATCGGACCGCTGACGCGCACGCGCTTCGCTGCCCAGATCGCGAAGGCAGGGACGGTCTTCTGGAACGGGCCGATGGGCGTGTTCGAATGGCCGCGCTTCGCGGACGGCACGCGCGCGGTCGCCGAAGCCGTCGCCCGAAATGAGCCTGCTTTCACCGTCGTCGGCGGCGCCGACTCGCTACGCGCGCTGACGGAGATGGGCCTTGTCGATCGCGTCGACTGGGCGTCCACCGGAGGCGGCGCGGCGCTCGAGCTGCTCGAAGGCAAGGAACTGCCCGGCGTCGCTGCGATACCGTCGGCGTAAGAGGCTCTCACATGATGACGTTCGTCGATCCGGCGCAATCGGCGAGTGCGATGCAAGGACGCAGGGAGGCTCGATAGCCGTGACTATCGGGCCGACCGGGGACGCAGCAGCGCGCCGCCGAGTGCGGCCGGGCGGCACAATCGCTCATCGTGTGAGAGCCTCTTAAGGAACCGATGCTGATCGCAGGCAACTGGAAGATGTACAAGCCGCCGGCGGAGGCGGCCGAGTTCTGTGCGGAGCTGCGCGCGCGGGATCTGCCGCAGGACGTCGACGTCGTCATCTGCCCGCCGTTCGTCTCGCTGGCGGTCGCGGTGCAGCTGCTTGCGGGAACGGAGATCGCCGTCGCTGCGCAGAACATCCATTGGGAAACGGATGGCGCGTTCACCGGTGAGGTCTCCGCGCCGATGCTGCGCGCCCTCGGTGTGTACGGCGCGATCGTCGGACATTCCGAGCGTCGCCGGTTCTTCTGCGAGACCGACGAGACGGTCGCGCGACGTGCGCGCGCAGCGCTCGACGCGAGGTTGTCCGTGATCGCGTGCGTCGGCGAGACGGAGGCGGAGCGCGAGGCAGGCGAGACCGAGGAAGTGCTCCGCCGTCAGGTCTCAGTGCTCGAGCCCGACGACGCACTGGTCGTCGCGTACGAGCCTGTCTGGGCGATCGGCACCGGCAAGACCGCGACGCCTGAGCTCGCGCAGGAGGCGCACGCGCTGATCAAGTCGCTGCTGGACGTACCGGTGCTCTACGGTGGCTCGGTGAAGCCCGAGAACGCGCGTGAGCTGCTCGCGCAGCCCGACGTCGACGGCGCGCTCGTGGGCGGCGCCTCGCTCGACGTAGACTCCTTCGCCTCGATTTGCCTGGCCGCTTCCCACTAGTCGCGCTGATCGTGCTCGATGGATGGGGCTGCGCGCCGCCGGGACCGGGAAACGCCGTCGCGCAGGCAGACACTCCCGTCTTCGACCGGCTCTGGCGCGACTTCCCGCATTCGACGTTGGACGCGTCGGGCGAGGCGGCCGGGCTGCCTGCCGGCCAGATGGGCAACTCGGAGGTCGGGCATCTGACGATCGGAGCCGGCCGCCGCCTCTACCAGGATCTGATGCGCGTCAACAAGGCGATCGAGGACGGTTCGTTCTTCGAGAGCCCCGCGCTGCTCTCGGCGTTCGAACGCGGCCGTAGCGTGCATCTGCTCGGCCTTGTCTCGTACGGCGGCGTCCACTCGCACATCGACCACCTCCGCGCGCTCCTTCGGTTCGCACCCGAGAAGACGTGGATCCACGCGTTCACGGACGGACGGGACGTGTCCCCGACCAGCGCCGTTCACGACCTCGCCGACCTGCCGCTCGAACGAGTCGCCACCGTCGTCGGCCGCTACTACGCGATGGATCGCGACAAGCGCTGGGAGAGAACCGAAAAGGCCTTCGACGCCGTAGTGCGGGGTAGGAGTACACCCACACA
>DASVFB010000193.1:0-2410 GCA_036380275.1 Gaiellaceae bacterium | reverse complement strand
TCGGCGGCGAACCGGACGTAGCCGCCGGCCATTGCCGCAAGCCGCTGTTCCGGCGGTTCTTCCTCGGGCGCTTGCGTCGCCAGCGCCTGCCCGAATTCGCGCAGCGCGCGGACGGCGACGGCGGCGAGGAGCTCTTCGCGGTCGGCGAAGTGTCTGTAGGGCGCGGCCACGGTCACTCCGACGCGGCGGCTCAGCTCGGCTACTGAGAAGCCTTGCGCTCCGCGTTCTGCGATCAACTCGAGCGCGCCGTCGACGAGCGCGGCCTTCAGGTCGCCGTGGTGGTATCGCTTCGGCTGCGCTCGCGACATGGCTGGCCGTTCGCTTACGACGCGGACAAATGATCGCGCCAGGAGCGGCGCGGTTCGTAGCCGACCGCCCGGCGGGCACGATCGATCGCGAGCAGCGTCTCGAACTCACCGACCTCGCGAGCGAGCGGGACGTCGGGGAAGACCTCTGCGAGGAGCGTCGACGACGAGCGGTTCATGACGGTGTCCGCTGCGGCGATGATGAAGCTCGGGCTGTCTGCGACCGCCTCTGCCGGCGCCTCGAACGCGAGGCGGCAGGCAGCGGCCACGTCGCGGACGTCCACGTAACCCCAGAGGTTCCACTTCCGCGCGTGCGCATCTCGCCACATCGACGGAAACTCCTCGTAGTCGTCCTCGACCATGATGTTGGAGAAGCGGAGCGCTACGAACGGTATTCCTGACCACCGCGCCACGTGCTCGGCAATCGTCTCGCTCGCAACCTTCGAGAGCGCGTATGTGCTCGTCGGCACCGGGTAGTGATCCTCGTCGACCGGGACATATCGCGGTGGCAGTCCCTCCGTTTCCAGGAACGGCCGTCCGAAGGGGAGGCCGAGCGTCGTCTCGCTCGACGCCCACACGACTCGGCGCAGGCCGAGGCTTGCTGCAGCGTGGAAGACGTTGAAGTTCATCGTGACGTTGGCGTTGAAGGTGACCGCCGGCGTGCTCAGCCCGGGCGCCGGGATGTTCGCCAGGTGAACAACGCCTTCGGCGCCCTTGAGCGCCTCGAGCGCCTGTCCGTAATCGGTCAGGTCCGCGCGGAGCGCACCGGACTCCAGGTCCTCTCTCGTAGTCGCGATGTCGGTTGCCACGACCTGGTAGCCGTGCTCGACGAGTTCTGCAACCACGGCCCGGCCCGCTTGCCCGCTTGCTCCCGTCACGCAGATGCGCGGCGACGCAATCTCCCCCATGGCATTCTCCTTTACGAGTGATGGATGTAATAGCACCCACGGCGTATGACCGCGCACAAACCGAGGGGAGGACACGATGAACCGCCTAGTTTCTGTCCTGACGGTGCTGGCTAGTGCCTGTCTGATCGTCGCCGCGCCCTCCGCGGCGCGACCTGAGTCGCCAGGCCCGCCGCCGGGCCTGCACGGCGCGCTCCGGCTGGAGATGCTGTCGGGCCCTGCCCAGTACGTGAGCGGTGGAGCCGCGCGCGTCCGCGTGGTCGTGCCTGCTTCGGTGCCGCTCGGCGCGACGACGGTGACGCTGAACGACGCCGATGTCACCTCCTCTTTCACCACGGACGACCGGGCGCCGCACGCGCTCGAAGGCGTCCTCACCGGCCTGCCGCTCGGGCCGAGCACGCTCGGAGCGAGCGTGCCCGGGCCAGGACACTCGGCGAACGACCGGACGAAGCTGACGCTCGTGAACTACCCGATCAAGGGACCGATGTTCGCCGGGCCGAAGCAGCCAGACTTCTTCTGCTCGACCGCGTCGAACCTCGCCGGCTTCGACCTCGCTGGTCCATTCCTCGATGCCGACTGCTCATTGCCGACCCGCGTCGACTACTACTACCGCGCGTCGAACGCAACGTGGAAGCCGTACAACCCGGCGCTGCCGCGGCCGGCCGACATGACCACGACGACGACGAGCACCGGCGCGACCGTCGACTTCGTCATCAGTTGGGAGCGTGGCACGATCGACCGCTTCATCTACACGATCGCGGTTCTCGATCCGACCGTCTCCGGCCCGGCGTCGCTGCCCTACTGGAACCGCAAGCTGATCATGTACTTCGGCGGCGGCGTGGCGATCGGCCACTACCAGGGCTCGAACAACCAGGACGAGTCGCGCTACCCGCACGGCCTCGGCAAGGGCTACGCGATCGCGTGGTCGACCGGGACGAAGACGAACACGCACTACAACCTCGTCCTCGGCGGCGAGACCGCGCTGATGGTCAAGTCGCGCTTCGTCACCGAGTACGACGACCCGGACTACACCGTCGGCCTCGGCGGCTCCGGCGGCGCGATCCAGCAGTACGTCTACGGCCAGAACCATCCGGGCCTGCTCGACGGCGCGATCCCCCAGTACTCGTACCCGGACATGGTCACGCAGACGATCCACGTCGGTGACTGCGAGCTGCTCGAGCGCTGGATGGATCTCAAGTC
>DASVFB010000192.1:0-2985 GCA_036380275.1 Gaiellaceae bacterium | reverse complement strand
CGCGGTCGCGACGACGGTCGGCGCGATCGACGACTTTCGCGGGCTGCGCTGGTGGGAGAAGCTCGGCGGCCAGTTCGTGGCGGCGGCCATCCCTGTCGGATTCGGCGTCTGGATCCACAGCTTCACGTTCCCGGTGCTCGGCGTGCACGAGTTGCCGGCGTGGATCGGCGCGCCGCTCACCGTGCTCGGAATCGTCGCGATCATGAACATGGTCAACTTCCTCGACGGGTTGGACGGGCTCGCTGCGGGAGTCTGTTGCATCTCGGCCGCGACGTTCACGGTGATCGCGCTCGATCTCGGTCGCGCGAACGTCGCGATCCTCGCGGCGATCGTCGTCGGCGCCACTGCGGGATTTCTTCGCCACAACTTCTACCCCGCGCGCATTTTCATGGGGGACTCCGGCGCGCTCCTGCTCGGTTTCCTGCTGGCCGGGATCTCCGTCCAGGGCCTCCTGAAGACGGCGTCGTTGGTGTCGCTCTTCCTGCCGCTGGCCGTGCTGGCGGTCCCGATCATCGACACGTCGTTCGTCGTTGCGAAGCGTCTCAAGCACGGGCTTCCGGTGTACGAAAGCGACCGCTTTCACCTGCATCACCGCTTCCTCAACATCGGCTACTCGCAACGCCGGGCCGTGCTGACGATCTACGGCTGGTGCGCGACGCTCGCCGCTGCCGCGTTGGCGACGCGCTTCATCCAGCCGCACCCGCACGGCGATTGGCGCCCTTGGGCGATTGCCGTGGACGCGGCGATCGGGCTCGCCGCAGTGGCGACGTCGATCTACATCGTCTACCTGCTGGAGATCGTCAAGCTGGCGAATCCGATCATGCGCCGTCGCGAGCAACTCCGCAAGACCGCGTGACGGCGTAGAACAGCCTGCCGTCTTCGAGAGTGCCGGTCAGGGCGAAGCCGCACTTCTCGAGCACGCGCATCGACTGCAGCCTCGCCGGCTCCACGTCGGCGACGATCTTCTCGAGCCCGAGCTCGTCGAAGCCGTGCCGGACGCACGCCCGCGCCGCCTCCGTTGCGTACCCGCGCCCCCAACGGTCGCGACGGAAGCCGTACGAGAGCTCCCATTCGCCGAACCCCTTGTCGAAATGGAGGCTGCAATCTCCGACGAGCTCGCCGCTCGAACGTTCCCAGACTCCCCAGGGAAGTCCTTCGACCCACGCCCGCACCTGCGCCTCGGGAGCGTCCGGCGGCACCCGCTCGTTGGCCGGGTCCTGCCACTGCGCGAGCATCTCCACCCGTTCGTCGTCGGACAGCGGGCGGATCAGCAGCCGCTCCGTCTCGATCATCCCGAGCGTTCGACGAACGAGACGAGCGTGTCGTTGTAGCCGAGCGCCCGCGGCAGCGAGTGCCCGGCGCCGGGCAGCGCCGCGCGTTCGGCGCCGAGCCGGTGCTCGAGAACTTCGCAGACGGCGTCGAACGCGAGAGAGTGTCCGCCCGAGATGACGAGCTTCGGGAACGATGCGACGGCGAGCTGGTCGAGCGGGATCACCGCCTCGTGCGGGGACCGCTCGGCCATCTGCGCGCGCGCTCCCTGCTCGAGCGCCGGCGGCAGCGGGTCCGGTAGTTGCATCGCGCTACCGACCAGCGGCAGGAAGAACGCGAGGCGCTCTCGCGGATCCGTCGGCAGGGGCTTCTCGAAGTGGGACATGAACTCCTCGACCGCGGGGTCGCCACGGGCGACGCCGAAGGCGGGCGGCTCGCTCACCGTCAGCGACGCAAGCGTCGGCCCTCGCGCCGCTGCCAGCAGCGAGACGACGCCTCCGTACGAATGGCCGACCAGGTGGTCGCCGTCTTGCAGCTCTGCCCCAACGTCGTCGGCCTGGTCCTCGAAGTCGATCCGCTCCAGCGCCGGCCCGGGCGGATAGCCGCTCCGCGTGACGAACACGCACTCGAACCGGTCTTCGAGCGAGCGCTGCTCCGTCCACGTCGACTCCGCGTTGCCGACGCTGCCGTGGACAAACACGATCCGCGTCACAAGTTAGGACATTACGCCGCTTGGCGAGCGAATTTCAAGTGTCACAAACTTGGTATGCTGAGCGTGCTCGATGGAGCCCGCCGATCGTCCCAACTTCCAGCTGGCCGGCGCTGGCGGCGTCCTCTTCGGATTCACCGCCGCGTGCATCGTGCTCGGCACGGTGATCGGCTGGGCCGCGGGTAGCGTCGCGTACGGGCTGGTGTTCGGCGCCGTCATCGGCATCCCCGTCGGTGTCGCAGCGACGATCTGGCGGTACAAGGACATCTGATGGCGGGCGCCTGGACGAATCCGCGGCGGCCTCCCGACGCCGTGCTGCCCGCAATCGCCGGGTCGGCGGTCGTCGTGCTTGCGTTGCCTGTGTTCCTGCTCGCGGGCTGGCGCATCCAGGGCTGGGCGCTCGGCGCGGTGCTCTGGTTCGGCGCCCAGGGCTTCGGCCTCCTCCTGCACCGGTTGCGCACGCGGGGTAATCTCGCGGCGGCTGGCTTGGCTGCTTTCGGAATGATGTTTCGCGCGATCGCCGTGATGGTCGTCGTGCTTGCCGCCGCTATTTCCGACGCATGGCTCGGAATCGCGGCAGCCTTGGTGTACGCGCTCGCGTACACGGCCGAGCTCGGGCTCTCCCTTGTCTCGTACTACACGGGGCCTTCGGCGGGGAGGACTGCCGAATGAAACGGCTCGTGCTCGCGCTCGTAACCTTTGCGCTCGTCGCTCCCGCGGGCGCGTTCGCGCGTGGAGAGTTCGATCCGACCACCGAGTTCGAGCAGCACGAGTGGATCCCGATCCACATCGGCCCGCTGAACCTCTCGATCACGAAGGCCGTCGTCTACCTCATGCTGGGCACGCTCGGCACCATCGCGTTCGGGTACTTCTTCATGCGCGGCACCGGCCGCGGGGAGCCGGGCCGCCGCGCGACCGTCGGCGAGACGGTTTACGAGATCGCGCAGGTGCAGGTTGCGGAGCAGGGGCTGCCGTCGAAGGCGATCGGGCGGTGGTTCCCCTACGTC
>DASVFB010000191.1:0-12728 GCA_036380275.1 Gaiellaceae bacterium | reverse complement strand
CACGCGGCGTCGCTGCGTCAGGCTTTCGCCCATTGCGCAAGATTCCCCACTGCTGCCTCCCGTAGGAGTCTGGGCCGTGTCTCAGTCCCAGTGTGGCTGATCGTCCTCTCAGACCAGCTACGGATCGTCGCCTTGGTGGGCCGTTACCCCGCCAACAAGCTAATCCGCCGCGAGCTCGTCCTCGGTCGAAGGCCGAAGCTATCTTTTCCGACCGCCTCGAGAGGCTGTCGGGCCATCCGGTATTAATCCGGGTTTCCCCGGGCTATCCCGGTACCGAGGGTGGATTACTCACGTGTTACTCACCCGTTCGCCGCTTTCCCCAGGGCCGAAGCCCTGGTTCTCGCTCGACTTGCATGTGTTAAGCGCGCCGCCAGCGTTCGTCCTGAGCCAGGATCAAACTCTCCGTGAAGATTGGTTTGCCGGCCAGGCCGGCAATCTTCATCTTCGAGCTTGTGCTCAAAGTGTCCCCTCGAACCAAACACGAGGTGACGGGTTCCTAAGTCTGCTCAGCCCTAGGTAGGCCGAACAGTCTCGACGTTTCACGCTGTTGAGTTTTCAAAGACCGGCGCTGCGGTTGACGGCATAAAAAAGCCTCTGATTCGTGCAGAGGCTTCGGCATCGGAGTCGGAATGTCGTATCCGGCTTCGCCCGAAGGCCTCCAAATTGTCTCGAATTACAGGGACTTTTGTACGCCGCCCGTGTGGACAGCCCGGGGATGATAGCAGGTCTCAAGCGGCTTGGAAGCGCGCGAAACGGCGTTTTCCCGCTTGTAATATGGCCCCCTCGAGGCGGGCCCGCGGGACGTCCAGCTCCGTGACGGCCTCGCCGTCGAGCTTGACGCCGCCCTGCTCGATCAGGCGACGGGCTTCGCTCGTCGAGCCCATTCCGAGGTGCTCCACCAAGAGCGCGGGCAGATGGATCGGGTCACCCGCGGGCAACGTCTTCTCCGGCATGTCCTCCGGGGCCTCGTGCCGGCGCACAACGCGGGTGAAGTGCTCCTCGGCCGGGCCGATCGCCGCGTCACCGTGCGCGCGCCGGACGATGAACCGGGCGAGCTCGAGCTTCGCTTCGAGTGGATCCGGCGAATCGTCCTCGCGCTCCATGACGAGTCGGTAGTACTGCGGCAGGAGCTCGTCGGGGACGCGCATCGCCTTCCCGAACTGCTCGTTGGGGTCCTCGAACAGCGCGATGTAGTTGCCGCGGGATGCGCTCATCGCGGTCCCGTCCCAGCTCTCCAGCAGGTCGACTGTGAGCGCGACCTGCGGCTCGAGTCCGTACGCCTCCATCACGTCGCGCCCGGCCAGCAGGTTGAACAGCTGGTCGTTGCCGCCGAGCTCGACGTCCGCCTCTACGGCGACCGAGTCGTACGCCTGCATCAGCGGGTAGAGGAGCTCGGAAACAGAGATCGGCGAGCGCTCGGCCCACCGCTTCGCGAAGTCGTCGCGTTCGAGGATGCGCGCCACGGTCGTCGTCCGCGTCAGCTTGAGCAGCTCCGCGAAGTCAACCTTGGACAGCCACTCGCTGTTGAAGCGGAGCTCCGTCTTCTCGGGATCGATGATCGTCGAGGCGTGCTCGAAGTAGCGCTGGGCGTTCCGGTCGATCTCCTCGGGGTCGAGGACCGGTCTCGTGGCCGAACGGCCCGAAGGATCGCCGATCCGCGTCGTGTAATCCCCGACGATTAGGACGCCGACGTGGCCCTCGTCCTGGAACGCGCGCATCCGCTGTAGCGGGACGCCGTTGCCGAGCGTCACGTGAGGTGCCGTGACGTCGATTCCGAGCTTCACGCGCAGCGGCCGTCCCTGCTTCAGCTTCTCCTCCAGTGCGCCCTGTGGCAGCACGTCGTTGGCGTTGCGCGTGAGGTCGGCGATCGCCATGGGCTAGAACCCGACGATCTCGAGCCGCTCGACGTCGTCAGCCGGCTCGAAGCCGAAGACCTGGCCGTAGAACGACAGCCAGGCCGAAAGGAAGCGGATCCCCGACTCGCGCCGCCGGAAACCGTGTCCTTCGCCCTCGAACGGCAGGTAGACATGCGGGACGCCGTTGCGTACGAGCGCTGCCACGATCTGCTCCGCCTGGTCAGGCGGCACGACCTCGTCGTCGAGGCCCTGCGCGATCAGCGCCGCGGCGCGGATGTTGTCGGCGTGGGTAAGCGGTGACCGGTCGCGATAGACCTCGATCGCGTCGGGCAGCGTCCCGAGCAGCCAGTCGAGGTAGCGCGACTCGAACTTGTGAGTCGTTTCGGCGAAGGTGACGAGCTCGGCGACGCCGTACGCCGACGTGCCTGCAGCGAAGACGTCGCTCCGCGCGAGCGCCAGCAGCGTTGTGTAGCCGCCGGCGCTGCCGCCGGCGATCGAAAGCCGCTTCGGGTCGACCTCGCCTGCCTCCGCGAGATGGCGCGCGGCGGCGATGCAGTCCTCGAGGTCGACGACACCCCATCCACCTTTGAGCAGCTCCCTGTAGGGGCGGCCGAAGCCGGTCGAGCCGCCGTAGTTCACGTCGACGACGCCCCAGCCGCGGCTGGTCAGGAACTGAGTCGAGAGGGCAAACGCCAGCTTCGCCTGCGAGGTCGGGCCGCCGTGGATGAGCGTCCAGAGCGGCGGCAGCTCGTCCGC
Organism: Gaiellaceae bacterium; assembly: GCA_036380275.1. Classification (GTDB taxonomy): domain Bacteria; phylum Actinomycetota; class Thermoleophilia; order Gaiellales; family Gaiellaceae; genus DASVFB01. Next base: position 10,116 of record DASVFB010000191.1, on the reverse strand, counting down.
GGGCCCTTCGAAGTCGGCATTCGTCGGCGGGTAGTAGAACGCGTGCGCGGTGCGGCCGCCCGGCGCGACGAACTCGATCGGACGGCCGACGGAGATCGACTCCGGGGCAAGCTCGAAGTCGGACGTGCGAGCGACCTTTTCGTACGACCCGTCGGTGACGTCGACGATCACGATCGCCGCCGGCTGGGTTGGTGACGCGGCGAGGGTCGCGAAGCGGTCGCCGTGCGCATGGACGTAAGGCATGGACGCCGTGAACGGGAGGTCGAGCGGTTCGAGCTCGCCCGTCGCGGGATCGAGCACGCCGAAGGAATGCACCGCATTGTCGACCACCGTGCACGCGAGGCGCCCGTCCGCGAGGAAGCCGTACGTCCTCAGGCCGAAGATCCACATCGGATAGCCCAGCTCGACCGCGAGAGCCGTCAGCTGCTCGCCGTCGCGGTAGACGTTCCACCAACCGTCGCGGTCGGACACCCAGTACAGCGAGCCGTCGCGGCCCCACTCGGGCTGCACGATCGCCTCATCGGGGCCGCCGGCGATGAGGTCGTCCTCGACCCAGAGCTCGCACCCCAGGAAAGGCAGCAGCGGGTGGTCCCACGCGAGGTACGCGAGGCGGCCGTCAGGCCCGATTCGAGGAGCAGCGTAGAAGTCACGGCCCGTTCGGACGATGTCTGGCTCACCCGATCCGTCTGCGGGCAACGAGACGAGCTCGTTCACCACGTCGCCGCCTCGATGCGACTCGCGCACGCAGATCACCTGCGAGCCGTTCGCGGTGACGCGGCCGTCGGCGTAGCGCAACGCGTTGGGCTCGGAAGGTTCGGGCGTTACCGGGCGTGGATCGCCCCCGCCGTCGACGCGGTATACGCGGCCGTCCGCGAAGTTCGAGAAGAAGAACGCGTCGCCGTGGCGCCATGCGGCGCCGCCGCCGTACTCGTGGACGCGCGTGCGCGCGTCGAACCCCGGCGGCGTCAGCTCGAGTCGCGACCCGTCGGGCTTTCGCCGGACGAGCACCGCGCGGCCGCCCTCGGCAGGGCGCGGCTCGATCCAGACGATCCCATCGTCGTCGAAGTCGACGACAACCCAGCCGAACCACGGGTCGCCCGTGCCCGCCGAGCGCTCGATCGAGACCGGCGAAGGCCACGAGCCGTACGGTGCGACTGTCTTCGGCACCGTCGTATTACTAACGGGTCAGAACACGTAAGGCACGAGCGACTGCGCGCCGAGGGCGTACCAGACACCGAAAACGAGGCTGATCACACCCAGCACCGGCGCGAGCCGTCCGAACGAACGACGCACGCGGGGACGCGACAGCGTGAGGCCGAACGCGCTCGAGAGCACCGACATCGACACGGCGGTGAAGAGCGCGAAGACCGCAAGGCAAACGACCGCGAGCACGTGGTTGGGAATCGCTGCGAGCAGCAGCACGCCGACTCCTGCCGTGCCGCCGACGCCGTGAACGACGCCGATCCCGTAGGCCTGCAGCGGCGTGCGGGCGCCGTGGGAGTGGCGGTCGCCGTCATGCTCGTGAACCGCAACGTGAAAGCGTCCGCGCCGCCAGCGGTTGAGCAGGACGAGAGCGAGCAGCACGATCATCACGCCAACGCCCGTCTCGGCGTCGCGTTGCACCGGCTCGGGCAGGTACGCGCTGTAGAGAACGATCGGCACGCCGAAGACGAAGAGGCTCGTTGCGTGCCCCATGCCCCACACGAATCCGAGCCGGGCGGCGCTGCGCGCGGCGCGGTCCTTTCCTGTCGCGAGCATCGTCGTGACCGCTGCGAGGTGGTCAGGGTCGGTCGCGTGCCGCAAGCCGAGGAGGATCGCGACGACGATCACGACCCCGATCGTCGTGCCGGCTGAGAACGAAGCGATTTTCTCGTCGAGACCGAACATCAGGCGACCTTGGGCAGTGCGTGGATGGTCATCACGACTCCGGCGAGCAGAATCACAGCAGCGCTGACGGCCGGCAGCGCGCGGAGCACGACGCCGTCGAAACTCGCGCGCGCGAAGATGCGCTTCGCAGCCACCGCGATCAGGCCGACGCCCGTGATCGAAAGCGCGAGGCCGAGGCTGAACGCGACGATCAACAGCAGGCCGAATGCGACTCGGTGCAACGAGATCGCGGCGAGCAGCACGACGAGCGCGGATGGGCAGGGAAGCAAGCCGCCTGACACGCCGACGGCGAACAAGCCGCGGAAGCTCGGAGCGCCATTCTGGTCAGGTCCGCGGTGGTGGTGATGATGATGATCGTGACCGTGCGAGTGCGCACGCGCGTGCCGCCAGCGCGCGGCGAGCACCGAGACGCCGATCGACACCACGAGCAGCCCCGAGGCGAGGTTCAGCCACGGGTACAGGTGGTCCGGAACGACGAACTGAGACAGGGCGAGGGTGACGAAGCCGAGCGTAAAGACTCCGACGGTGTGCGTCGCGGTGACTATCAAGCCGAGTAGCGCCGCGTGCCAAGGCGTGCCGCGCTGGCCGACGAGGTACGCCGTGACAATCGACTTCCCGTGCCCGGGCGACAGCGCATGCGCCGCTCCCCAGAACAGCGCGGCGGCGAGCGAGGCGAGCACGACCCAGAACCCGAGTTGCTCGCGGCCGATCAGCTTCGCGAACCCAGAGTCGGCGACCCGGTCGGGCGCCTCGAGCGACGCGCCGTGCGAGAGCGTCGGAGGCGGATCGTTCGTCGGAGCCAACGTCGCCCGCACCGAGGTGACGTCGAGCGGGCTCTCGAGAAGATCCTTCGGGTACGCGCGCAGCTCGCCGCTCGAGCTGTGCGCGTTCCTGCCGACGACGATCTCCTTCCAGCCGATGCGATCCGCGTAGTTCGCGTCGTGGTACGCGACGGCGCTGGAACCGCTGATCCGCGGACCGCGGAGCAGCACCTCGAGCCGAGTGGTGAGCAAGCCGCCTGCGCCGACCGGATGCGCCAGGGCGGTCGCGCCGGCGACGAGCTCCGCCCGGTGGCCGTCGACGGTCAACTCGGTCCCACGCGCGATCCGCCGCGCGTACGCCTGAGCATCGACGCGGCCGGCCTGGAAGGTCGGAATCTCGGCGAGGTCGAGCACGTAGACCACGTAGAGGCGGTCTCCGGCTACTTCGATCCGGCTGAAGCGGTTGATCGTGAAGTTGCCGAGTGGGTGAGCCGACGCTGCAGCCGGTGCGAGCAGCGCGGCGACGAAGCAGAGAAAGAGGACGAGGCGCTTCATGTGTACCTCCTCGCGACCGGCGCCCAGAGTGGCGAGAACTGCGGGTTGAGCCGCAGCGCACGCGCGAACCAATGCGCAGCTTCCGCGCGATTGCCGAGGCAGCGCTCGATCATCCCGCGGTGGAACATCTTGAGCGCATCGAGCGTCCCGAGCCGAAGCGCGCGTCTCGAGTGGCGCTGCGCCTCGCCGCATAGCCCGTTCCGCTCGAGCGCCCAAGCCAGGACGTCGTCACCGTCGATCGACGGCCGCTCGCGATGGGCAGCTCGCGCGAGCGCGAGCGAAGCGGGCAGCCGGATCCCGTGGTCGACGTCAAAGAGTGCCGTCTCGAGGTCGGTCTTGACGCCGTTCGCGACGAGCAGCCGCTCGATGACGCGAATCAGCGCGTATTGCTTCCGTGCTTTCCTCTCGTTGCCCGTCACGCGGTAGAGATCGCCGAGCATCGACACGTACTGCGGCAGCGGGATGCGGTTCACCGCCGACTGCTCGGAGCGGATCGACTGCTGCAGACGTCCCTGCGCGAACTGGGCCCACGCGAGCGCGTCGTAGCCGAGCGCGTAGCCCGGGAACGCGCGTAGTGCGCTCCTGGCTTCAGCCGCGGCGTGAGAGGTCCGCCCGACGGAGAAGTAGGCCTTACTGAGCTGGACATGCGTCCACGCCTCCGTCTCGCCCTGGCCCGCGGCCGCGTCGACCGCGAGCTTCAGCGCGTCGATCGCGCCGGGGACGTCGCCCAGCAGGTAGCGGGCGTGCCCGATCCGCGCGTACGACGAGATGTCCGGCTTCATGCTCGCCATCGCGTTGAAAACGCGGAAGCCCTCCCGGTAGCGGCCGAGCTCGACGAGGGCGTCGCCGATCACGCCGTAGTTGCGCGCAGTCGTGGGCGAGATCGCGTGCGCGCGCCGCCCGAGCGCGAGCGCCTCGGCGAAGCGGTGACGCGATAGCGCCAGCGACCCGAGACCGCTGGTCGCGATCAGGTCGCGCGGCGCGACCCGCAGCGCGCGCCGCAACGCCTCGCCCGATTTCGTGTAGTAGGTCGGATCCCCAGTCTCGCGCGCGCTCTGCTGGTAGGCGAGCCCGAGCTTGTCGAGCGCGGCAACGTCGTCCGGGTTCATGCGAACTGCCTCCTGCGCCCGCGACACGTCATCCGCCGTGCCTGTCGTCGCCGCCGTCCGGAGCGGCGCCGGGCTCGCAGTCGACGAGTCGCGCAGCGCTCCCCCCAAGAGGAGCGCGACCGCGGTCAGGCCCGCTGCCGCCGCTCCGAACATCAATCTTTTTCGCCTCACTGGTTCTCCTTCAGCCGGGGCGGAGGGGCCTGCCGGCTGGCCAGACCCCTCCACCGTCTTGTGAATCACGTCGTGGTGTTAGGGCACCTCGTAGCCCTGATGCGGCGACGCGACGTACGGGAACGTGTTGGAGAACGACACGTCGTTCGTGTCCACGCCGTCGCCGAGCATGTTGTTCGGGGACTTGTTCGGCAGACCGAACGCCCCGTTGAGGAACGTGCCGTAGCCCTGCGCGAAGACGCGGAGGTCGATGTCGACCACGTCGTCCGCGAGGCGGCGGCCGTTCGGGTAACCACAGAGGTCTGCGTTGAGCACGGCGAGCCTGTCGGGCTGCGACGCGCTTGCGGTCCCTCCGGGGCAGGCGCCGTTCGCGCCGGGCTTGATGTCCGTGTTCAGCCGCAACAGGTCGGCCTGCGTGTTACCCGTGAAGTTGAGGCCGGGCACGCCGTTGAGCAGGATCAGGTCGAGGTCGGTGCGACCGGTCGCGTCGATCGGCTGGAGGACGCCGTTCGAGTTCCCGTTCCCGTAGAGAAGGTTCTCGAGCGCCGAGACCTCGGGCTTCGAGTAGTAGCGCTCGAACTGGGAGTCGTCCGACGGATCGGAGCGGTTCCAGTAGTCCTTGTTGCCGAGCGGGATCACGACCTCGTTGATCAGCGGGTTGCCGAGCCGTGAGACCTGAACCCACCTGCCATAGCCGTCCTTGGTGCCGTCGTTGCGAAGGATGGTCGCCTTCTGCCGGCTCGCCGACGCGTAGATCCCGACGTTCTTGTTGGGAGCCTGGGCGAGTTGCGAGATCGGCACCTGGATCTCGATCGAGTGCGTGTTGTAGTTGGCGAGAGCGTCCACGCCCGGAGCCGCACTGAGCGGAATCAGGTGGAACGGATTGAACGGGCGAAGTCCCGCTAGATCGAAGATCGAGCCGAGGTCGACGTAGAACGGATCGTCACGCTGGCCGGCGAAGACCTTGATTCCGCCGGGCAGGGCCTTGACGGCAGAACCAGCGAGCGTGTTGTAGTTCGGCGTCGAGCGAGGCCCGATGTTGTCCGGCGGCGTCGAGATGTCGCGACCGAGCAGAACCGGCTTGTCCTTGCCGCCCTGCTCGACCCTTCCGTCCTTCTTGTAGTGAACGAACGTGACGTCGTAGGTCTGTGGCCGGTTCCAGTCCGTGTCGGTCAACGAGCCGATCGGCCCGGTGTTGTAGAGGAACGTGTTCGGGTTCCTCGTCTGAGTCGTGAAGGTGAACTGGTAGCCGACGTCCGCCCTGCCGTCGCCGTCTTGGTCGACCTTGATCTCGTACAGGGCGCTGTCGTCGAAGCTGTAGAAGTTCGGCCCGCTGGCCGGAGCTTCGAGCGGAATGTAGTTCGCGATCATCGTGACCTTGCTCGTGTCCTCAGGACTGACGAACGCGTACAGGTCGGTGTTGTCCGCGCGCGGATCCTGGCCGATCAGCGGCGCCTCGGCGTGGCTCGACGCTTTCGCGCCGTGCGGGCCGGGCCCGTAGACGACAAGCAGGACGATCGCAACCGCGCCTGCCGCAAATGCGAGTGCGGCGACAAAAGGCTTGCGGACGTGCGTGACAGATGAATACACGTGCTGCCCTCCTTACCTTTACTCGGTGAGCTGACGTGGTCATTCGCCGCTCGACGGAGTTCGGTTCGAATCGCTTCCGAACCGCTACGGCCGAGCCGGCGAACGTGTTGCATGAGTCGCGGGCACTCCGTTGTAAGCTCGGCTGCGATGGCGCGGGACCTCGCCCATCTTTCGGACGAAGCCGTCGTCGCGCTTGTGGCCCGCTCGGACGAGACGGCCCTCGCCGAGCTCTACGACCGCTACGGTCGCGTTGCCTACGGGCTCGCGTGCCGCATGCTTCGCGATCGGGCGCTGGCGGAAGACGCGGTGCAGGAAGGCTTCCTCGCCGTGTGGCGCAATGCGCACCGCTTCGTTCCCGAACGTGCGAAGGCGTCGACGTGGATTCTCACGCTTATCCACCGGCGCACAGTCGACATCGTGCGCCGCGAGGAACGTCGCCGCGCGGACGCGCTCGAGCTCGCGCCCGAGCCGGTGACCGACTCGGCAGACGAGAGCGCATGGCTGCACCTCCAGCGCGAGCGCGTGCAGAGCGCACTGAAGCAGCTACCAGACCCGCAGCGAGAGGCACTCGAGCTCGCGTACTACGGCGGCTTCACGCAGGCCGAGCTCGCCGAAAGACTCGGGCAGCCCATCGGTACCATCAAGAGCAGAATGTTCACGGGTCTCTCGCGGATGCGCGAGTTGCTGCGTGAATCGGAGGAGATGGCATGGAGTCGCTGACGATTCACGATCTGACGGCGGCTTACGCCCTGGGCGCGCTCGACGCGACCGAGTCTCGTCAGTACGAGGATCACCTCGCGACGTGCGAGGTGTGCCGCGAGCAGCTCGCCGAGCTCGGAGGCGCCGCGAGCGCGCTCGCGTTCGCAGTCGAGTCGCCCGCTCCGCCCGAGGCACTACGCTCGCGGATCCTCGTGAGCGCGCGCGCCGAGCGGCCGAACGTCGTCCCGCTTCGCTCGCGCCGGACGGCCGCGATCGCGGCGATCGCCGCGGTCGCCGCGGTCGCTGCCGTGGCCGCGATCGGGCTGGGGATCTGGGCATCCTCGCTGTCGAACTCGCTCGATCGGGAGCGAAGCGCGCGGCAGAAGGTCGAGCGTCTGCTCGCCGATCCGACGAACACGAGAGTCGGCGTCAGCGGCACGAACACAGGGACGCTCTTCGTCGGGCGCGACGACCAGGCGACTCTCGTCGTGTCGGGACTCGAGCGCGCGCCGAGCGGTCGCACGTACGAAGCCTGGGTGATCAAGGGCAACAAGCCGGTGCGCGCAGGAACGTTCTCAGGAGGCCGCACGACGACGGTGGTTCCGCTCGAACATCAAGTTCCAAGCGGCTCGATCGTGGCTGTAACGCTGGAGCGCGAGCCGGGCGCCGATGCCCCGCACGGGAAGATCTTGCTGCACTCGGAGAGCGCGTAGAGCACTACGATTAGCGTTCCGTGCTGTTCCGGAAACGCGCAAAACGGACACGCCGGATCCGCAAGCTTCGTCTTCTTGCGCTCCTGCTGGTCCTCCTTCTGCTTGCCGGGGCGTCGTTCTCGGTCGGATTGATCACCGCGATCGCGGGGCAACTGCCGAACCTCGACCCGAAGCGCGCGCAGGCCGGCGAGGTCGACGGCTACATCTACGCGGACAACGGAAAGACGATCCTCGCCGTGTTACGCGGCTCGGAGGCGCGCGAGCTTGTCGAGTGGAACGGCATCTCTCCATGGATGAAGCACGCGATTGTCGACGTCGAGGACCGTCGCTTCTACGAACACCACGGCGTCGACTTGCACGGGATCATGCGCGCCGTCTGGGCCGACATCCGGCACCAGAGCACGGTGGAGGGCGGCTCGACGATCACGCAGCAGTTCGTCAAGAACTCGCTCGTCCACAACGAGCGCTCGATCTCGCGGAAGCTGAAGGAGGCCGCGCTCGCGTGGCAGCTCGAATCCGGCCCGCGCCACTGGTCGAAGGCGCGGATCCTGACGGCGTACCTGAACACGATCTACCTGGCGAACGGCGCCTACGGCGTCGAGACCGCGTCGAAGGCGTACTTCGGGCACAGCGCGAAAACGCTGAGCCTGCCGGAGGCGGCCCTGCTGGCGGGCATCCCGGCGGATCCGGCTCGCTGGGATCCGGTGGCGCACCCGCGCGCAGCGCGAGAACGCCGGCGGACCGTGCTGCTCGCGATGGTTCGGCAGGACCACATCTCGCACGCCGAGTTCGTGCGCGCGAACAAGGCCCCGCTGCCGAAGCCGGAGGACGTGCGCGTGCCCGGCGGCCCGAGCCCGAAGGCGCCGTACTTCACGAACTACGTCAAGCAGCTGCTCGTCGACCGGTACGGCTCGTCCACCGTCTTCGGCGGCGGCCTGCGTGTGCGCACGTCGATCAACCTCAAGGTGCAGCAAGCCGCGCGCGACGCGATCGCGAAGTGGATGAACTGGACCGGCGCACCGTCGGCCGCACTCGTCGCTCTCGACCCGCGCAACGGCCGCGTGCTCGCGATGGTCGGCGGCAACAACTTCCGCAAGTCGCAGTTCAACCTTGCCGTGCAAGGCGAGCGACAGCCAGGCTCGTCGTTCAAGCCTTTCGTGCTCGCGACTGCGCTGCAGCAAGGCATCGCACCGGGCACGTCACTCGTCTCGAAACCGGTCACGCTGTATCTCGACGGGACGTACTGGCCTGTGAGCAACTACGAGGGCTCGTACCTCGGAACGATCGACTTGCAACAGGCGACGATCCACTCCGACAACAGCGTCTACGCGCAACTAACGCGAATCGTCGGCCCGGGCAATGTGCTGCGCACCGCGCACAGACTCGGGATTGCAAGCCAGCTCGAGCCCTTCCTGTCGATCGGTCTCGGCGGCCAGGCCGTGAACCCACTCGAGATGGCGCGCGCGTACTCCGCCTTCGCCAACGGCGGTTCTCGCATCGACGGCTCGATCGACAAGCTGCGCAACCATCCGCGGGCGATCCTCGCGGTAGGCCGCAAGACGTCGACCAACTTCGACTGCGAAGACCGCGTAGTGGCTTGCAACAAGCCCAAAGCGAGGCGCGTGCTGCGGGTGGACACAGTCGCCGCCGAAAACTCGATCCTGCAGCGGGTCGTCACGCAGGGCACGGGCCTGCGCGCTGCGCTGCCGGACCGCCCGGCCGCCGGGAAGACCGGCACGACCGAAAACTACGGCGATGCCTGGTTCGTCGGCTACACGCCGCAACTCGTGACGGCGGTGTGGGTCGGGTACCCGCACAAGCTGATCCCGATGACTACGGAGTTCCACGGCGAGCCGGTTGCGGGAGGCACGTTCCCCGCGATGATCTGGAAGACCTTCATGGAGAAGGCGCTCAAGCTGCCCGCAGTCCCCGGGGGGCAAGAGGTGCAGTACTTCCCGCCGGCGCCGGCGCTGTACGGCGCATCTGAACGTGTCGTGCTGCGTGAGGGGAAGCTCGAGCGCGACAACGGCCGTTGCCGCGAGACGTCGACGGTCGAATTTTTGCCCGGAAGGCCGCTCCCTCGCCGCGCGGACTGCAAGCAGAACGAGGTCCAGGTTCCTCGCGTCGTCGGGGACACGGTCCGGCTCGCGCTGCGGCGACTCGTCGCGCAGCCGCTCACGCCGTCGTACGTCTACAAGCCCGCGAAGCCGGGGCAGCGGCTCAACGTCGTGCTTGCGCAGTACCCGTCGCACGGAACGCTCTCGTCGTACGACCGCGTGATGCTCGTGGTGCCGCGTGCGCTCCACGGAGTCGTTCCGGACGTCGTCGGCCTCAAGTTGAGCAACGCGCGCTCGAAGCTGCACAAGCTGCAGCTGAACGGTCGAGTCGTTCGGTTCGCACGCGGCAAGCCTGGCCGTGTGCTCGCGCAGAAGCCGCACGCCGGCGTCGCGGCTGCGCGCAACCTCGACGTGCGCCTCATCGTGGGAAGGAGCGGCTGAGGAAGCGCGAGCCGGCGAGGCCGTAGCGCCACGGGAGCTCCACCGCCTTGGTGATGCCGACGCGTGGCCCACGCACAAGCTCGGACTCGATCTCACGGGCGAGCAGTTCGAACGGCGACTCGTCGAGGGGTAG
>DASVFB010000190.1:0-2009 GCA_036380275.1 Gaiellaceae bacterium | reverse complement strand
TTGGTTGCTGGTCGCGATCTCGGCGGTGGCGGCTGTCGGCGTTGTCGTCTGGCTTTCCCGGAGTTCAGAGCGGTGGCGGCCGCCGAGCGGCTCTCCGCGGTTTGTCTCCTGCACATACGGCGGCTACGTCGACGGCTGGTGTGGGCGCCTGCGCGTGCCGCTTGATCCGGACAAGCTGCAAGGGCCGACGATTTCCCTGCGAGTCACGGTACTGCCGGCGACGAAACAGCCGGCAGCCGGCGCGCTGTTCTACCTCGAAGGCGGTCCCGGTCGGGCGGCCACCGCCGCCGCGCTGTCCGTGAACGCCCTTTTCGCACAGGTGGGGCGAACGCGCGATCTCGTCATGGTCGACCAGCGCGGCACGGGCGGGTCGAGCCGTCTCGCCTGCCCCGACCGGTACGTGCGCAGAGCTGACCCGGGGGCCGTCAGCGGCTATCTGCGAGCCTGTTTCGCCCATCTCGACGCGGATCCGCGGCTGTACACGACGAGCGTCGCCGCGGACGACGTGGAAACCGTCCGGCGCGCGCTCGGGTACAGGAAGATCGATCTTTACGGCGGCTCGTACGGCGCGACCCTCGCGCAGGCGTACATGCGCCAATACCCGAAGTCCGTGCGCAGTGTCGTTCTCGACAGCGGCTCCCTCCCGGATGTTCGGATCTACGACGTCTCCGCCCGCAATGCAGAACGCGCGCTCGATGCGCAGCTCGCCCGCTGTGCCGCCGAGCGCACTTGCGAGCATGCCTACCCTCACCCGAGGCGGCAGCTCGACGAATTGCTCGCCCGTCCACCTCGTCGCGTCACTCTTGTCACCGGGAAGGTTCTGCTTCGACCGAACGACATCGCTTGGACGGTGGACTCGCTCTCCGAGACGGCCGAGAGCGCCGCGGTGATCCCGTTCGCCATCAACGCGGCCGTGCACGGCGACTACACACCGCTGGCCTCAACGTACGCCGCCGAGATCGGCTCGAAGCTCGATTCCCCCGCACGGCTCGTCGCTTACTGGGTGATCCTCTGCTCCGAGCCGTGGGCGGCCTTCGACCCGGCGACGACGGCGCGTGTTGGGAGGGGGAGCTACCTCGCGCAGGCCGCGCTCGCGCGCGCGCGGCTCTTCCGTCGCGCCTGCCGAGAAGTCCCCAAGGGACTCGTCTCGCCTGCCGCCGGCGGCCTCCGCGTCGTACGTGTGCCCGTGCTGCTGCTTGCGGGCAGCGCTGACCCGCTCGACCCGCTCGTCAACCTTCGCGGCTGGCGGCGCCTCTTCCCCCATGGACGCCTGATCGTCGTCGCGGGTGCGGGCCACGGCACGATCGAATACTCCTGCGTTCAGGGACTTGTCGCCCGCTTCATCGAGCACGGCAGTGCGACACGGCTCAACTCGGCGTGTGCCCGACACGTCTCGCTGCCGTCGTTCGCGACCGGCTAACGCCCACTGGCTGCCGTCGGCCCGGAGAGGCCGCCTGAACGCAAAGCGGAGCGCGAAGTACCTCGCCCGACTGGAGATCGTCCCTGAGCTCGTCGCTTGGCACTCGAGACACCCAAACAGAAGGCCTCTCGAACAAAAGTTTGGAAGAACGCCGTCTCCGCAACCGTCCTATAGACACAGTCGCAACAAAGAGGAGGCGGTGACGATGGACGAAGTCACCCACGAAATCGGAACTCGAGCGACTGCGGCAACCACCAATCCCACCTGGGACACCCTCGAGCTCCGCCGCACGATCTCGCGTACCCACGCGGAAGTCGCAGCGTTGCCTCTCACTCCTCCAGAGTTCGAGCGGGTCGACAGGTCGCTCAAAGCGGCGACCGAGGAGGCGGCCGCCGAGAAGCCGGATCGATACGAAGTCGGAGAGCATCTCGCCGCCGCGGCGCACTCGCTCAAGGAGGCGGGAGCCCTCACGGGCACAGGTACCGGCGTCGTCCAGACGCTGCGCCGAGCGGTCGTGCTCCTCGGCCCGGCCGGGCTCGCCACGCTCGCGACGGCTCTCTGAGACCGGCGCCCGTAGACTTCCGCCGTG
>DASVFB010000189.1:0-2574 GCA_036380275.1 Gaiellaceae bacterium | reverse complement strand
GCCTGCTCGAGACGATCGACCTGCGCGATCCGCAACTCGTCGACGTCGATCGCGTGCGCGGCTGGTATCCGCACGTGACGGACGAAGAGCTGCAGCTAATCGGCGGCTTTGTGGAGTCCTACTGCTCGTCCCTGCTCGCCCGCCGCGTCGCGACGCTCGAGGGAGCGCAGACGGAAGTGCAGTTCGCGTTCGAGCACGACGACGTGCTCATCCGCGGCTTCCTGGACATGCTTCACTCCACGGACGGACGCGCACTCGTCGTCGACTACAAGACGAATGCGCTCGAAGAGAGCTCGCCGCAGGAGATCGTCGACCAGGAATACCGGCTGCAGCGGCTCGTGTATGCGCTCGCCTGCTTCCGCAGCGGCGCAACCGAGGTCGAGGTCGTCTACCACTTCCTCGAGCGTGCGGACGCGATAGTTCCAACGCTCTTCACAACGGCCGACGTTCCCGCTCTGGAGACGGAGCTGTCCGCCACGATCGCGCGCATCCAGGCAGGGGAGTTCGTGCCGACGCCGAGCGAGTACGCCTGCGCCGGCTGCCCGGCGCTGGACGTCGTCTGCGCCGGACCCCGGCTTCGCAGCGCGCCACAGCAGCTGGAGACCGCCTCGGCAGCCTGAGCTTGACATGTGACCATTCGGTCACCTATTATCAGAACATGACCGACGACGACGTGGTCTTCCGTGCACTCGCCGATCCGACGCGACGGCTACTTCTCGACCGGCTCTTCGAGCGTGACGGCCGAACGCTCACGGAGCTCGAGTCGCAGCTGGAGATGACCCGGTTCGGCGTGATGAAGCACCTGCACATCCTGGAAGAGGCGGGCCTCGTCGTCTCGCGCAAGGCCGGCCGAAGCCGGCTGCACTACCTCAACCCGGTGCCGATCCGGCTGATCCACGACCGCTGGATCGACAAGTACAACGAGCACCGCGTGTCTGCGCTCGCGGAGCTCAAGACGCAACTGGAGGAGACGGCATGACGACGATCACCGAGATCCAGACGACGCAGGTCTACCAGATCTTCATCAAGGCCACGCCTGAGCAGGTCTGGGACGCGATCACGAAGCCGGAGTTCACCGAGAGGTACTTCCACGGCGTCCGCGTCGAGATCGCGGGGGGACGGCGCATCTCGCGCGGCCCGGATGGCGATGCGTGGGGTGACGAGGCGGTCACGGAGATCGATCCGCCGCGGCGGCTCGTCCACGAGTGGCGGTCGGCGTGGGATCCCGAGATGGCCGAGGAGCCCGCGAGCCGAGTCACGTGGGAGATCGAGGAGCAAGACGGCGTGTCGATGCTGACGGTCGTCCACGACCAGCTCGAAGGTGCACCGAAGACGGCGGCGGGTGTCGCAGGCGGCTGGATGCGCGTTCTGAGCGGCCTGAAGACGCTGCTCGAAACGGGCGAGCCGCTCTCGTAGGCAAGCAGGCGAATCGCGGGGACGCTCTCGCTGTAGCGTCCCCGCGATGCCGCGCAGCTACGTTCACGAAGCACGGAAGCGCGTCGGGCCGAAGAAGGAGCGGATCGGCCCGATCATCGAGCGGCTCACGTCCGAGTATCCCGAAGCGACGATTGCCCTTCGCTTTCGCAACGAGCTCGAGCTGCTCGTGTCGGTGATGCTGTCCGCTCAGACGACGGACGTCAACGTCAACCGCGTGACCGAGAAGCTGTTCGAGAAGTACCGTCGTCCCGAGGACTACCTCGCCGTGCCTGCCGAGGAGCTGGAGCGCGACATCTATGCGACGGGGTTCTTCCGCCAGAAAACCAAGGCGATCCGCGGCACGATGCAGATGCTGCTGGAGCAGTTCGACGGCGTGGTTCCGCGCAACGTCGATGACCTCGTCCGTCTGCCGGGTGTGGCGCGGAAGACGGCGAACGTCGTCGCCGGCGAGCTCGGCAATCCACAGGGCATCGTGGTCGACACGCACGTGCGCCGGCTCGCACAGCGACTCGGGCTCACGAAGCAGGAAGACCCGGTCAAGATCGAGCGCGACCTGATCAAGATCGTTCAGCGCGAGCAGTGGCGGCTGTTGCCCCACCTGCTGATCTGGCACGGGCGCCGCGTCTGCATCGCACGCCGCCCGCTGTGCGAGCAGTGCGTCCTCGTCGATCTGTGCCCTAGCTCGCGGGTCTGAGCGCGACGAGCAGGCCGCCGTCTTCGTCGAGCGCGGGAAACAGATCCGCGACGACGTTCTTGTTCAGGCCCGCGCGCGTCTTCAGTGCGACCTGCTGACCGAGCCGTCGCACGCCCCATTCGAGGGCGACCGCGACCGGGTTCGGTTCTGCCTCCACGATCTCGGTCACCTCGCGGCCGATCAGGTCCTCCTCGCGGTACCCAGTCAGCTCGAAGACACCCTTGCCCGTCGCCAGAACCCGGCCCTGCTGGTCGCACACGACGAAACCGGTGTTCGGCCCGGGGTAGTAGTCCTCCATCAATTCGAAGAGAAAGCCGAAGCCGCAGCGGCGGCACGCCGGCGCTTCCCGCGAAAAGCCTTCGCGCGCGTCGAGATCGACCGAGCGGTCCTTGCACTTCGGGCAGATGTAGTTCGGCACCGATCTAGCTTAGATCCAGCGCTTG
>DASVFB010000188.1:0-2297 GCA_036380275.1 Gaiellaceae bacterium | reverse complement strand
TTCTACGCGCCACCGGAGCCGCGTCGCCGGCTCGCGTGGTTTGCCGGAGCTACCCTGTTTGCAGCCGTGCTCGCAGTCCGCGCCTACATGACCGCCTGAGTTGGGCAAGTTCCTTTCCGACCGGCCGACGCTCCGTGGCTTCCTGATCATCGGGCTGATCGCGCTCGTCGTGGTCGTCCTCAACCAGTACACCGCGCTCCTGGCAATCGCGGCGCTCCTCCGGATCGCGTTCTTCCTCGCGGTCGCATTCTTCGTCTATCTCATGTGGCGCGAGCGGCGCGGTGAGATCGAAAGCTGGTCGACGCGTGAGCGGGTCGTCTTCTACGGCTCGGCACTCCTGATCGTCACCGCCATCGGCCTCTATTTCTGGCGGGGCCTGCCCGGCTACGAACAGCTCGGGTTCATCGGAGTCATCGCGGGCGCGGGTTACGCGATGTTCCGGGTCTGGCGCGGTCGTCATTCCTATTAGTAGCTCAGGCGACTGCTCAGGAGAGCCGATGCGACTTCGATGAGCCTCAGGCGACTTCTCCGGCCTGCTCCGCACCTCGAGCGACACGCCGCGCAGCACGCGCTGCTCGTCGGCATCGGCGGAGCGCTGGCGCTCGGCGCCGCGGTCGGGATCGCCTGGGCCGCAGGCTTCGGCAGGGTGCTGCACGAACTGCACCACTTCAACCCGATCTGGCTCCCGGTGGCCTTCGGCATGGAGCTGGCGGCCTACTTCGGGTACGTCGTCGCCTACCGCGAGGTGGCGCGGCTCGAGGGAGGGCCGCAACTCGGCCTCGCGCGGGCGGGTGCGATCGTCGCAGCCGGATTCGGCGCGTTCGTCATCCGTGGCGGCTTCGTCGTCGATCGGCATGCGCTCGAGACCGCCGGTCTTGCGCCGCGCGAGGCGCGTGCACGCGTGCTCGGCCTCGGGGTCCTCGAGTACGCGGTGCTTGCACCCGCTGCCGCGCTCGCCGCCGTGATCCTGCTCGCCCGCGGCGCGACGCACCCGAGCCTCGGCTTCACACTGCCGTGGGCGATTGCGGTACCACTGGGCTTCGGCGCCGCCTTCGCGATGTTGGCCCGGCGCCACCGAGTCGGCGCCGAAGGTAGATGGCGAGCGATCTTGGGGCATGGGCTCGACGCCGTTCAGATGCTCAAACAGCTCGCGTCGCAGGGGGCCGTGCACGGAGGGGCCTTCCTCGGCACGACCCTGTACTGGGTCGGCGACGTCGGCTGTCTCTGGGCGTGCCTCCGCGCCTTTCACGACTCGCCGGACATCGCGGCGCTCATCATCGGCTACGCGACCGGCTACGCACTGACTCGGCGGACACTGCCTCTCGGCGGCGCAGGGTCGGTCGAGGCGCTCGTCTCGTTCGCTCTCGCGTGGACGGGGATCCCGCTCGCCAAGGCGGTGCTCGCGGTCTGCACCTATCGGATCTTCAACCTCTGGCTGCCGCTGCTTCCTGCCGCGATCGGCTTGCGCCACCTCAAGCGCTGGCGCGACGTCGCTGCGGGCGCGAGCTAGAGCGAACGGGCAAGGAACACGCCCGTACTGAGTGCGGCGAGCCCGGCCGCCAGACTCCCCAGCGAGTAGGCACACGCCACGACGAGATGACCGCGATCGACGAGCCGGTACGTCTCGAGCGAAAGTGTTGAGAACGTCGTGAACGCGCCCAGGAAGCCGATCGTGATCGCCGGCCGCACGGCTGGATGCGGATGAGCGTCAAGGATCGAGACCACGGCTCCGAGCACGAAAGATCCGCCGACGTTGATGGCAAAGGTGACCCACGGAACGTGGTGAGCGTCGCGTGAGAAAAGCCTGTCGAGGCCGTAGCGCGCAGCTGCTCCGGTGGCGCCGGCAAGGGCAACAGTGAGAAAGACGGGCACCGTCGGCTCCCTTCGTCCATAGGAGCCATCAGCCGGATCGGCGGTTCTAGGCGAGCCCCATCGCCCGTCGAAAGGGAGTTTACGCGCCGACGCGCGCGCCGGCGCCGTCGAGTGCGTCAAGCGCCGCACGGATGTCGACGTGTTGACCGACGAAGATCGGGGTGTCGCGTTCCGTGTAACGGGACGCTTCGCTCTCGCGCAAGGTGAGCATCAGGTGCATGAAGTCGGCGGGCTCGTCGCACTCGAACGCGGTCATGAACTCCTGGTCGTCGATCCCGAATGAATAGGTCGTGTGGTTGTGGATCGTCGCGAACTCCGCTCCCACGCGCATGTGCTCCTCCATCGCGCGCTGGCGATCCCCGGGCGGCAAGGCGTACCAGGGCCGCAGCTTCACGAACGGGTACACGACGAGATAGGGCGAGCCT
>DASVFB010000187.1:0-2721 GCA_036380275.1 Gaiellaceae bacterium | reverse complement strand
TCGAAGAGCTCGATCAGCACGTCACGCTGCCCCGGATGGAGCGCGTATTGACGAAGCTCGACGATCGGCGACCAGCATGGGCGAGACACGCTCCGGACAGGCTGCCAGCGCGCTGGCCTTATGGGAAGATCCACAAGAGTGGAAATCGATGAGGCCAGATGGTTGAAGCTCGAGCCCCGTTCCGGCGAGACCCTGCGCGGGGCGCTCGAGCGGACGCTGCGCGACGCGATCCGCTCCGGGGCGCTCCGGGACGGTGTGCGGCTGCCGTCGTCGCGGGCGCTGTCGCAGGCGCTCGGCGTCTCGCGCGGCGTCGTCAGCGACGCGTACGGGCAGCTCGAGGCGCAGGGCTTCCTCAACACGCGCGCACGCGCGGCGCCGGTCGTGGCGACGGTCACCCGTTCGGATCCCGACCATCGCGAGCCCGAGCAGACGACCCGTCCACCCCGCTACGACCTGACACCGACCACGCCGGACGTGACGCTCTTCCCGCTCGCGCGCTGGCTCGCATCCGCGCAGAACGCAGCGCGCCGCGCGAGCACCTCAACGCTCGACTACCGCGAACCGCGCGGCGAGCGCGCGCTGCGCGAGGCGCTGGCGGATCACCTCGGCCGCACGCGCGGCGTCATCGCCGACCCGGAGCAGATCGTCGTCGTGCAGGGGACGGCGCAGGGCGTGTACGTGCTCCTGCGCATCCTCCAGGCGCGCGGTGCCTCGCGCGTCGCCGTCGAGGATCCGTCGCACACGACGCAGCACGAGCGCATCCGCGCGCTCGGCCTCGAGCTCGTCGCGCAGCCCGTCGACGACGACGGCCTCGTCATCGACGACCTCGACGCGGACGCCGTGCTCGTGACGCCCGCGCACCAGTTCCCCACCGGCTCCGTGCTCAGCGGCGAGCGGCGACGCGATCTGCTCGCGTGGTCGCGTGCAACCGGAGGCGTGATCGTCGAGGACGACTACGACGCCGAGTTCCGCTACGACCGCGAGCCTGTGCGCGCACTGCAAGGAGTCGCGCCGGATCACGTCGTGCAACTCGGCACCGTGTCGAAGACGCTCGCGCCGGCGCTCAGGCTCGGCTGGCTCGTGACGCCGCCCGTGCTCGCAGACGAGGCGGAGCGCACGAAACGGCTCCTCGACGACTTCTCGCCGGCGCTCGACCAGCTGACGCTCGCGGAGCTGCTGACGCGCGGCCACTACCACCGGCACGTCCGGCGGGCGCGCACCGTCTACCGCGCGCGCCGCGACCGCATGCTTGCCGCGCTCGAAAAACATCTTCCCGAACTGACCGTCGAAGGGGTCGCCGCCGGGGTCCATCTCCTCCTGCGGCTGCCACGCGGTGTCGACGATCGCGCGATCGCCGGCGCGTTGAGAGACGCGGGCATCGCCGTTCCGCCGCTCTCCGCCTTCCGGATCCGGCCATCGGACGAAAGCGGGCTCGTGATCGGGTACGGCCGCCTCCACGAATCCGCAGTGGCGCCTGCAACGCGCGCGCTGGCCAAGCTGATCCGCGCGCGCCTGGCCCTGGTCGACGTGCAAGAGTGAAACCGATGGTGGCCGCATCCGAACGAGTCAGGGTCCGGCGCGGCCCGCACAAGGCACATTACGACCGCGCCACGATCGACGCTGTCCTCGATCGCGGCCTCCTGTGCCACGTCGCGTTCTCCGTCGACGGCGACGCCTACTGCGTGCCGATGCTCTACGCGCGTGTCGGCGACACCGTCTACATCCACGGCTCGGCCGCGAGCCGGGCGTTGCGCAGGCTCGCGGACGGCGCCTCGGCGTGCCTCACCGTCACCGTCGTCGACGGGCTCGTCCTTGCGCGCTCGGCCTTCGAGCACTCGACGAACTACGAGTCGGTGATGGTCCTCGGCCGCTTCGCGAACGTCGTCGATCTCGACGAGCGCATGGTCGCGCTCGAGGCCTTCACGGAGAAGCTCCTGCCTGGTCGCTGGAGCGAGGTGCGCGGCCCGACGGAGCGCGAGCTGAAAGCCACGGCGATCCTGTCGATGCCGATCGTGGAAGCGTCGGCAAAGCGGCGCGCCGGGCCGCCCGACGACGACGACAGCCCAGATGCCGCGCTCGACACCTGGGCCGGCGTCGTCCCCATCGAGACGTCGTTCGGCGAGCCCGTCGCCTCACCGGGCCTGCGCCCGGGCATTCTGCTCAGCGCAAGCCTTCGTCGGCTCTTGACGGGCTGAGCGCGATGGCTCTTCGTACCGACATCCGCAACATCGCCATCGTCGCGCACGTCGACCACGGCAAGACGACGCTCGTCGACGCGATGCTCTGGCAGTCGGGGTCCTTTCGCGAGAACCAGGAAGTCGCCGAACGCGTGATGGACTCGATGGACCTGGAGCGCGAGAAAGGCATCACGATCCTGGCCAAGAACACCGCGGTCAGGCACGGCGGCGTCAAGATCAACATCGTCGACACGCCCGGCCACGCGGACTTCGGCGGCGAAGTCGAGCGCGGCCTGACGATGGTCGACGGCGTCCTACTGCTCGTCGACGCGAGCGAGGGCCCGCTGCCGCAGACGCGCTTCGTGCTGCGCAAGGCGCTCGAGTCACGGCTGCCGGTGATCCTCGTCGTCAACAAGGTCGACCGTCCGGACGCGCGCATCGCCGAAGTGGTCGACGAGGTCTACGAGCTCTTCCTCGACCTCGACGCGGCCGAGGATCAGATCGAGTTCCCGATCGTGTACTGCAACGCGCGCGCCGGGCACGC
>DASVFB010000186.1:0-6055 GCA_036380275.1 Gaiellaceae bacterium | reverse complement strand
CCGCTGGCTCACCGTCGGCGTGCCAGGCCAGGACGTGGCGATCACGCTGATGGCCGTGCCCGGCCCGCCGGTGTTCGACGACGATACGCGCGAGAAGATCACGTCGCTCATGGCGAAGGGCGCCTCCGGTGGTCTCTTCTTTTCCACCGACGACTGCCGCGCCACCTACGAGGAGCTCAGGGGTCGCGGCGTCGAGTTCTCGCAGGAGCCGACCGAGCAGCCGTACGGCATCGACGCCGGCTTCCGCGATCCGTCCGGCAACTCGATGCGCGTGGCGCAGTTGAAATAGTGCGCGCGTGACCACGCTCGCGGTCGAGACGCCGCACGGCCAGGCGAACGTGCATCTGCACACCGTCGAGCGGCCGCGTGGCGCGCTCGTCCTCGGTCACGGCGCCGGCGGAGGCGTGTCGGCGCCAGACCTCGTGGCGGCCACGAAAGCGGCGCAAGCGGAGGAGTTCACCGTCGCACTCGTGGAGCAGCCTTATCGCGTCGCGGGCCGGCGCTCGCCTGCTCCTGCGAAGCAACTCGACGCCGCCTGGACGGTTGTCGTCGAACGCCTGGTCGGCGGCGACCTGCGCGGACTGCCTTTCGTGACCGGAGGCCGCTCCGCGGGCGCGCGCGTCGCCTGCCGCACAGCGGCCGCGACAGGCGCCGTCGGGGTGCTCTGCCTCGCATTCCCGCTGCAGCCGCCGCGCCGCTCCGGAAGCACGCAGGCGCCGAGCCGGCTTCCGGAGCTCGACGCAGTGACTGTTCCGGTGCTCGTCGTGCAGGGCACGAGCGACCAGTTCGGCATGCCACCGCCCGGGCCGACGCGAACCGTCGCGCAGGTGCCCGGCAACCACAGCCTGAGGAGTGACCAGGAAGCCGTGCGGGACGCCGTGCAAGCCTGGCTCGCCGTGCTGCGCCGATGAGTTCGGCCCGCTAACGCGGTCCTTTTTCAAATGACCGCGTCTGCACCGCGCACGATCGCCTTCGCGATCGAAGGCCCGATCGCGCGCAGGGACCTGCCCGGCCTGTGCGCACGCGTGTGCGAGCTCCTTCGGAACAGCAACGCGGGCGTCGCCCTCTGCGACGTCTCGGGTGTCGACGTCGACGCGGTCACGGTCGATGCACTGGCGCGGCTCCAGCTCGGGGCCCGGCGCAGCGGTTGTCGGGTGAGGCTGTGCAATGCGTCGGACGAGCTTCGCGAGCTCGTCGCGTTCATGGGCCTGCGAGACGTGCTGCCGGAGTAGCTACGCCTCGAGCCGGGCGGGCAAGCCAAAGAGCGGGAACAGCGTCTTCGTGCCGAGGAAGAACGTGAACTCGACGATGCGGCCGTTTTCGATCTCGAGCACCTGGAGCGCCCACGGGTCGTAGCCCTGCCCGGTCTCGCTCGGCTTGTACTGTCCGAATGCGGGCGAGCCGTTGGCCGATTTTGTCGGGATGACGCGCGAGCCGCTACAGCCGATGCCAGGCCCGAACCACCAGGCGAAGATGTCGTCGCGACCGCTTAGCCACAGGTCGAACGGCGGCATCGACTGCGTCGCATCCTCGTGGATGAGCGAAGTGAGCGCCTCCATGTCGTAGCGCTCGAACGCATCGACGTAGCGCGCGAGCAGCTCGCGCTCGGGCTCGTCGAGCGTCGGCGCCGTCTCCGTGGCGCTGAGGTTGCTCTCGTCGAGCGTCGCCCGCGCGCGCTGGAGCGCGCTGTTGACGGACGCGACACTCGTCTCGAGCAGTTCCGCAACCTCGCTCGCCTTCCAGCGGAGCACCTCGCACAGGATCAGGACGGCGCGCTGGCGCGGCGGCAGGTGCTGCAGTGCCGCGACGAACGCAAGCCGGATCGTCTCGTGCGCCACCGCCAGCTCGGCCGGATCGCCGTCCGTCGCCACGAGGCCGTCGGGAACGGGCTCGATCCAGGTCACCTCCGGCAGCGTGTGCAGGTTCGCCTCGACGGGCTCGCGCGCGGGCCCAAGGTCCATCGGGCGCGCACGCCGCTCTCGGCCCTTGAGCATGTCGAGGCAGACATTCGTGGCGATCCGGTACAGCCACGAACGCAGCGCCGCGCGACCCTCGAAGCGGTCGATGCCGCGCCACGCGCGCAGCAGCGTGTCCTGCACGGCGTCTTCCGCCTCGAACGGCGAGCCGAGCATCCGGTAGCAGTACGCAGTGAGCTCGCGGCGGTGCGCCTCGAGCTCGCTGAAGGCGGGGGCGGCCGTGAGGGACGAACCTTCCACGGCCGCCATCCTAGAGGTCTGATCCCGCCACGTGCGTCAGCGCGCGGACGCGATGCGCTTTGCGATCTGCGCGGCGTCCCTCCCCACCCCGCCGACGTTCTCCGACGTGAACGAAACGAGAAAGTCGAGACCGAGAAAGTAGAGACCGGACTCGGGCGCGGCCCCACGGTTGTGGACCGGCTCGCCGTCCTCGCCGAAGACGGGCACCTCGATCCAGCCGAAGTCCGGCTTGAAGCCCGTGCACCAGATCACGTTGGCCGCCTCGACGACGCGCCCGTCCTCGAGCACGGGCAATCCATCCTCGACCCGGACCGTCCTCGGCACGCGCTCGACGTCGGCGGCGAAAAGGTCGCTCGGCTTGACCCGGATGAGGGGCGAACCTTCTGCGAGGACATGCGGCCGTACCTTGCGGCCGATCGGCGTCTTGACGGTGAGGATGTGCGTGGCGACGAACGAGAGGATCGGCAGGACGACATGTGCCTTCCTGCTCTCGATGTTCACCGGAATGTGGCCCTTGTCCGGACCCGAGAGCCACGTCCTGTGGCTGCGGCTCACCTCCATCGCGATGTCGGCTCCGGAGTTGCCCGCCCCGACGAGGAGGACGTCGCCCTCGCGCAGCTGTGACGGCTCGCGGTACTCGCTGGAGTGCATCTGCACGATGCGCGGATCGAGCTCGGCCGCGAAGTCGGGAACGCTCGGCTTGCCGTAGAACCCGGTCGCGACGACAACGTGGTTGGCCTCGAAGCACCGATCGCCGGAGAATGCGACGTAGCGGTCTCCCTCCTTGACGAGTCGGTCGACGCCGACGCCGCTGCGGACGGGGAGCTCGAAACGCTCCGCGTACGCCTCGAGGTAGTCGGCGACCTCCTTTGCCGTGGGAAACGACCATCGAGGCGCCGGGAACGACCATCCGGGCAGCCCGTCGAATTGCGCAGGCGTGAAGAGGCGAAGCGAGTGCCACGTGCGCGTGCGCCACGAGCCGCCGATGCGGTCGTTCGCGTCGAGGATGACGAACGGCCGTCCCTGCTTCTTCAGGTAGTAGCCCATCGCGAGGCCGGCCTGGCCGCCGCCGATCACGATCGTGTCGAACCGCTCGGTCGCCGCTTCGGCAAGCGAGACCGGGCCACGATCTTCGTAGGTTGTCTCCTGTGCCGCCATGACTTTCCTCCTCCTTCGAATGAGTCCCTGCAACGACGGTACGAAGGAGGACGCCTGCGCGCATCGCACGGATCCGCCATCTTGCTCACTACGACGCGTGGTTAGTTCTGACTAGTGCCCCGTCCGGCGATGCTTCCGAGCTTCTTGGTCGCTAGCACCAAGCGATGGAAGGACGCAGGGAGCACCCATAGCCGAAGCTATGGGCGCTCCCGAGGACGCCCCAGCGCGCAGCGTGATAGCGGGCCAGAAGCCGGAGTGCATTGCTGGATGGGGCACTAGACGAGGTCGTGCTCGAATGCGAACGCGCCTGCGGCTGTGCGAGACGGCACGCCGAGCTTCGTGAAGATGTTCTGCACGTGGCGCGCGACTGTGTGCTCGCTGATGACGAGCGATGCGGCGATCTCGCGGTTGCTCTTTCCGGTGGCGACGAGGCGCAGCACCTCCAGCTCGCGCGGCGTCAGTCCGTGCGCATCCGCCGACTCGGCGCTTCCGGCGAGCGAGTCGACCAGCGCGACATCGGGAGCCGCACCGAGCTCGTCGAACGTGGCGCGCGCTGCGTCGAGCTCCAGCTCGAACGCGTCCTCGTCTCCGACGGCGCGGCACGCGAGCCCCAGCAGCACGCGCGTCCGCGCGGCCTCGTAGGGCGCCTGCAGCTCCTGCCACGCGTGCGACGCCTGACGAAGCGGTCCGAGTGCGGCCCCCGCGTCGCCGTCGGCCAACTCGACCGCCCCGTGCGCCTGGTCGACCATCGCGACCAGAACTCCACTCTCGTATCGCTGCGAGATCTCCGCGAGCTCGCGGCATGCTTCGCGCGCGGCGTCGGCATCCCCAACGGCGAGCATGATCTCAACGTACGCTGGAAGGAGGCTTGCGCGCCGCAGTGTGTCCGTCGTCTCGACCATGACGCGACGGATCGAAGCCGCGGCCGCGTCGCCCTTGCCCTGCGCGAGCCGCAACAGGGCGAGCCCAGGCTGAGGCTCCCAGCCGAAGCGGCTCGCCTCCTTGTACGCCTCCTCCGCAGCCGCGAGCTCTCCCCGCAGCCGGTGGACGTCGCCTTGCAGGTAGGACGCCTTCGCCGCGGCTCCCGTGTTCATCGCGCGCTCGAACCGCACGCCTGCGCGCTGCGCCTCTTCGACCGCCGCCGTCCACGCACCGTGCACCTGCATGATCTCGGCGCGGTGGACCATGCAGCGACCGGTGAACGCCATCAGGTCCGGTTGTCGATCGCACCACTCCTTCAGCGCCGCAGTCCACTCTTGCGCGCGGCGGAGCTCGTAGACCTCCTCGCAGGCGGCGATCACGCCGCAATAAACGATGCCGGTCACGATCGGCGACAACTCACCAGAGGTCGCGGCGACCATCGCCTCGTCGAGCAGGCCGAGTCCCTCGCGCACTCGACCGGCTTTGACCAGCCAGCCACCTTGCCCGTGCATCGCGAGCGCGACGAGATCGCG
Organism: Gaiellaceae bacterium; assembly: GCA_036380275.1. Lineage (GTDB taxonomy): Bacteria > Actinomycetota > Thermoleophilia > Gaiellales > Gaiellaceae > DASVFB01. Next base: position 1,227 of record DASVFB010000186.1, on the reverse strand, counting down.
GTCGCCGAAGCGCTCTCCGATCTCCGCCGCAGCCGCCGCCGTCGCGGACGCGCCTTCGAGGTCGCCCGCGGCGTCGTGCTGGAAGGCGACCGGCATCAGGAGATAGCCGCGTTCGACGCAGTCCTCCGACTCGCGTTCGACCAACCGCTGTGCGCGGCCGAGCCATCCCGTCGCGGGACCTACCTCGCCGCGAAGGGCGAGGTTCATCCCGAGCCAGAAGGCGCAACGCACTGCGAGAAGGATCTCGCCGCCGTCGAGATACGCGTGATGAGCGCGCTCGAGGAACGTCATGAACTCGTCCTCGCGACCGAGCAGATACGCCGATTGCGAGAGCAGCACGAGGTCCGGGGCCCCCAACGGTGCAGCCTGATCGGCTCGCTCGAGCGACTCGAACGCTCCCGCCCATGCTTCGTGCGCGTAGAGCTCGCGGCCCTGATCGAGGTCGGCGTTCGTGGGAGGCATCGAGCTCCCGGATCTTCGCGCAGCCGGCTAGGCGGCGCTGCCGAACCGCTCGGCCGCGCGCGCACGCCGCCGCGCCGCCTCGACCTCGCGATCCTTCGGCGGCGCCGACGTGACGAGGCTCTCGAGGAGCCTCGCGGTCGCCTGCGTGACCTCGGCGACAGCGAGCTCGAAAGCCTCGGCGTTGGCGTGCGACGGCTTCTGCATGCCGCTCACCTTGCGCACGTACTGAAGAGCAGCCGAGCTGATCTCCTCGGCGTTCGCCGGGGGCTCGAAGTTGTGGAGTGTCCTGATGTTCCGGCACATGGGTCCACCGTATCTACTCGGCGATCGCGACGGCGTCGATCTCGATCAGGACGTCGTCGCGGAAGAGCCGGCTGACCTCGACGAGCGTGCTCGCGGGCGGGTGGTCCGTCTTGACGTACTCGTCGCGGATCGCCCGCACGGCGGTCAGCTCGCTCACGTCGACGAGGTAGTAGTTCAGCTTCACGACGTCCGTCCAAGTGGCACCGGCGGCGTCGAGCGCCGCTTGCAGGTTCTCGAACACCTGCCGCGCCTGCAACTCGAGGTCTTCGCCGACGAGCTTCCCGTCTCGATCGAGCGGAACCTGGCCGGATACGTAGATGACGCGGCCCGCCCGGACCTCGACGACGTGGCTGTACCCGAACGGAGGCGGAAGCGTCTCCGGAGAGTGAAAGCGTCGCATGCCGTCATTCTGCATAGGCTGCCACTGTGGACGCCGACGCGGTCGAGTTGCGCGTGCTCGGG
>DASVFB010000185.1:0-14707 GCA_036380275.1 Gaiellaceae bacterium | reverse complement strand
CTACGTGGGCATGGGCGACGGCGGCTCGGGCGGCGACCCCGAGAACCGCGCGCAGAACCTGTCGCAGCGCCTCGGCAAGCTGCTCTCGATCAACGTCGACTCGCGCAGGCTCTCCGTGTCGATCGCCGGCTACGGGCTGCGCAACCCCTGGCGCTTCTCCTTCGACAGGTCCGGCAACCTCTACATCGGGGACGTCGGGCAGAACGCGTGGGAGGAGATCGACTACACGCCGCGTTCGAGCCCCGGCCTCGAGAACTACGGCTGGAATGTCTACGAGGGCACGCACCCGTTCGAGTCCAAGAGCCCGAACAGCGTCGGCCACCTCGTGATGCCCGTCGCCGAGTACAGCCACTCCAACGGCTGCTCGGTCACCGGGGGTTACGTCTGGAAGGGCCGCTACTACTACGGCGACTATTGCTCGGGCCGCGTCTGGTCTCTCCGCATCGCCAACGGTGAGGCAACCGGCGAGCGCGAGGAGTCGATCAACGTGCCATCGCTCTCGTCGTGGGGGCTCGACGGGCGAGGGAACCTCTACGCCGTGTCACTAGAGGGCACCGTCTACCGCATCACCGGCTAGCCGGCGCGGCGTCTGACGTCTGGCCCGCGGCGGCCCAGCGCCGCGTAGGCGAGCGTCTGGAGCGACTCGTTCAGCTGCGCGAGCTCGCTCGCGATCCGCAGCGTCGCTTCGTTCGCTTCGAGGCGGCGGTTGATCTTCGCGACCTCGGCGGTGAGCCTGTCGATGCGCTCGAGCAGCGCGTCGAGCTGGCGGTCAGCGACCTCTCTGTGCTCCATGCGGTGATTGTAGGCGCCGCCACACCAGCAATCCGATCAGGAGGCCGACCGTGTCGATGGCGACGTCGATGGGCGACGCGTGGCGTCCGTGGACGAACGCCTGGTGCAGCTCGTCGCTTGTGGCGTAGAGGATGCCGAGCGCGAGTGCAGGCCCCTCGCGATCGACGGCGCGCACGAGGAGAGCGGCAAGCACGGCGTACTCGGTCATGTGCGCGCACTTGCGCAGGAACAGGTCCCAGTCGCCGAGGCCGGTGCCGAGGCTCGGGATCGAGGAGAGCGCGAAGATCACGCCCGCCCAGAGGACGACGGGAAGCCAGTGCGTGAGCGCTCGCGATGCGTGCACACCCACGATGCTAGATTCAGCTCACACAAAGGCGAGCGGTTGGGGAACGCCGGTGCAAGTCCGGGACGGTCCCGCCGCTGTGAGGGGAGACGCTTCCGCGCCGGCACGCCACTGGCCCTCGGGCTGGGAAGGCGGCGCGGGAGGGAGCCCTGAGTCAGAAGACCTGCCGTTCGCCTGCCAACTCGAACCCCTCGCGGAAGGGAGGATTCGTTGCTACGCAGATTGCTCGTCGCCCTCGTCGCGGCACTCATCATTGTCCCCTCGGCCGCTGCCGTGCGCGTGCACGTTCGCGTCGAAGGAAAGACGCACACCATCTTCGGCGCGACGGCGCCTGTGATGGACGTCAAGGCGAACGCGCTGGACGCGCTGGAGGCTTCGTCGAACGCCGGCGAGTTCTACTACCACGTCCAGCTGACGAAGTTCGGCCCGTATGTCGACCAGATCGCGCGGTATGCCGCGACCGGCGAGACGGGCTGGGTCTTCAAGGTGAACGGCAAGTCGCCGCCCGTCGGGGCGGACGCGGTGTCCCTGAAGGACGGCGACACCGTGCTCTGGTACTGGGCTCAGTTCGGAGTCGCGGGCGGGCCGAAGACGCTGGTGCTGGAGCGTGCAGGCGCCGGGCAGAAGAACTGCTACCGCGTGTTCACCGAGAACGACAACGGCGTCCGCACGGCCGCAGTCGGATCGGTCCTGCACGTGGGACGCAGCCGCACCGTCGGGACGCAGGGCTCGACGCAGGCCGCGGTCGGCTGCGTCGGGAAGCATCGCGGGCTCGTGCGCGCGACGCTGGCGGGAGCTGTGCGCTCGAACGCGCTCGCGTGAAGAAGCTCGCGCTGCTAGTCGCGCTCGTCCTCGCCGGGTGCGGCGGGGGCGAGCGCGGTGTCGCGACGTTGAAGGTGACGCGAGATCACGGCCGGCAAGTGCTGCTCGTCGCGCGCGTCCCCGCCGGCCTGACGGCGATACAGGCCCTACAGCGGAAAGCGGAGGTGAAGACCTCGTACGGCGGCCGCTTCGTCGTCTCGATCAACGGGCTGTCGAGTGCGCCGCGCCGCGACTGGTTCTATTTCATCGACGGCGTGCTCGGAGACAGGAGCGCGGCCGAGGTGCGCTTGCACGACGGTGACGTCGAGCTCTGGGATTACCGGCGATGGACCGATCCTGGCGAGGTGCAGAAGCCGTGAGCGCGGTGCCTGCTGCTGCGTTGCTGGCGGCACTGGCGTTCGCGGCGCTGCTCGCGGACTCGATCTGGACCGTCGCGGCGATCGTGCTTGTCTTGCTTGTGCCTTGCCTGCGCGCGCCGAGCGCGCACCGGCGGCTCTACCTGGCGAGCGTGGCGATCTCGGCTGGGTCGGTCTTCCTCCTGTGGCCGTGGCTGCAGAACACGGGCTCGCACCCGTTCTGGCACGGCCCGATCGTCCCGGTCCTCGGCGAGCTGACCGTCACGCGCGAAGAGCTGTGGCTCGCGGGGCTGTACGCATTGAGGTTCGCCGCGGTCGGCCTCGCCTCCGCCGCTTACGTGCTGCTGCTCGATCATGACCGCCTCCTGGGAGCGGCGTCGTGGGCGCGCCGGTCGGCGCTGTCCGTGGCGCTCGCGACGAGGCTTGTACCGACGCTCGAGCGCGACGCCGTCGGCCTCGTGGAGGCGTTGCGCGGTCGCGGAGTGGAGGTCGAAGGCGCGCGCGCGAGGGCGCGGCTGCTGTCGCCGCTCCTTGCCGGCTCGCTCGAGCGAGGCTTGAATCTTGCGGAGGCGATGGAGGCGCGCGGCTTCGGCCGGCCCGGGCGCACGCGAGTTCCGACGCCGCCGTGGACGGTCGTCGACCGGCTCGCGCTAGCCGGGGCCCTGCTGATCGCAGTGGGGGCGCTGTGGCTCTAGCGTCGGTCGTCGACCTGAGCTTCTCGTATCCGGGTGCCGACAGGCAGGCGCTGGTAAGCGTGTCCCTGGAGATCGAGCCCGGCGAGTTCGTCGCGTTGCTCGGAACGTCGGGGTCCGGCAAGTCGACGTTGCTCCGCGCGCTCTCCGGGCTCGTGCCGCACTTTCACGGCGGCCGGTTCGCCGGACGCGTCGTCGTCGGAGGGCGCGACACGCGAACGTCCCGTCCGGCCGACCTAGCGGGGACCGTGGCGACTGTCTTTCAGGAGCCGGAGGACCAGGTCGTGCTGACGCGCGTGCTCGCCGAGGTGGCGTTCGGCCTCGAGAACCTCGCCACGGCGCCCGCCGAGATCGTCGCGCGCGCGACGTCCGCGCTTTGCGCGATCGGCGCGGAGCACCTGGCGGAGCGTCCGGTCGCCGAGCTCTCCGGCGGTGAGTTACAGCGAGTCTGTCTCGCGTCTGCGCTCGCGCTCGAGCCCGAGCTGCTGTTGCTCGACGAGCCGTCCTCGCAGCTCGACCGCGATGCCGCGGAGGCGCTGTTCGATCACGCTCGCGCCCACGGGTGCGCGGTAGTCGTCGCCGAGCAGCGACCGGAGCTGCCGCTTGCGTTCGCCGACCGGATCGTGTTTCTGCGCGACGGGCAGATCGCCGATGAGCTTCCGCCGGCCTGGACCGAGCAGCCGACGCCGCCGGTCGCGCGCGCGTCGGAGGGCGATGAAGTTGTGCGGCTCGAGCGTGTCTCGTACGCGTATCCGGGCGGCCCGCCTGTGCTCGTCGACGAGTCGCTCTCGCTGCGGCGGGGCGAGGTCGCTGCGCTGGTCGGGCCGAACGGTGTCGGCAAGACGACCCTTGCGAAGGTGGCCGCGGGATTGATCGTGCCCGGAGGAGGCCGGGTACTTCGCTTCGGCAGCGCCGCCTACCTGCCGCAGGACCCCGGGCGCTACCTCGTCACCGAGACGGTACTCGCCGAGGTTGCGCTCGCGTCCGGAGAAGAGCGCGCGTGGCATGCCCTCGAGCAGCTCGACCTGACGGCGTTCGCGATGCGGCATCCACGCGACCTTTCCAGCGGCGAGCGGGAGCGGCTCGCGATAGCCACCGTTCTCGCCGTCGACCCGGATCTGCTCGTGCTGGACGAGCCCACGCGCGGCGTCGACCCGGAGCGCAAGCGCGAGCTCGCCGCGCTGCTGCGCGCGCAGGCTCCCTCGCGCGCCACGCTCGTCGTGACCCACGACCGCGTTTTCGCCATGTCCGTTGGAGACCGGACGATCGCGCTCGGGAGCGAGGCGGTCCTTGTCTAGACAGGAACAGGCCGTGCGCGCCGGAGCCGTGGCTGCTTTCGGCATCGCCCTCGTTCTCGCCGCTACAGGCGACTCCCGCGTGTCGATCTGGTTTGTGACGGCGGCGTTGCTGGGCTGGGCTCTCGTGTGGTTCGAGGGAGGGCCGGATTCGGCGAAGGAGATCGCCCTCGTCGCGACGCTCGCGGGCGCGGCCGCCGCAGGGCGAGTTCTGTTCGCCGCGATCCCAGGCGTCCAGCCGGTGACGCTGATCACGATCGTCGCGGGAGCGGCCCTTGGCGTACGCGCAGGCGTCGGCGTGGGGATGCTCGCGGCGTTCGCGTCCAACTTCTTCCTCGCTCAGGGCCCATGGACGCCGTATCAGATGCTCGCCTGGGGAGCCTGTGGCGCGCTCGGCGCATTCCTCGCGCCGGTGTTGCGCAACCGCCTGGCGCTCGCCGTGATCGCGGGCATCCTCGGCTTCGCGTTCAGCGTCTTCATGGACGTCTGGGAATGGTTTGCGTTCTGGCCGCATGACTGGCAGTCGCTCACGTACGTTCTCGCGCGCGGATTCCCGTTCGATGTCGCGCATGCGATCGGCAACGTCGTGCTCGCGTTCGCCGTCGGTCCCGAGTTGCGGCGGTTACTCGAGCGCTACGGCCGCCGCCTGCATGCGGAGGTCGTGTGGGCATGACGAAGCTGATCGCAGCACTGACCGCAGCGGTCGCCCTCTCGACGCCCGCCTCGTACCTGCAGTCGCAGCAGCAGCCGGACGGTGGCTGGGGCTCGCCGCAGATGACCGCGTGGGTCGCGCTCGGCCTGCGCGCGGCGGGCGCCGACACCAGCGGCGCGCTCGACTATCTCGTCGCGCATGAAGCCGAGACCAATAAGCCGACCGAGATCGCGCTCGTCGCGCTGGCCGAGGCAGCGCTTGGCCACGATCCGCAGTCGCTCCTGGCGCGCTTCACTGCGCGGCCGACGGCGGTGAACACAGCCATCTGGCAGATCCTCGCGTTACGCCAGAGCGGTCGAGACGTTCCGCGCACCCTTTTGTCGTACCTGCGCGCGTCGCAGGCGCGTAACGGCGGGTTCGCGTGGGTGCGCGGCACCGCCCCCGACTCGAACGACACCGCCGCGGCGGTGCAGGCGTTGCGAGCCGCCGGCGTGAGCGGGAAGCCGATCTCGCGCGCGCTCGCGTACCTCCGAAAGCTTCAGGCACCGAGCGGAGGCTTCAGGCTCTCCGCGGGCCGCGAGGCCGACGCGCAGTCGACCGCGCTCGTGATCCAGGCGTTCGTCGCAGCCAGAGTGAAAGCACCGAGCAAGGCGTTCGTGTTCCTCTCGAAGCTGCGACGCCCGGACGGCAGTTTCCGGTACTCGCGCTCCTACGCGACGACGCCGGTCTGGGTGACGGCGCAGGTCCTGCCTGCGCTCGTCAAGAAGCCGTTTCCTCTGCGTTAGAGGCTCTCACATGATGACGTTCGTCGATCCGGGCGCAATCGGCGAGTGCGATGCAAGGACGCAGGGAGGCCCGATAGTTGCACTATCGGGCCGACTGAGGACGCGGCAGCGTGCCGCCGAGTGTGGCCGGGCGACACAATCGCTCATTGTGAGAGCCTCTTAAGCGTCGCGAACGTACTCCACGCGGCGCATTCGCGGCAGATAGCCGAGGCGCTCATTGATGGCGAGCATCGCGGCGTTCGTCTCGTCGTTCGTCGTCCACACCGCAGCGATGCCGCTCTCCGCTGCCCAGCGAAGCGAAGCTCGCTTCACCTTCTCCGCGAGCCCACGACGTCGGTACTCCCGCAGCGTTGCCGTGTATTCGACGAAGGCACGGCGGCGCTCGATGTTGGCGGCGAGCATCGTGATGGAGACGACGCGGTCGTCCTCGATCGCCGCGAAGCTGCCGTCGAGCGTGATCGTCGGCCGTCGCCAGATTGTGTCCAGCCACTCGTCGAACGGAAGGTCCGTGACCGCCTCGCTCATCGGGACATCGGGGGTCGTGAGCATGTCGACGTCGTAGACCTCCTCTGCAGAAACGTCGCGAAACGGAACGAGGCGCGTCGAGCCTGCGTCGAGTCCCTCGTCGACCCTGCGCGGATCGACGCATGACAGCGTTTCCGCGCGCACCTCGGCGAAGCCTCTCGCGCGAGCGAACGCGACGCCCTCGGGTGTCTCCATGAACATAGTGAACGCCCGCCTCGGCGCCAGCGTCTCGAGGTGTTGCCGGACGGTCGCCCACAGGTCGCCGCCGATGCCTCGCCGCCGGAACGCGGGGTGCACGCTGACTCCGACAAAGGCCGAGCCCGTGTCGGAAAACCACTTCAAGCCGGCCTCCGCGCGCGCGGCAACGGTTCCGTCGACGATGGCGACCCAGTCCGCGTGCCTGGCGCGCTCCGGGATGCTCGCGTGCTGTTGCAACCAACTCTCAGGTGTCGTGGTCCCTGCCGGGAAGACCTCGTGGATGAGCTCGACTACCCCGGCTGCGTCGGTCCCTGGGTTCAGAGGTCGGATCACGCGACCATCGTGACGTGTCCATCAACGCGGCGGAGCCGTCCGTCCTGGACGAGTTCTTCGATGAGCGAGTCGTCCCAGTACCACAGCCACGAGAACCAGCGCTTCAGCTCGGATTCGGGTGCGACGACCGCCGCTCGGACGCCTGCGACAAGGAGTTCCTGGAACGCCTGATGTAGATCTGCGCCTACATCACCTGACCCGGAAAAGACGTGATCCCAACGAGCCAGCACGCTCGAGTGGGTATGGCCCTCACCGGCCGTTACCGCGAGCGAACGAGAGACGATCGCGCCGCAGCGCTCGAGCGGCGACCTCGCGTCTTTCAACTCCTTCGGCTTGAGATCGAGCTCGACGCGCAGATCCTCGAGGCTCGACGGGCCGGCGGAAGCGAGGTGATCGAGGAGGCGGTCCCAATCCGGCGCTGCCGCGCGCACGCGCTCGATCTCGGCGCGGCAAATCGGATCGAGCAGCGCGGCGACCTCGTTCGTGACGAGCAGGTTCTTGCCGCGGTGCACGGCGACGATCAAGTAGCCCCGCTCGGCAAGGTCGCCGAACCACGGCCACTTCGTCCGCGGCCACGTGCCGAAACCGCCGCTTCCGGGCTTGTATTCCTCTTCGTGGCACGCCTCGTACAGGCTTGGCAGCGAGGAGTCGGCGGTGCGCGTCAACAGGCCGCGATCCCGCAGAAAGTCCTCGGCCTCGTCGATCGACTGCAGCGCGCGATCGGCCGTGAGCCGGCACTCGTGCGCGCGCCGTTCGCGGAGCACCTCGAGGGATTCCACGCTGCAATACTCGCGGTCCGGTGACAACGGCCGCAATCCTCACGATCGGCAACGAGCTCACGTCGGGCGATGTCGCCGACACGAACGGCGCCTGGCTGGCGCGCCGGCTCGAGCGGATCGGTGTGACCGTCGCGATCCACGCAGCGGTTCCGGACGAGATCGAAGCCGTCGCGCGCTTCATCCGTCGCGAGGCGCCCGAGGTCGACTTCGTCTTCGTAACCGGCGGCCTCGGCGGCACTCCCGACGATCTGACGCGTGAGGCGCTCGCGGCCGCCTTCGACGTCGGTCAGGAAACGGTGCCCGAGCTCGCGGATGCGCTGCGCGCGCGGTTCACGCGAGACCCGGACTATGCGGCGCGCTGGGCGGACCTCCCCATCGGCAGTCGCGGGCTCGAGAATCCGCTGGGCGGTGCTCCCGGCTTCGTGATCGAGAACGTGTACGTCTTTCCGGGTTTGCCGGCGGAGATGATGGCGATGTTCGAGACGGTCGAGGGAGAGTTGGCGACCGGACCTCCGATCGACTCGTGGCGTCGCACGTATTCGGCGCGCGAGAGCGAGATCGTGGAGGTGCTCGCGAAGGCCGGAGAGCAGTTCCCCGGGCTGCTCGTCGGCTCGTATCCGTCGTTCGGAGGCTCGGGGCCGCACGTCGAGGTCGTCCTCAAGTCGAGCGATCCGCAGCAACTTGCCGCCGCGGCCGAGTACGTCGCGACAGCGCTTGATACATAGCGACACTAGGTATAGAGTGTCAGGCGATGGCCGAGACACTCAAAGGGCATCTTGACTCGCTCATTCTCGCGATCGTCGCAGCCGGTCCGGCACACGGATACGCGATCATCGAGGAGTTGAAGCTCCGAAGCCGCGGAGCTTTCGCGCTGCCCGAAGGGACGATCTACCCGGCCCTGCACCGGCTCGAGCGTGCCGGCCTGCTCGCAAGCGGCTGGTCGAATGCAAGCGGCCGCAAGCGGCGGGTCTACAAGTTGACAGCTCGAGGGCGCCGGCGTCTCGATACGAGCAAGCGCGAGTGGAGCGATTTTGCAAGCGCAGTAGATGCGGTGCTCGCATGACTTATCTCGACGAACTGTCGCAGGAGCTGGCGGCGCACGGCATCCGCGGTCGAACGCGCCACCGGATCCTGCTCGAGGCAGACGACCATCTTCGCTCAGACTCAGGCGCACAGCAGCGTTTCGGCTCGGCGCGCGAGGTCGCCAACACGTTCGCCGCTGAGCTCGGCGTGCAGGCCTCGCGTCGCGCCGCCGTCAGTGCGTTCGCGGCGCTCGGCGTCGCGGGCGCGGTCTACGCCGTCTCGGTTGTCTCGCTCGGCTTCGCAAGCCCGCCGACCGAGATGCTCGATCCCGCGCTCGGCGCGATCGCGTTCGCGGTGATGATCGTCGCGCCGCAGATCTCGTTCGTCGCCGGAACGCTCGCTTTGCTTCGCACTCTGCGTCGTCGCCGCGAACGCGTGATCCCGACCCGCGAGCTCGTCGTGATCAGGCGCCGAACCGGCGTGGCGCTCCTCTTCGGGCTCCTGACCATGGCTGCGCTGTCGCTCTACGCCTACGAGTTTCGCGCCGAGCTCGCCGCGTGGTGGCTGACGCTCACCTACACGTCGACGGCCGGAGCCTCGGTGCTCCTTGCTCTCGCCGCCGCTCCGGCGCTCACCGCGACGCGCCTTCGGCCGCACGTCGGAGGAGAAGCGGGCGACGTCTTCGCCGACGTGGGCCCCCGCTTTGGCGACGACCCATGGCGCTTCGGACGCCTCGTCGCGATCGCCGCCGGGCTCCTCGTGTGGCTCGCGGCCGCGGCGCAAGGCGATCCGTTCGACGGGCTGGTCCAAGGTGCCTTCGAAGGACTCGCCTGCTTCGGCGGGTTCGCCGTGCTCGGAAGGTACCTCGGGCTCCGTCGCTAGCATCGACGGGTGCCCGTCGCCTCGCCCGAGCGCTATCTCGCGGACCTGAATCCCGCCCAGCGGGAGGCCGTCCTGACGACCGAGGGGCCGCTGCTCGTGATCGCCGGCGCCGGCTCGGGCAAGACGCGGGTGCTCACGCACCGCGTCGCACATCTGCTCGCGACGCAGGGCGTGAAGCCGAACGAGATCCTCGCGATCACGTTCACGAACAAGGCGGCGGGGGAGATGCGCGAGCGGCTGGAACGCATGCTCGGCGGCGTTGCCCGCGCGATCTGGATCCTCACTTTCCACGCAGCGTGCGGACGGATCTTCCGCCGCGAGGCGCAACGGCTCGGTTACCGGTCGACCTTCACGATCTACGACCAGGCCGACCAGATCCGGCTTGTCAAGCAGTGCCTCGAAGAGCTCGAGCGCGACCCGAAGCGGTTCACGCCGCGTGGCATCCACTCCGTCATCTCACGCGAGAAGAACAACCTCGTCGGGCCCGTGCAGTTCCGCGAGCGCGTCTCGTCGTTCTACGACCAGACGGTCGCCGACGTCTACGAGCTGTACCAGGGCAAGCTGTTCGCCTCGAACGCGGTCGACTTCGACGATCTGCTCTACCTGACCGTCGACGTGCTCGAGCGCTTCCCCGACGCGCTCGAGCGGTGGCGCAAGGCCTTCCGCTACGTCCTCGTGGACGAGTACCAGGACACGAACCACGCGCAGTACCGGCTGCTGCAGCTGCTCGCGTCCGAGCACCGCAACCTCTGCGCTGTCGGCGACCCGGACCAGTCGATCTACGCGTTCCGCGGAGCTGACATCCGCAACATCCTCGACTTCGAACGCGACTTCCCTGGAACGCAGACGATCGCGCTCGAGCAGAACTACCGCTCGACGAACGCGATCCTCCGCGCGGCGAACGCGGTCATCGAGAACAACAGCGAGCGGAAGCCGAAGCACCTTTTCTCCGACCTCGGCGAAGGCGAGCCGGTCGAGGCGATCGAGGTCGAGGACGAGCACGCCGAGGCGCGCTTCGTCGCCGCACGCGTCGCCACGCTCGTCGAGGAAGGCCTCTCGGGCAGCGAGATCGCGGTCTTCTACCGGATGAACGCGCAGTCCCGCGTGCTCGAAGACGTGCTCGTGCGACAGGGCATCGCGTACCAGGTGATCGGCGGGCCGCGCTTCTACGAGCGCGCAGAGATCAAGGACGTGATCGCGTACCTGCAGGTGATCGACAATCCGTCCGACGCCGTGTCGCTTATGCGAATCGCGAACCGACCACGTCGTGGGATTGGCGACTCGTCTATCGCGCGGCTCGTCACGTTCGCCGACGCGCAGGCGATCTGGCTGTGGGACGCGCTCCCGCGCGCGGACGAGGCCGGCGTCGGCGCGGCACCGCTGAAGTCGGTGAAGCAGCTGCACACGCTGCTCGCCTCGCTGATGGCGCAGGCACACGAGCTCAGCGTTCCGGAGCTCGTCGAACGTGTTCTCGAGCAGAGCGGCTACCTCCCTGCGCTCGAGGCCGAGCGCACGATCGAGGCGCAGGGCCGGATCGAGAACCTGCAAGAGCTCGTCGGCGTCGCGAGGGAGTACGTCGAGAATGCGCAGGAGCCGTCGCTCTCGTCTTTCCTGCAGGAGATCTCGCTCTACTCTGACCAGGACGCGATGCGCGGCGACGGCTCGCTCGTGACGCTCATGACGCTGCACAACGCCAAGGGCCTCGAGTTTCGCGCTGTCTTCGTGATCGGGATGGAGGAAGGTCTCTTCCCGCACGCGCGTGCGATCGAGGAGCAGGGCATCGAGGAGGAGCGGCGCCTCTGTTACGTCGGCATGACCCGCGCGCAGGAGCGGTTGTGCCTGACACACGCGTCGTCCCGCATGCTTTTTGGCAATCGCGCCTACAACCTGCCCTCGCGCTTCCTCGACGAACTGCCCGAGCACGGCGTGGTGCGTGAGCGCCTCAGCCCGGCACGCTGGGACTACGGGCGCAAGACTCCGGTCGAGTACGCGCCGCGCGACCATCCGGCGCTGTCGACCGGCGACTCCGTTCGCCACCAGACGATGGGCGAAGGGGTGGTGACAGGCATCGACGCCGGCGGAGTCATCACCGTGCGCTTCGAGGACGGAAGCGAGCGGCGCCTCATGCTCGACTACGCGCCGTTGGAGAAGATTCCAGGATGAGCTTTGAAGTCCGCCCCTGCGCCGATCTCGCCGAGTACGCGGATGCGACGGACGCGATCGGCCAGTACTTCGGCAACGAGCCCGACCCTGAGAAGACGGAGCGTTTCTCGCGGGTTCTACCGCTCGAGCGGATGCACGCGGCGTGGGAGGACGGACAGATCGTCGGCGGTGCGGGCGCCTTCCCGTTCGCGATGTCGGTGCCTGGGGGCTTGCTGCCGTGCGGCGGCACGACGGTCGTCGGCGTCGCGCCCACGCATCGGCGCCGCGGTGTTCTGCGCGCGATGATGCGCGCCCATCTCGACGACGTGCACGAACGAGGTGAGCCCATCGCAGCGCTGTGGGCGTCCGAGGAGACGATCTACGGACGCTTCGGCTACGGGCCTGCTGCGTATGCAGGCGAGGTGAACATCCCGAAGGAGTACGTCGACTTCATCGCGCCACGCGAGCCCTCCGGGACGATGCGAATTGTCGAGAAGGACGACGCGCTCGAGACGTTCCCGCCGCTGTGGGAAGGCCTCGCGCGCGAGCGCCCGGGCATCTTCATGCGGTCGCGCGACTGGTGGGAGCTGCGCGCCCTTCGCGATCCGCCCGAGCGCCGCGGCGGCGCAGGCCCGAAGCGCTTCGTCCTCCTCGAAGTCGACGGCGCGCCCGCCGGATACGCCATCTACCGCCACAACATGGACTGGGACGAAGGCGTGTCGTCGGGCAAGGTGCTCGTGATCGAAGCGATCGCGGCCGAGGCGTCGGCGCTGGCCGAGCTGTGGCGCTACCTGCTCGACATCGACTGGGTCGCGTCGATCTCGTCGTGGCTCTTGCCTCCAGACCATCCGCTGTTCTTCGTGCTCGCGCAGACGCGGCGCATGCGCTTTCGGCTCGGTGACGGATTGTGGATCCGGCTCGTCGACGTCGGGGCTGCGCTGTCGGGACGGACGTATCCCGAAGACGGCGAGGTCGTCTTCGACGTTCGCGACTCGTTCTGCCCGTGGAACGAGGGCCGGTGGAAGCTCGCCGGCGGCGCCGCGGAGCGAACGAACGGGAACGCCGATCTCGCGCTCGATGTCTCGACGCTCGGCGCTGCGTACCTCGGCGGCATCCGTTTCGCGCAGCTCGCGCAGGGCGGCCAAGTCGAGGAGCTCAATCCGGGCGCGGTCGAGCGAGCGGACGGCATCTTCCGCCACGGCCTGCATCCGTGGTGCCCGGAGATCTTCTGAGCCTGGCTGCGGCGCGCACAATCCGGATCCCCGGGCAGGATGTCCTTGAAGAGCCTAGGCCCAGGGCAGGCGCGACCAGTACGGCGGCCGCTCTCGCCGGAACCGCTCGGCCGTCGCATAGACCTGCCCCGGATCGGAGGTCTCCTTCTCCACGCTCGCGCCGTAGCGCGCTGCGAGCTCCGACACCGGGTACCGTCCGTCCGGGCCTAAGTGCGCGCCGACCATCAGGATCGCGCACGGCCCGTCGCCAGCCCCCACGAAGGCATGCTCCGTCCAGGGGGGACAGTGGAAGAAGTCCCAGGGCTGGAGGCCTCGCTCCTCGCCCTCGACGAGCAGCCTGCACTCGCCGGTCAGAACGAGGAACGCCTCCTGATTGGTCTCGGCGTGATAGACGCCGCTCTGGCCAGGCTCGAGGACGGTCACGTTGATCCCGAGCTGCTCGAACTCGACCGGCGGTTCGCCGTACTCGTTCGCGAACCAGCACGCCGCGCCCCTCGTCTCCGAAGACCACCACTCGGCATCGCGCACGTTGACGACGAACCAGCCCTCAGTCACGGGGGCAAGCCCGGAACCGGAATCCTCAAGCCGCGCTTCGGTCACCCAACCGGATTTTCGCAGCCCAGGGCGATGCGTGTCTGACATGCGTCGGCGCGCCCTGGCGAGAGCGCAGCCAGGGATAACCACAACTCTGTAGTTGCGGCAGTTAGCCTTGACGGCCGTGCGGGAGGGCTCGGGACAGCTCGTTCTTCGCGAGATCGAAGATCGTGATCTCGGCGTTCTGTTCGAGCACGCGAGGGATCCAGAAGCTATACGGATGGCCGCGTTCACCTCGCCGGAGTTCGATGATCGAACGAGCTTCGAGCGACGGTGGGCGCGGCTGAGGAGCGACGACTCTACGACGAACAGGGTCGTCGAGATCGACGGTCGAGTTGTGGGTCACATTGCGAGCTTCGACTTGGAGGGTCACCGCGAGGTCACCTATTGGATCGGCCGTGAAGATTGGGGCCGCGGCGTTGCCACGCGTGCACTACAGGAGTTCTTGCAGCTGGAAGCAACCCGTCCGCTTTACGCTGGCGCCGCGAGCGACAACGTCGCGTCGATTCGTGTCTTGACGAAGTGCGGTTTTCGTATCGTGGGCGAGGGTCGCGGGTTCGCTCATGGGCGCAACGAGGAAACGGACGAGGTCATGCTCCGACTCGATGCATGACCCCAACTGCCGTCGGCTGGACGAGCGTGCTGTCGCTAGAGCGCAGTCGGGGGTAAACGCAACTCTGTAGTTGCTGAGAGAACCCACGCCGGGGCGCGGGTTTGGCTATGTCCCCCGAGCCTCGCGGCTGAGAGCGACGGTGGCCTCGTATTCGTCATCGGTAATCCGAACGACGCCATATCGGAAGCCGGCCGCGACGTTCGCCTGGACGAGCGGGTTCGATGCTGTCGGATCGATCCGCTGCACGACGGTCTCGATTGGCACAGCGGGGTCCCACTCCGCGACATGAGACAGCAACACTCCGCTCGGCGACTGGCCGGGATAGGCCTCGGCCTCCGTCGGTGTCCAGTCGTGGACCACTGTCGCGAGCTCGGCGCGTCCGATGAACTCTGCGTCGGGGGCCGGCAGGTAGATCAGGGCGAGATCGCCGGCGGCAAGCGCGTCGCGATGTCCCTCGTGACGACCGACCCCCCACATCTTCGCCCGAAGAAGCGCAGTGGCCGGTTGTCGGTCTCCGTCGGAGAAGTTGAACAGCCAATGCGCCATGCGCCGAGAGTACCGGGCCGGTCGAGTGGAACACAGGTAGTCGGGTATTAACGCTACTCAGTAGTCACGCCGAGGACCTCGTCTGCGCAACGTTCAGGAATGA
>DASVFB010000184.1:0-2093 GCA_036380275.1 Gaiellaceae bacterium | reverse complement strand
AACATCAGCGCGAGATACCAGTCGCGCCAGTGCTGGACGAGACCGCCGAGGAGCAGCCCGCCGCCGTAGACGAACGAGCAGTAATAGATCACGCGCGCAATCCCGAAGCGGTCGCTGAGACGTCCCGCCGAGGCCGCTGCGATCACGTAGCCGCCCGCGACCGTCGCCAGCACGGCGGTGCTGATCGCGACCGACTCGCCGAGTCCTTTCGTGACGTAGAGAACGACGAAGAAACGCGCTCCCGCAAACGTCCCCTCCCACGCGGAGTTGCAGACGAGGAAGCGACGCACCTCGGGCTCTGCCTTGAGGATGCGCCAGCTGTGCGCGAGGTACGCGCGCACGCCCTCGAAGACGCGATTCGTCGCCCCGGGTGGCTCGTGGACGAAGAAGATCGTCGCACCGCACGCCGCCACCGTCCCGGCCGCTGTGATCAGGAACGGCGCGGGGTGCCAGATGTCGAACAGGAAGCCGCCGCCGATCAGCCCGACGCCGATCGCGAGCCCGCGCAGAAGATGCTGCTTCCCCTGCGACCGGGCGTACTCGGACGGCGGCAGCAAATCGGGGTACAGGCCGCGATACGGCGGCTCGTACACGTAGTACGCGAAGAAGAACGCGAGCAGGATCAGCGTCATCAGCCACAGGCTCGGCATGAAGGCGACGAGCGCGAGACAGAATCCGAGCGGCCCGAGCGCGACGAGCATGAACGGGCGGCGCCTGCCCATCGGCGTCTGGAACGTGTCGCTCCAGGGGCCGATCACGAGCGGCAGCGTCAAGGCGAACAGGCCCTCGGAGCCGAGGACCACGGCGATCAACGTGCGCGACTCCGTGAACTGCTGGAGCACCGGCGGCAGGTACGCCGACGTCGTCGTCAGCGAGAGCGCGAGACCGAAGGCGCCGAGGCCGAGGATCCACGACAGGCCGCGCCGTCGCTGCGGCAGCGGGACAATCTTCGCCGAGACGCTCGACACCTGCTTCATCTTCTATAGGTTCACGCGGTCGTGACGCCGCTTGCCGGTCTCCTCGTCGTCGATCTGACGCGTTATCTGCCTGGAGCGTACGCGGGGCGGGAGCTGCAACGGCTCGGCGCGCGAATCGTTCGGATCGAGCCGCCGGACGGCGACCCGCTGCGCGCGACGACGTCCGCGTGGCACGACGCGCTCAACGCCGGAAAGGAGTCCGTCGTCTGCGACCTCAAGTCCGCCGCCGGCCTGGAGCTCGCGCGTGCGCTCATCGCGCGCGCAGACGTCGTGCTCGAAGGCTTCCGTCCGGGCGTCGCGGCGCGGCTCGGCGTCGGCCCGGACGAGGCGCAAGCGGACGCGGTCTACTGCTCGATCACGGGCTTCGGCGCGGGCGGCAGGCACGAGCAGCGGCCCGGCCACGACCTCAACTACCTCGGCTGGGCCGGCGCGCTCGCGGACACGGCGCCGGCGGTGCCGCCCGTGCAGGTCGCGGATCTTGCGGCCGGAGCGCTCGGTGCGGTCACGCAGATCCTCGCGGCGCTGCTCGAGGGCGGAGGCGCGCGACTCACCATTTCGATGACGCACGGCGCGCACGATCTGGTCGCGCACCGCGTCCACGGTGAGGAGGTGCCGAAGCTGCTCACGGGCGGCGTCGCGTGCTATCGCGTCTACCCGACTGCGGACGGGCGCTTCCTGACGGTCGGCGCGCTCGAGCCGAAGTTCTGGCAGCGGCTCTGCGAGCTCGTCGAGCTGCCGGAGCTCGCGGGACGTCAGTGGGAACCGCGACTGCCCAAGCTCGAGCAGAAGCTCGCATCACGAACGTTGGCCGAGTGGCTCGAGCTGTTCGACGGCGAGGACGTCACTGCCGGACCGGTGGCGACGCTCCAGGAGGCGGCGCTTGAGTTCTCGTCCGACGACGACTTCGGCCCTGCGCCCCGGCTCGGCGAGCACACCGATGAGTGGCGGAAGGAGCTGGGAGTCTAGAAGGCGAACGCGCGGAACCGCGAGCGCGCGACGTGCGCGGCGGTCGTCAGCACAATCACGCCCGCGCCGGCGAGCACGATCATTCCCTGCGCGGCGATCGCGAACGCGGCTGCCTCGGAGGCATGCACGCCTGCGGACACGAGGATCGCG
>DASVFB010000183.1:0-2388 GCA_036380275.1 Gaiellaceae bacterium | reverse complement strand
GGCTTCTCGGGAAGCTACGTCGAGCACGGGAAAAGCGCGACGCTGAAGTGGAAGCTGACGTACTCGCGCCTCAGCGGCAAGGCGACGGCGGCGCACATCCACCTCGGCAAGACGGGTGTCGCAGGAAACGTGATCGTGCCGCTGTGCGCGGGCAACTGCCACTCCGGCTTGACCGGCACCACGAAGATCAGCGAGAAGGTCATCTCTCAACTCGAGGCCGGCAAGACGTACGTGAACGTTCACACCACGAAGAACCCCGCAGGCGAGATCCGCGGCCAGGTCAAGGTCACGGGCTAGCGTCGTTCGACGGCGCGCGTCGCGTTAGACGACGCGGCGCGCGTCCGTCACGTCCCAGCGGCGGAGGCGCTCGATGCGCACCCGCGTGCCAGTGTGTGGCGCGTGAATGAAGCGCCCGTGCCCCGCGTAGAGACCGACGTGACCGAGGCCGAAGAAGAGGAGATCGCCTGGGCGCAGCCTGCGGCGGGGAACGTGCCGGCCTCTGTAAAGCTGTGCGCCTGTGTAGTGCGGCAGCGAGACCCCGAAGTGGCTGTAGACAAATGACACGAGCCCTGAGCAGTCGAACCCCGTGCGGGGAGAGATGCCGCCCCAGCTGTAGCGGATGCCGAGGAACTTGCGCGCGTAGCGCACGACCTGCTTCCCGGCGGGCCGGTGATGGTGGTGATGGTGATGGCGGTGGTGGTGGTGGTGGTGCCGCTTCGTCGCCGCATGCGTCGTCGTTGCCCCGAGCCCGGCGAGAACGAGCGCGAACAGGACGAGGATTAGTCGGAGCCGCAGCATGAGAAGGGTCGGCGTGCGCGGGCGGCTCAACCAGCCGCGGGCGTGTCGTCGGCACCTCCGAGTCAACCCGTTCCCGGGTTCGACGGCCTGCCCCAGATGGGGGAAATCTGCCCTTCACGAACACACGTTCGCTAGGTAAACTGGCTCAGCTATGCCAGCCGAAGAGCTCATCGTCCACGGCGCCAGGGAGCACAACCTCAAGGACGTCACGGTTGCCCTGCCCCGCAACAAGCTGATCTGCATCACCGGGCTATCGGGCTCCGGCAAGTCGAGCCTGGCCTTCGACACGATCTACGCGGAGGGCCAGCGCCGCTACGTCGAGTCGCTTTCCGCCTACGCCCGCCAGTTCCTGCAGATGATGGAGAAGCCGGACGTCGACTCGATCGACGGCCTCTCGCCGGCAATCTCGATCGATCAGAAGACGACATCGCGCAACCCGCGCTCGACGGTCGGCACGGTCACGGAGATCTACGACTATCTACGTCTGCTCTATGCGCGGGTCGGTCGCCCGCACTGCCCCGTGTGCGGCAGGCCGATCGAGGGGCAAAGCCTCGAGTCGATCGTCGACCAGATCCTCGCGCTGCCCGACGGGACGCGCTTCACGGTCAACGCGCCCGTCGTGCGCGACCGTAAGGGCGAATACAAGGACGTGCTCGAGGAGCTGCGGCGGGAGGGCTTCACCCGCGTGAAGGTCGACGGCGAGCAGCGGTTGCTCGAGGACGAGATCGTGCTCGACAAGAAGTTCAAGCACACGATCGAGGTGGTCGTCGACCGGCTCGTGATCAAGCCGGACCTGCGCACGAGGTTGTGGCAGTCCGTCGAGACCGCGACGCAGCTTGCGGAGGGCCTCGTGTCCGTCGATCTAGTGGACGAGGACAAGGAGCTGCTCTTTTCGGAGAACTTCGCGTGCCCCGACCACGGCGTGTCGCTGCCGGAGCTGCAGCCGCGGATCTTCTCGTTCAACTCACCGCACGGCGCGTGCCCGCGCTGCACGGGCCTCGGCTCGCAGCAGGAGATCGACCCGGACCTGCTCGTTCCCGACGGCTCTGTGTCGATCGCCGACGGCGCGCTCGTGCCGTGGTCGGTCGGCAACTCGAGCTTCTACGAGTCGGTGATCAACGCGATCTGCGAGCGCTACGAGATCGACCCCGACACGCCGTGGGACGAGCTGTCCGAAGATGCGCAGAACCTCTTCCTGTACGGGACGCAGGGTGAGCGCGTTTACGTCCAGTACCGCAACCGGATGGGTCGCAAGCGCTCGTACATGCTCGCGTTCGAGGGCATCGTCCCCAGCCTGCAGCGCCGGTACAAGGACACCGATTCGTCGCACCAGCGCGAGCGGATCGAGGAGTACATGTCGTTCCGGCCGTGCCCGGTCTGCAAGGGCGCGCGTCTCAAGCCGGAGGTGCTCGCCGTGACGATCGGCGAGAGGTCGATCAACGAGCTCACGCAGCTGTCCGTGACGCGTGCGCTCGAGTTCCTCGACGGCGTCGACCTGACCGAGACCGAGCAGCTGATCGGGCACCGAGTCATCAAGGAGATCCGCGAGCGGCTGACGTTTCTCGACAACGTCGGCGTCGGCTACCTCCA
>DASVFB010000182.1:0-7740 GCA_036380275.1 Gaiellaceae bacterium | reverse complement strand
AGCTCGTAGATCCGCGGGTCGGGCTTGCTCAACCCGACCGCACACGAGAGCACAACGTCGTCGACATGAGGCGCGAGCTCCGTCTCGTCCCACAGCTCCTCCACGTCGCTCGAACAGACGCTGATCACGCCGCGCTTGAAGCCGCGCCGCTGCAACTCGTCGAGCGTCTCGATCGCGCCGTCCCGTGGTACGAGCGTCTCGCGCGTGAAGGTCGAGCGGATGCGCATGCACTCGGCGACCGCATCGCCGTCGAGGCCGAGCCCGCGGAAGTACGACTCCATCGAACCGATTTGCCGATCGCGGTACGTGGTCGCCCAGACGTGATCGACGTCGTCGATGTAACGCCCCAGAGCGCGCTTCACCTGCTCGAACGCCTCGCTCGGCCACAGCGCGAGCGTGTCCCAAAGATCGAAGATCACGGCGCGCATTCGCGCAGCACCTCCCACGCCCGGTGCACGTCGTCCTCCGTCGTGCGCGCGCTGCCGATCGCCAGCCGCAGGACGTAACGGCCATCGAGACGCGTGTGCGAGATGAAGATCTCGCCGGTTGCGTTGACCCGTTCGAGGAGCGCCTCGTTCAGCTCGTCCGGCCCGTCGCGCCGGAAGCACACGACCGACAGCGGTCGCGGAGCGCACACCTCCCAGCCCTCCGCATCACGCACCCACTCCTCGAAAAGCGTCGCGAGGCGCACATGTTCGCGGATCTGCGCCTGCAATCCCGAGCGTCCGTAGCAGCGGAGCACGGCCCAGAGACGCAGCGCGCGGAACGGCCGGCCGAGTGGGATGCTCACCTCGCTGAGGCTGAGCACATCGTCCGACGTATGCAGGTACTCGGGGACGAGGCTGAACGCGCGCCGGAGGTCCTCCGGCCGCGACGTCCACAGACACGAGCAGCCCATCCCCGTGAGCAGCCACTTGTGCGGATTGACGACGAGCGAGTCCGCGCCCGCGACGTCGTCAGTGCGATGCTCGGGACAGACCCACGCCGAGCCCGCGTACGCGGCGTCGACGTGCAGCCACGCGCCGGCCTTCCGCGCGGCGATCTCCGCGACGGGGTCGGACGAGGTCGTCGAGGTCGTGCCGGCGGTCGCGACGACGGCGCACGCGTCACCTGCATCGAGGAGGTCGGCCCGCATGCGGTAAGCGTCGTCCACGGGGATACGCCGAAGCTCGACGTCGAGCACGCGCGCGGCTTTGTCGATCGACGAGTGCGTGTGCTCCGAGCAGACGACGACGCGGCGGTCGGGCAGCGCCGCGCGCGCCGCGGCGAGCGCCGTCAGCGTCGCGATCGACGCGGTGTCCTCGATGTGGCCGTGCCACTCCGACGGCAGGCCGAGCAGCTGCCCGAGCCACGCCGTCGTGCGCTCCTCGAGCTCGGCGAGCGCGGGCCCGGTGCGCCAGAGGATCCCGACTTGATTCAGCGCGATCGTCAGCAGCTCGGCAAGAATCGCCGGATCCGACGCCGTGTTCGGGAAGTACGCGAGAAAGCGTGGGTGCTGCCAGTGCGTGACTGCGGGGAGAATCAGCCGGTCCAGGTCGTCCAGTAGCGCCGAGAACGGCTCGCCAGTCTCAGGCGGCGCCTCGGGCAGCCGCTCGAGCAGCCACCCTGGCTCGACCTGCGCGAGGACGGGCAGCTCGCCGACCCGCTCGAGGTACGACACGACCCACTCGAGCGCTGCGGCCCCGTCGCGCCTCAGGTCGACGGGCGGCGCTTCCTGATCCGCTCGATCTGCTTCCACGTCCGGGTGTTGACGACGTCCGACTTCGTCAGCCACGCGCGGCGCGCCTGGCCGATCCCGAACTCGACGTAGTTCTGCGCGCCGATCTCGTGACCGTCGGAGTTGACGACGAGCTTCAGCCCGGCCTCGCGCGCGGCACGGGCGTGCACGTCGCGCAGGTCGAGCCTGTCGGGCTGAGAGTTCATCTCGAGGAACGTCTTCGTCTCGAGCGCCTTCTCAATCACGCGCTCCATGTCGATCTCGACAGGCGGCCGCTTGTTCAGCTTGCGACCGGTCAAATGCCCGATGCAGTCGACGTACGGGTTCTCCATCGCCGCGAACACGCGCTCGAGCGGATTCTTCTGCCGCGCAGCGTGCACAGACGCGACCACCCAGTCGAGCGTTGCGAGTTGCTCGTCAGGCATGTCGAGCGTGCCGTCCGCCTTGATGTTCACCTCGACGCCGCGAAGCAGCCGAAACGGCGCAACAGCTTCCTGCAGCGCCGCGATCTCTTTCGCCTGTTCCTCGAGCCGACCTTCGCGCAGGTAGTGGGAGTGATCCGTGATCGCGTAGTACTCGTAGCCGCGCGCGATCGCGGCACGCACCATTTCCTCGAGCGTGTTCTTCCCGTCGGCCGACCAGTGCGTGTGCGTGTGGAGGTCGCCGCGCAGGTCACCCAACTCGGCGAGCTTCGGCAGCGTGCCTTCGCGTGCAGCATCGAGCTCGCCGCAGTTTTCGCGCAGCTCCGGCGGAATGAAGTCGTAGCCGAGGAAGCGATACAGCTCTTCCTCAGTGCGCGCCGTCACCGTCTCGCCCGTCTCGGTGTTCTGCACGCCGTACTCGGAGATGGAGAGCTTGCTCCGCACCGCCGCCTCCCGAAGCGCGACGTTGTGATCCTTCGATCCCGTGAAGTGCTGCAAGAGATTGCCGTAGGACTCGGGCGGCACGACGCGCAGGTCGAAGCGGTAGCCGTCCTGCGAGACGACGGTCGCCTTCGTCGGCCCCTTTGCAGCGACGTCGACGACCCACGCGAGCGTCGTGAAGTAGTCGATGAGCGCGCCGGGGTCACTCGCCGTCGCGATGATGTCGAGGTCGCGGACGGTCTCCTTATAGCGTCGCGCGCTGCCCGCGATCGACACCTGGTCGCAAGCGGGATGCTCGGCGAGGACGGCCACGACCGTACGTAGTGCGGGCAAGGCCCGGCCGAGCAGCGTGCGCTTCGGCTCCTCGGCCGCGGCCGGTTCGTCGAGCGCGCGCAGTACATTTTCCTCCGTCTTGGCGCCCATCCCGGGCAGCACGCGTAGTTGCTGCGCCTCCGCCGCCTGGCGCAGATCGGCGAGCGTCGTGATCCCGAGCTCTTTCCAGATTTTCTTCGCGCTCTTCGGCCCCAGGCCGGGGAGGCGCGTGAAGAGAACAACCTCGCCGGGAATCTCGGCCTTGCGCCGCGTGAGCGCATGGATCTCGCCGTCCTGGACGATCTCGACGATCTTTTCTTCGATCGTCTTGCCGATCCCCTGCAGCTCCTTTGCGCGACCCGAGAGCGCGAGCTCGGCGACCGGCGCGGACGTCTCGCGCACGCGCGTCGCCGCACGCCGGTAGGCGGAGACGCGGAAGCTGTCGTCGCCGCGGATCTCGGACAGGTCGGCCAGCAGGTCGAGCTGATCCGCGACGTCTGCGTTCCGCGGGAGCGTGGTTGCCATCCCCAGCGATGATATGGCGCTTAGCACGGGGGAACCCATGTTCCCCCGTGGGCCCCTCCTTCACGGCTCACTCGGCCCCGACGGATCCAGGCTGCGCTCGGGCGAAGCCCGGCTCCGCCTCCTGCCTCCTCGCTCGGCCGGATCGCGAGAAGCGGGTGCGGTAGAAAGAGCGCGTGCGCGTGACGGTCTGCCTCCCCACGTACAACGAGCGCGAGAACGTCGAACGCATGGTGCGGGCGCTGCACGAGCTCGGCGTTCAGGTGCTCGTCATCGACGACAACTCCCCGGACGGCACCGGTGCGATCGCCGACGCGCTCGCGTCCGAGCTCGACCGCGTCGCGGTGCTCCACCGGCCGCACAAGGAGGGCCTCGGGCCGGCATACATCGCAGGCTTCCAGCGTGCCCTCGCAGAGGGCGCCGACCTGATCCTCGAGATGGACTGCGACTTCTCGCACGACCCGGCCGACGTCCCACGCCTGCTAAGCGCCGCGGAGAACGCCGACCTCGTGATCGCGTCGCGCTACGTACAGGGCGGAGGCACGCGGAACTGGAACCTGCTCCGTCGCTTCATCTCGCGGGGCGGGTCGCTGTACGCGCAGGTGTTCCTTGGATTACCCGTGCGCGACCTGACGGCGGGCTTCAGGTGCTTCCGCAGCACCGTGCTCGAAGCGTTGCCGCTCGACGAGATCCACTCCAAGGGCTACGCGTTCCAGATCGAGATGGCGTACCGGACGCTCCGGAAGGGCTTCACCGTGCACGAGATCCCGATCACGTTCGTCGACCGCCTCGAGGGGGGCTCCAAGATGAGCCGCGCGATCGTGGTCGAGGGAGTGTGGAAGGTGCCGGCGCTGCGGTTCGCCGCCTTGCGCGGACGGTTGCGCTAGAGGTTTGGTGTGGAACTCGGGTGCCTCTGGAGACGGCCTCTAGGAGGTCGTCGCCGCCGGCTCGCCGACCGGTCCCGAGCGGCTGGCCGCGGGCGAACGCCTGCGGATCAGGCCGCCCTGCGCGAAGCGGACGCGCGGGTCGATGAACGCGTAGGTCACGTCGATGATGAGGTTCAGCACCAGGATGCAGATCGTCGTGAACGTGACGACGCCGAGGATCACGGGTAGGTCTTTCGCGGTGATCGCCTGACGCAGCATCCCCCCGAGGCCCGGCAGGCCGAACACCGACTCGATGAAGATCACGCCGCCGAGCGCGGTGCCGATGTCCATCCCGACCATCGTCACGATGGGGAGCATCGCGTTCCGCAGCACATGCGACTTCAAGACCTTGGCCTCGCCAGCGCCTTTGGCGCGCGCCGTTCGCACGTACTCCTCGTCGAGCGTCTCGAGCACACTGGCGCGAATCATCCGCGCGTAGATCGCCGCGAACAGGAATGCGAAGGTGAACCACGGCAGGAGCAGGTGATACGCCCACTGCGTCGGCCCGCCGCAGATCGTCGTCGGACTGAAGATCTCGCAGTAACCCGTGAAGGGAAAGATGTGCAGGCGAAAACCGAGAAGCCAACCGAGCACGAGACCGAGCCACGCAGGATGTGCCGACACCCCGATCAGCACGAACACCATCCCACTCCTGTCTAAGAGCGAGCGGGGACGGAGCGCCGACAGGATCCCGATCGGCAGCGCCAGCAGCAGCCAGAAGACAAGGCCGCCGAAAACGAGCGAGATCGTCACGGGCGCCGCGGCAACGATCTGGTCGGTGACGTTGCGCCGGTTCTGGTATGAGGCTCCGAGCGAGCCGTGACGGACGATGCCCCACGAGAACTGGACGTACTGGTGCGGCAGCGTGCCGTGAAGCCTCAGCGAGTTGTGGATGTCGTAGTCGCTCGCGTTGCCGCCCCGCCCGGGCGCGCGGATCGTCGGCTGCGGCATGACGAAGAAGACGACGAACACGAACAACGTGATCGCGAAGTACAGAAAGATCGACGCCAGCAGCCGTGCGATGACGAACCGCGCCATCGCTAGAGACTAGTCAATCACCGGAAGTGTTCCCATGAGCCGAGTACGACCGATTCGCCGTTCCGGATCAGGCGCACGCCGGCGCCCTCCTCGCAACGGCCGACAACCGGAAAGCCGCCGGGTTCCTCGACTGCTGCGAGCAGCTCGTAGTCCTCGCCGAACGCCAGATCCTCGACGGTCGCGCCGGGCGCCAGCGGGACCTGGTCGAGGTCAATCACTGCTCTGCAGCCGGAGCGGGCCGCCAGGTGCCCTGCGTCGCGCTCGATCCCGTCCGAGACGTCCAGCATCGCGTGAGCCGTCGCGGCCAGCCGCCGCCCTTCCTCGAGGCGCAACGGCGGGCGCGCGTAGGCCCCGTGGCGGAACGCGGCGCCGGCGGCACCCAGCGGCCCCGTCAGCACGAGCAGGTCGCCTGGGCGGGCCCCGCCGCGACCGGGAACGCGTGGCGACCGGCCGACCGCGGTCACGGAGACGACGACGGAAGCTGCCCGCGTCGTGTCGCCGCCGACGATCGGCACGCCTGGCTCCGCCAGGCCCTCGTACAGCTCCAGCACGTCTCCGACGAGCGTGTCGGACGGTGCGCCGAGCGAGACGACGAGTCCTTCAGGCGTCGCCCCCGCCGCCGCGAGATCGCTGAGGTTCACCGCCGCGGCTCGAAAGCCGAGCTCGCGCCACGGGATCCAGTCGAGGCGGAAGTGGACACCCTCAATGAGCGCGTCCTGCGTCACGACGGCGCCGGCGACCTGCGCGGCGTCGTCTTCGATGCCGTGAACGAGGCCGCGACGCTCGAGCTCCGCCAGGAGCCCGAGCTCGCCGACGTCAGAAAGCCGCTGCATCGACGGCTGCGCGCACGCCGCGGGGATCGGCGCTCGCTCGTACGACCGCAACGCCCTTTGCGCCCGCACGGATGCAGTCCCCCGCGTTCGCCGCGTCGATGCCGCCGATCGCGACCACGGGCACGCGGACGACCTCGCAAATCGCGGCGAGCCCGTCGACGCCGATGGGCGCAGCCGCGTCGGACTTGGACGCCGTCGGCCACACGGGGCCCGCGCCGACGTAGTCTGCGCCCTGCTCCGCAGCCGCGATCGCCTCGTACACGCTCGCCGCCGAGATACCGAGCATGAGGCGCACTGCCCGCGCGAGCTCCTTGCCTTGATCTGATCGACCGAGGTGCACGCCGTCGGCGTTCAGCGCAAGCGCTGCCTCGACGTCGTCGTTGACGACGAACGGGATCCCGGCCTTGCGCGCAACGCACGCGACAGGCCGGCCTCGCTCGATGAGGTCGAGCGTGCTCAGTCCTTTGATACGCAGCTGAATGACCGTCGCGCCTCCGTCTGCGGCGACCTGAGCGGCCTTCTCGTCTTCAATGATGCAGTGCAACTTCACGCCTCTTCGATGCTTCGACGTCGGTCGAGCGACTCCGGCGTCAGCGCGTACAGCCCGTCGTAGAGGCGCGCGTGGAACGTGCCAGGGCCGCTCGCGTCGCGTGCTGCATCCTCCGCCGCAACGCCGAACGCAGCGAGAGCGAATGCGGCGGCGTCGACGAGCGCATCTGCGCGGACGGCCGCGAAGCAGCCTGTGATCGCGGTCGCCATACAACCCGAACCGGTGATCGTCGCGAGCAGGGGATCGCCGCTCGCGACGGCCAGCGTGCGCTTTGCGTCGGAGACGTGATCGATAGGCCCCGTCACCGAGGCGACGACGCCGAGGCTGCTCGCCGCAGTGCGCGCAATCGTCGGCGCAGCCGTCCCGACTTCGATCGCCTCGACGCCGCGGATCTCGGCCTGCAACCCCGCAAGCGCGGCGATCTCGGCGGCGTTGCCGCGCACGATTGCGACATCGACCTCGGCGAGGATCCTCTTCGCAGTGTCGGTGCGGAACGTCGTCGCGCCGACACCGACCGGATCGAGCACCACCGGCGTGTCGACGGCGTTCGCCGCCTTCCCGGCGAGCAGCATCGCATCGATCCACTGCCTCGAAAGCGTGCCGATGTTGAGGACGAGCGCGCCTGCGACCGAGGCCATCTCTTCGACCTCTTCGATCGCATGGGCCATCACAGGCAACGCGCCGATCGCGAGCGTCGCGTTCGCCGTCTCGTTCATGACGACGTAGTTCGTGATCTGGTGGATCAGCGGCTTGCGCTCGCGCAGGTCGCGGAGCGCAGCGCCCGGGGAGTCGCTCATCGGCGCACGGCCAGGTGGAAGACGTCAACGGGCCCGGGGCCGGAGCCGATTTCGACGAGACCGTGCTCGACGGCGTCGCTTGCCGTGGCGGCTGCCAGCGCGGCCGCCGTGAGCAGGTCTTCGCCGCGAGCCAGCAACGCCGCGAGCGTCGCAGAGTGCGTGCAGCCTGAGCCGTGCGTCGC
>DASVFB010000181.1:0-4596 GCA_036380275.1 Gaiellaceae bacterium | reverse complement strand
TACAGGACGTCGATCCCGAGGTCCCGCATCTTCTGCGTGACGGCGTCGACCTGCCGGTACTCGTCCTGGATGAACTGCACCTTCAGGCCGCGAAAGCTTGCGATCTTGTCCGCGAGCTCCGCGGAGAGATACCGCGCTCCGGTGACCATGATCGTGTAGTGAAGGACGACGACGTCGAACTCGGCGAGGTCGAGCAGGCGTGCGCTTTCGGGCCGGTCGACGGGGTTGAACAGCCTCACCGCGTGTCGCGACAGGCGCGCGATCGCCGCGATGTGCTGGAGAACGTTCCCCGCGTGGTCCCGGCCGTCGTCGCAGAGAAGGAGAATCGAGCGGCGCTCATCCATGAGCCCGCACAGCCTAGGTCGAGAACGAGCTCAGCGGTCCGCGGTCTGAAAGAACGACGCGATAGCGCCCGCCGAGCCGGCGACGACGATCACCGCCCAGACCTCCAAGCCGACGTCGACGATGCGCCCCGCCGTAGTCAGCGGATTCCTGATCTGCGAGGACACCGTGAGCAGCTGCACGGTCGTGAAGAACACCGCGTCCCCGAAGGACCTGATCTGGGTGAAAGGCGCGTGCCGCTCGAAGTGGTAGACGAGCACGGAGCCAACGACGTCGATCGCGGCAGTGGCGAGGAGCACGATCGCCAGCCGCGCGAGGAGTAGCCGGTGGCGGTCCTCCCAACGCATCAGGTTGGCGAATTCCTGCTGGATCACGGAACCGAGTCTGTCGCTCGTGCCGGACGGGTAGCCTCGCGCGGTGCAGAAGCTGGGCGCAACGACGGTCGGTAGTGACCGCGTGGTCTTCCGCGTGTGGGCGCCGGGCGCCGGGTCCGTCGCGGTGCGCGTCTGCGCGTCGGAGCACGAGCTCGAGCGCGCCGACGACGGGACCTGGTCCCGGGACGTGTCGGCGCGGGCCGGCGACGACTACGTCTTCATTGTCGACGGCGCCGCGTGGCCCGATCCATGCTCGCGCTCGCAGCCCGAGGGCCTGCGCGGCCCGTCGCGCGTCGTCGACACGGCGAGCTTCGACATCGCTCCGGGGCCGACGCCGACGCTGGAGGAGCTCGTCCTCTACGAGCTGCACGTCGGCACCTTCTCGAGCGAGCGCACGTTCGACGGAGTCGTCCCGCGCTTGCGGGAGCTGCGCGAGCTCGGCGTCACTGCGATCGAGTTGATGCCCGTCGCGACGTTCCCGGGCGACCGCAACTGGGGCTACGACGGCGTCTACACGTTCGCGCCGCACCACGCATACGGCGGCCCGGAGGGGCTCGCGCGGCTTGTGGACGCGGCCCACCACGAGGGCCTCGCGGTCATCGTCGACGTCGTCTACAACCACGTCGGCCCGGGAGCAGAAGCGCTCGCCGCCGTCGCACCGTACTTCGACGAGCGCGTCGAGACGTTCTGGGGGCCCGCGCTCGACTACACGAAACGCGGCGTCCGCGAATGGGCGATCCAGAACGCGGAGCTGTGGACGCGCGACTACCGAATCGACGGACTGCGCATCGATGCGGTGCACGCCGTCGTCGACAGCTCGGATCCCCACGTCCTGAAAGAGCTGCGGGACCGCGTCGACGGCATCGTCATCTCGGAGATGAACCACGAGGACCTCCGGCCGCTCGACGAGTGGGGACACGACGCGATGTGGCTCGACAACCTCCACCACGAGCTCCACGTCCTATTGACCGGCGAGCGGCGCGCGCTCTACGAGAGCTTCGGCTCAATCGAAGGGCTGATGCATGAGCTGCAGCGCGCTCGGCCCGAGCGTTTCGTCGTGTGCGCGCAGAACCACGACCAGATCGGCAACCGCGCGCTCGGTGACCGGCTGCCGCCGGACGTGCACCGCGTCGCGCTCGCGTGCGTGCTCTTCTCGCTCGGCACGCCGCTCCTGTTCATGGGCGAGGAGTACGACGAGCGCAACCCGTTCGCGTTCTTCACCGACCACGCCGATCCGGCTGTCGCCGAAGCGACGCGCGCAGGGCGAAAGCACGAAGTCCTGAGGTCGACCGGCACGCCCGGACCGCAGCCTGATCCGCAGGACGAGCAGACCTTCGAGCGCTCGACGCTCGAGCCAGGCGACCCCGATCCGTTCTTCCAGGAGCTGCTTGCCTTGCGCTCGCAGCTTCCGCGCGAGCTCGACGTCGCTGCCGACGGCAACCGGGTGACCATGCGCCGCGGCGAGACGCGGCTCGCGCTCGACTTCGACGCGAAGTCCGTGGAGCTGAGCCGGTGAGGTCGCTCTGGCCGGGTCGCCCGTACCCGCTCGGCGCGACTTGGGACGGCGAAGGGACGAACTTCTCGCTCTTCTCCGAGCACGCGAGCCGTGTCGAGCTCTGCCTCTTCGACGACGGCGGCGACGAGGAGCGCCTCGAGCTGCGCGAGCGCACGGCGCTCAACTGGCACGGCTACGTACCGGGCATCGGGCCCGGGCAGCGCTACGCGTTCCGGGTGCACGGGCCGTGGGCGCCTCGAGAGGGGCATCGCTTCAACCCGAGCAAGCTCCTGCTCGACCCGTACGCGAAGGCGATCGATGGCGCGATCGACTTCGGCGCAGCGAGCACGCTGCCGTACGTCCCCGGCGGCGAAGACGCCGACCTCGAGCTCGACGCGACGGACGACGCAGCCGCGATCCCGAAGTGCATCGTCGTCGATGAGCGCTTCGACTGGCAGGACGACGACGCCGTGCGCCCGCGGATCCCGTGGCACGAGGCAGTGATCTACGAGGTGCACACGAAGGGGTTCACGATCCGCCACTCGGGCGTCCGCGACGACTTGCGCGGGACGTACGGCGGGCTCGCATCAGACGACGCGCTCGAGCACCTGAAGAGCCTCGGCGTCACCTCCGTGGAGCTGTTGCCGATCCACCACATCGCCGACGAGAGCTTCCTGCACGACAAGGGACTGACGAACTACTGGGGCTACTCGACGATCGGCTACCTCGCGCCGCACGCGCTCTACTCCGCGACCGGCACGAGCGGCGACCAGGTGCTCGAGTTCAAGGGGATGGTGAAGGCGCTCCACGGCGCGGGGATCGAGGTGATCCTCGACGTCGTCTACAACCACACCGCCGAGGGGAACCACCTCGGGCCGATGCTCGCGTTCAAGGGCATCGACAACTCGGCGTACTACCGGCTGATGCCGGACGATCCTCGGCACTACATGGACTTCACTGGGACCGGCAACTCGCTCAACCCGGTTCATCCGTCGGTGCTGCGATTGATCATGGACTCGCTGCGCTACTGGGCGGTCGAGTGCCACATCGACGGCTTCCGCTTCGACCTCGCCTCGGCGCTCGCGCGCGAGTTCTACGACGTCGACCGCCTCTCCGCGTTCTTCGACATCATCCACCAGGATCCGGTGCTGTCCCAGGTGAAGCTGATCGCCGAGCCTTGGGACGTCGGCCCGGGTGGCTACCAGGTCGGCAACTTCCCGGTCCTGTGGTCGGAGTGGAACGGGATCTACCGCGACACGATTCGCGACTTCTGGCGCGGCAACAGCGGCGTGTCGGAGTTCGCGTCGCGCTTCGGCGGCTCGGCCGACCTCTACGAGCGCGATGGCAAGCGGCCCTTCGCGTCGATCAACTTCGTGACCGCGCACGACGGATACACGCTGCGCGACCTGGTCTCGTACAACGAGAAGCACAACGAAGCGAACGACGAGGGCAACCGCGACGGGACGGACGACAACCGTTCGTGGAACTGCGGCGTCGAGGGATGGACCGACGACCCTTCGGTACTCGCGCTGCGCGGGCGCCAGCAGCGCAACTTCCTCACGACGCTGCTGCTCTCCCAGGGCGTGCCGATGCTGCTCGGCGGCGACGAGCTCTCACGCACGCAGCAAGGCAACAACAACGCGTGGTGCCAGGACAACGAGATCTCGTGGTTCGACTGGGACCTCGGTGACGACGAGCAACGGCTGCTCGAGTTCGTGCGCCGGCTGATCGCTCTGCGCCGCGACCATCCGGTGTTTCGGCGCACTCGGTTCTTCGCAGGCAGCGGCGCCGATCTTCCCGACGTCTGGTGGATGCGCCCGGACGGGCGCAAGATGACGCAGCGGGACTGGCGGAACCCCGAGGCGCGCGCGATCGGCGTCTTCCTCAACGGCGACGAGCTCAACATGACGACGCCGAGCGGCGACGACCTACGCGATGAGTCGTTCCTCGTGCTCTTCAACGCCCATCACGAGCCAATGACCTTCCGGATGCCGACGCGGCGCTTCGGCTCGCGCTGGACGCTCGAGCTGTCGACGTCCGAGCCGGAGCTGGAGCGGGACGCCCGCGCGTGGTCGGCGCGGCAGGAGGAGACGGTCGAGTCGCGCTCGATCCTGCTGCTGCGCCGCGCCTGGTGAGGTGTGACGCGTCGCGCAAGCGGGAACGAGGGCCGGATATCGACTCAGGAGGATTCCCGAATGTCACCACTGCTCTTGATCATCATCGTGCTGTTGCTGCTCTTCGCGATCGGCGGCGGCGTGTGGGTCTCGAACCTTCTCTGGCTGCTGCTCGTCGTCGCGTTGATCGTGCTGCTCGTCGGCCTCTTCTCCGGCCGGCGCGCGGCCTAGCGGCGGGGCGCAGGTTCACGCGTGCGGGCGTCGACCTCGT
>DASVFB010000180.1:0-3706 GCA_036380275.1 Gaiellaceae bacterium | reverse complement strand
CGGAACGCCCGCGAGCGGCTGACGGGCCGCGCGGCGGTGCGTGTGGTCTCCGCAGCGGTGCTCATTCCTCGTCCCCCGTCACCCGCATGAAGGTCACGTAAATGACCACGAACACCGAGATGATCAGGAAGATCGCGACGCTGATCGCCGCGCCGAAGCCGACGTGGCCGTCACCCACGATCGTGCTCTGAGCGTAGATCGCCATCGTCTGGGTGTCCTGCCGTCCGCCGAAGAAGACGTAGAAGACATCGAAGACGCGCAGGGCGTCGAGCGTGCGGAAGATCAACGTCACGAGGATCGCCGGCTTCAGCAGCGGCAGCGTGATCCGCCAGAACTGCTGCAGCGGACTAGCGCCATCGACGTCGGCCGCCTCGTACAGGTCACGCGGGATCACCTGCAGTCCTGCGAGCAAGAGCAGCGCGACGAACGGCGTCGTCTTCCAGATGTCGACCGCGCAGACCGAGGCGAGCGAGGTGGCCGGGTCCGAGATCCAGGCGTGCGGGTGCGAGATGATGTGGAGCTTCATCAGCAGGTCGTTGACGACGCCGAAGACGTCGTCGAGCATCCACTGCCAGATCTTCGCGGCCACGACCGTCGGAATCGCCCACGGCACGAGCATGATCGCGCGCATCAGGCCGCGACCTCTGAAGTGCGAGTTCACGACCAGCGCGATGATCAGCCCGAGCACGAACTCGAAGGAGACGGTGATCAACGTGAACTTGACCGTCACCCAGACGGAGTGCCGGAAGACGGCGTCGTGCCAGAGCGTGCGGTAGTTGTCGAGCCCGACCCACTTCGTCGGCTCCAAACCGGGGAGGAACTCCTGGTTCGTGAAGCTCTCGTAGACGGTCTTCCCTAGCGGATAGATCGCGACGAACGCGACGACCGCGAGCGCCGGTATGAGCAGCAGCCAGCCGATGCGCGTCTGACGGCGCTGGAGCTTCGTCCTACGATGCCGTCGGCGGCGGGGAGCGGGTGCGGGCGTGGCTACCGAGCTCATCTGGGACGAGGGAGGATGACAGACGCCATCCTCCCTCGTTTCGCCTAGGAACCTACTTCTGCTTGAGCAGCGTGTTCAGCTTCGACTGCATCGACGGCAGCACGCTCTTGGCGGGCGTGCCATTGAGGATCTGGTTGACCCCCTGGTAGATGATCTTCGAAGCCTCGTTGTAGTGGGCCCCGAAGAGCTTCGCGGGCCGGGTCACGCGCGGAACACCGGCGATCGCGGGCTTGAGGTACGGGTTCTTGGCGCGGACGGCCTTGTCCTTGGCCACCGACAGGATCGTCGGCACGTTCGAGTTGGTCAGCGCGTCGAACTTCTGGACGGCCGGGCCCGTCATGTAACGGACGAACTCGATCGCGGCGTCCTTGTGCTTCGAGTATTTGGAAACCCCGAGCTGCCAGCCGCCGACCGTCCCGACCGACCCGCCCTTCGCGCCGTGGGGAAGGACGGTCACGTTGAACTTGCCCTTCACCTTCGAGGTGGCGCCGGCTCCGATGCCGTACTGATACGGCCAGTTCCGCGCGAAGGCGGCGTCGCCGGCGTCAAACGCGTGCTCGGTCTGGTCCTCCTGGTACGAGGTCACGCCGCGAGGCGTCGTCTTGCCGATCTGCTGGCGCACCGCGTCGAGAATGGTCGTCGCCCGTGCATTGTTAATCGAGGCCTTGCCGTTGTCGATGATGTGGCCTCCGCCCACTGACGCGACCCACTCGAGCGTGTTGCAGGTGAGGCCCTCGTAGGCGTTGCCCTGGAAAACGAAGCCCGCGAAGTTCGGGTTCGTCTTCTGCTCGCCGTCCTGGATCTTCTTGGCCATCTTGAAGAGATCGTTCCAGGTCTTCGGCGGGGCCTTGTAGCCGTACTTCTTCAGCAGGTCGGTGCGGTAGTAGAGGATCCCGTAGTCACCGAACCACGGCATCGCGACGAGCTTTCCGCCGACGGTGTCGTTCTGGACGATCCCCTGGGCGTGCAGCTTCGACTGCTTGCCGAGCTTCGGCTTCAGGTTGACCAGGTACGGCGCGAAGGCACCCGGCCAGAGGACGTCGAGCATCGCGACGTCGATCGAGGACGACTTCTGCGAGAACGCGCGGACGAGCTGAGAGTACGACTGATCCGAGGCGGCCGGGTGCGGCACGACGGTCACCTTGATCCCGGTGTCCCTCGAGAACCGCTTCGCGAGCGCAGTGTCGCGCTTGTTACCGTCGCCGACCGAGTCGCCGACGAACGTGATCTTCTGGCCGCCGTACTTCTTCTTGATCGCGGCCGCGTTCGGAACCTTCGGCGCTACGATCGCTGTGGATTTCTTCGCCACCGTTGGGCGTGCGTTCCCCACCGTGGCGGCGAGCGAGGCGACCAGCGCGACGGCGCCGATCAACCCCAACATGGCTAGAGCTCTACGGTATTTCACGTATCCCCGTCCTTTCTCGAATTGACCCCTCGACTCTCGGGCTGCGAAACGCTCGAACAGCACGATTCGTCGCTCATGGCCCTCCTCTCACGGAACGTGTTTGCCCTTTGTCCCGGACAAACGGAACGGCCAGCAAGGAAATCTACACCCGGGCTGCCGCCGCTGCTAGCGGCCGAGGGGCTCGCGCGTGGGCGAGCCGGCCAGTCGGGCCTTCAGGCGGAGGATGGCTTTCGTGTGCAGCTGCGAGACACGCGACTCGGTCACGCCGAGCACTTCGCCGATCTCACGCAGGGTCAGCTCCTCGTAGTAGTAGAGCGTGACCACGAGCTTCTCGCGTTCGGGAAGCCGGGCGATCGCCTCGCCGAGCGCCTCCTTCAGCTCGGTCTGCGCCAGCTCGGATTGCGGCTCCGGGCCCTGGGTGTCCTCGAGCGTGTCGATCAGGGCGACCTGGTCTCCGCCGCCTCCCGACGAGATCGTCCAGAGCTCGTCGAGGGCTGCGATCGACGAGCGGCCGATCTCGGTCAGGCTGTCGTTCAGATCGTCGGTCGAGACGCCGAGCTTCTCCGCGATCTCCTCGTCGGTCGGCGCGCGATGGAGCTTGCGCTCGAGCTCGCCGATCGCCCGCTCGATGTCGCGCGCGCGAGATCGGACCGAGCGTGGAACCCAGTCCATCGCACGCAGCTCGTCGATGATCGAGCCCTTGATGCGTGCGATGGCGTAGGTCTCAAACTTGATGTCGCGGTTCGGGTCGAAGCGCTCGATCGCCCCGATCAGGCCCAGGAGGCCGTACGAGA
The DNA here is from genome assembly GCA_036380275.1 of Gaiellaceae bacterium. Taxonomy (GTDB): domain Bacteria; phylum Actinomycetota; class Thermoleophilia; order Gaiellales; family Gaiellaceae; genus DASVFB01. Next base: position 507 of record DASVFB010000180.1, on the reverse strand, counting down.
CGAGGTCGTTCTCGTCGACGTGCGCGGGCAGGCCGCTCCCGAGGCGTCCGGCCACGTACTTGACGAGCGGCGCGTACGTGAGGATGAGCCGGTCGCGCACTCCCTGGTCCTTGCTCTTGGCGTATTCGCGCCAGAGCGCCTGCGTCTCGTCGGCGGCCATCGGTAGAGAATACGGCCTAGTCCGGTCTTCTCCTCAGGTTCCGCAAGGCGAGGGTGAGCAGCCAGAGCGCGATGGCTCCGGCCGCCACGACGAGCACCACCAGGCCGTGGTTGCTGTCGACCGCTTCGGCCGCGGCTGCGGCGATCCCGGCGAACGCGATTGCCAGAACGAGAAAGAGCGCCCCGAGCGCGGGCCGTGGCGGGGGCGGAGCCATGCCAAGACTCTAGAAGGGGCGCGGCTACAATCGCTCGCGCAACCTCTAGGGGCGTAGCTCAACTGGCAGAGCACCGGTCTCCAAAACCGGGGGTTGCAGGTTCGAGTCCTGCCGCCCCTGTTGACCAGAACAA
>DASVFB010000179.1:0-5671 GCA_036380275.1 Gaiellaceae bacterium | reverse complement strand
GCCAAGGCACGCGCGCGCAGCGCGCCTGCGGTCTACCCGCCCGAAATGCTTGCATTTCGGGCGTACGCGAGCGAAGCGCGTTAGCGCTTCGCGTAGCTGTACTTCAGCTTGCCCTCGGCGATTTCCTCGAGGGCCATGGTGAGGTAGTTCTTGGAGCGCGATTCGACGAGCGGCGGCGGAAAGTCGTCGAACGTGCCCTCGCCGAGCTGGTGGTGGTAGTTGTTGATCTGCCGGGCGCGCTTCGCCGCGACGAGGACAAGCGCGTAGCGCGTGTCGACGTGTTCCATGAGCTCATCGATGCGTGGATGGATCATCGGCCGGACATGGTAGCTGCGCCATCCAGCTCTCGCTCCACGATCTCCGCGAGCCGCTCTGCCGCTCGCTCTCGGTCGTCGTTTTCGATCTCGTAGTCGAACTCGTGTGCCTGCTCCAGCTGGCGCCGGGCGAGCGCGATCCGCTCCTCGATCACGCCGCTCGACTCGGTGGCCCGCTCCCTGAGCCGCCGCTCGAGCTCCTGGACCGGCGCCGTGACGAAGATCGTGATCGCTCCCGGCACTTTGCGCGCCACCTCCAGGGCGCCCGCGGTCTCGAGCTCGAGCAGGGGCGCGCCGCCGTCGCCGCGGATCCGGTCGATCTCGGAAAGGAGCGTCCCGTACCGGTTTCCGACGTACCAGACCCACTCGAGATAGCCGCCGTCCTTGACGCGCCGCGCGAACTCCTCGTTCGAGAGGAACCAGTACTCGACGCCATTCCGCTCGCCTGCACGTTGCGGGCGCGTCGTCGCCGATACGGCTGCGCGCACGACGGGGAAACGCGGCAACACGAGGGAGATCAGCGTTCCCTTCCCCGCACCCGACGGGCCGGTGACGACGAAGACGGGCTTAATGACGGGCGAAGAGGCCAACGAGCTCCGCCCGCTGACGCTCCGAGAGGCCGCCGACCGTCTTCGACTGGCTGATGCGGCACTGATTGAGGAACCGCGCAGCCTTCACGCGCCCGAACTTCGGGACGGCCATCAGGATGTCGAACACCTTGGCAGTCGAGACGTACTCGGGCGGCGCGTTGAGAATCGTTTCGATCTTGACACGCCCGTCTTTCAAATCCTTCTTCAGCTTGGCGCGCCTCACGCGAATGTCGTTCGCTCGCTTGAGCGCTTCCATCCTCTGGTCTCGTGACCGGGCGGGTGCTTGGGCCTGGGCCTTCGTCGACGAAACCATTGAGCGTGCGAGTCTAACAACCCCGCAGCGTCGGTCAATCGCTACTGCGACACGGACAATTCGGGCGCGACGCCGCGTTCGTGCGCGACGCCACGGATGGTGTCGACGTCGGCAACACCGAGTGCCGCCAGTTCCGCCGCGAGCTCGGCGCGCACGCGGGCGGGCGCGTCTGGATCGCGGAAGATGACCGTGCCGAGCGCGACGTCCTGCGCGCCCGCGGCGAGGAGCTCGAGCGCGTCCCGTCCGGTCATGACGCCGCCCATCCCGACGATCGGCATCCGCGTTGCGTGCCAGCATGCGAACACAACGGCAAGCGCGATCGGCTTCAGCGCGGGACCGGACAGGCCCCCGGACCAGGTCCCGAGACGTGGCTCGAGCGTCCGCTCGTCGAGGGCCGTGCCGCGGATCGTGTTGACGAGCGAGAGGCCGTCGGCACCCGCGGCCTGGACCGCCCTGGCGACTTCCGCAATGTCCCAATTTGCAGGGGAAAGCTTGGCGTAGAGCGGCAGGCCGGTGGCCGCGCGACACGCGGTGACGATCGCCGCCGCGGTGTCCGCGGCCTCCTCCACGTTGGGGCAGGAAAGGTTCAGCTCGACGGTCACGCCCTCGAGCTGCGCGCACGTCTCGGCGTACTCGTGCGCGGCGAAACCGCCGACGGAAATCCACAGCGGCACGCCGAGCTCTCGAAGCTGCGGCAGGGTCTCCGAGACGAACGCGTCACGTCCCGGATTCGCGAGGCCTATCGAGTTGAGCATGCCGACGTCCGTCTCGGCGATGCGCACCGGCGTGTTGCCCTCGCGCGGCAGCGGCGTCACGGTCTTGGTTACGAACGCGTCGAGTGAGCGCGCAACGGTCGGCGCCGTCAGCGCGTCGAGGCAACCGCTCGCATTGAGGAGACGCATCACGCGCGACGGTAGCCGATCGTCATGCCGACGCCTCGGCCGCGCGCCCGCTGAGCCTGATGCGCGGGTCCAGATAGGCGTACGCCAGGTCGACGATCAGGCTGAGGACGATCACGGTGAGCGCGATCATGAACATCACCCCCGCGAGCACGGGAAGGTTGAAACCTCCCCCCTGGGTGCCCGCGATCTCTCCTCCTCCGGTCGCGATGCCCGTGCCGTAGCCGAGCGTTCCGATCGCGAGCTGTCCCGCGCCGTGCAGGCTGAACATCGTCTCGATGTAGATCGCGACCGTCAGTGCGAGGCCGATCTCCATCCCGATCATCGTCAGCGGTTGCAGCATCGCGTTTCGGAGCACGTGTGACCTGAGCAGCCGTTGACGGCCGACTCCCTTGGCGCGCGCGGTCAGCACGTACGGCTGCTCGAGCACCTCGACGATCGACCCGCGCAGCATGCGCACGTAGAGCGGCAGGAAGATGATCGCGAAGGTAAACCACGGCAGCGCCAGATGCGACGCCCAGGCGCCGACCCCGCCGCACGTCTGGGTGTTGTAGTCGAAGGTCGTGGGATCGAGCCTCGAGATCTCCACCGAGCCGCGTAACGGACAGTAGTAGTACCCGGGCAGCCAGTGCAGTTTGCTCGCGAAGAGGTCGCGCAGGCCGGTGCCGATGATGAACGGGTGCAGCGCGACGCCGGCGATGCAGACCAACAGGATTGCGCGGTCGAGAGCCGTGTTCGCTCGTAATGCCGACAGCGTCGCGAGCGGTATCGCCAGGAGAAAGAGGAGAACCGCGCCGCCGAAGACGATTGCCCACGTGATCGGTAGCTTCCTCTTGAGGGAGTCGTTGACGCTCTGGCCGTAGTAGTCGCGGCCGAAGCTGCCGTGACGGGCGATTCCCCAGACGAACTTGCCGTACTGCGCGACGACCGGCCGATCGACGCCGAGCTTGTGGTTCGTCGCCTTGATCTGCGCCGCGGTCGGATTCGCCTCGGTGAGGATCGCCCGCCAGGGCTCGGCCGGCAGCAGCCAGAACAGCGCGAACGTCACCCACGTCAGCGCGAACACGATCAACAGGCCGGAGAAGACGCGACGGACGATGTAGCTCATAGCCTCTGCGCCTTCGCCCGCGACCCAGGGTCGAACGCCTCGCGGACGCCCTCGCCGACCAGCGTCAGGCAGAGCACTGTCAACGCGATCGCCGCGGCCGGGAAGAACGTCGTCCACGCCGACGTGACGATCCCGCCCGACGATGTCCCCGGTTCGTCGACGATAAAGAAGTGGCCCCAGTTGGTGGAGAGCATGTTCCCCCAGCTCGGATCGGGAAGCGGCACGCCGATGTTCAGGAACGAGATGGCGGACTCGAGCACGATGACGCTTGCGGCGATGATCGCGAAGTAGACCGCGATCGGCCCGACAAGATGGGGCAGCATGTGCGAACGGATGATCCGCGGCGTCGACGCGCCGACCATGCGCGAAGCCTCGATGAAGTCCTGCTTGCGCAACTGGAACACGGTCACGCGCACGATCCGTGCCGGGTAGAACCAGCTGAAGAAGCCGATCAAGACGATCAACGCCAGCACACCCGGCGGAAACACATGCAGCGTCACGGTCTCGATCCGGCTGCGGACCGAGTAGCCGAGGGCAGCGAGCAGCAGCAGGATCGGGAAGCCCATGAAGAACTCCGTGAACCGGGAAACGGCGGCGTCCGACCAGCCGCCGAGCAGGCCGGCGAGCGCGCCCAGAGGCACGCCGATCAGTAGCGCGAGCAACGTTGCTCCCAGTGCAACCTCGAGCGACGCCTGGCCGCCCTTGAGCAGGCGCAGGAACTCGTCGCGTCCGAGCCTGCCGTCCGAGCCGAGGACGAACAGCGTCGTGTCCTTCGCCGCGAGTGCCTCCGCCGTGCTCCTCCCGTTCGCGACGTGCGTCCAGGGGCCAACCGGCCTCAGCGCCTCTCCGTTCGCGAACGGAAACGGATCGTTCGCGCCGTGCCCGAGCGTTTTTACGAGGATCGGATACCCGACGAAGCAGAGCAGCACCACGAGCACGAAGACGATCAGGCTGCCCAGCGCGAACTTGTCCCGGTTGAAGCGGCGCCAGAAGAGCTTCCACTGTCCGGGCGGCGTGAAGCGCGGCAGCGACTCGACGTCGGCTTCGACTGCGAGAACGGTGATTCGCGCGTCGGCTGTGGTCACTTCAGCGCGGTGAGTCGCTTCATCCCTGCTTCAGCCTCGGCACGGCCGTGTTCGCCCACCCAGTCGCACACTGGTCGCGCCAGCCCGGCGCAAACTCGGGCAACCGCTCGTACGGCGTGCGCACGCTCACCTCGAGCACGCTGTAGCCGGTCAGCTTGCCCTTCGCCTCGTTGAAGACGTCGCGGAAGACGAAGAGCGTCTGCGTGCCGCCGCGATGGGGCACGAGGAGCTCGACGCGCCAGAAGTAGTTCACGAGCTTGAACGTGCAGCGGCCACCCGGGTATGTGTGCACGACGCGCAACCAGAGCTCCCCAGGGCCGGCACCGGCCGCCGTGCGCTGCGCGCGCATCGTCGTCGACACGAGGACGGCACGGCCGTTCAGGAAAGCAACGGTCGAGCTGCCGAAGTTCCAGCCGAGCTCGAGGAAGCTTTGGCGGCGCTCGTTGACGATGTAGTCCTTGCCGAGGGCGCGCACCACCTGCGCGCGGCTCATGCCGAGCTTGACCTTGCCGACCCCGACGCCTGGATAGATCGTCGATTCGGTTGCCCAGCTGGTGCCTGCGACGAGCAGCGCACCGACCGCGAGCACAAGACAGGCCCCTCCACGCATAGCCGCATCAACCTCCTGTCGATCTCGACCACGCATCCATAGCATGCGCCGAAGCCGCACGCCATCGGCGCTTCCCACGCGAGCTGCGCATGCGGCGCGAGCTTTCGCACCGCCTCGAGCATCGGCTCGGGACCGCACGCGAACAGGTCGTAGCCGGAGGGCATCTGTTCGGTGACGTACGTCGGCTCGAGCACGACCTCGGCGTTCGGGACGAGCGCCGCCGCCTCCGCGTGCCATGCGCTGCGGAAGCCGAGCAGCGCCGGTGGCTCGCCGAGCCACTCTGAGAGATACGGAAAGGGCGCGACGCCGATCCCTCCACCGACGAGCAGCGGCTTCGCCGCGCGCTCGAAGCCGTTGCCAAGGGGTCCGAGCACGCCGATCTCGTCGCCTTGCCGCGCCGCGCACAGCGCGCGCGTGCCCGGGCCGATCGGGTCGATCAGGAAGCCGAGCTCGCCGGTCGGCGCAAGACAAAGCGACATCGGCCGCGGTAGCAGTCGGCCGGGTGCCTCGAGCATGAAGAACTGCCCGGGGATCCCGGGGTCGAGCCCGTCGCGTTCGAGCCGAAGCAGCGTGTACGGCCCGACGGGCTCGTTCCCGAGGACGCTAAGCCGTTCGCGCTTCAAGCTCGATGCGCTCCTGCAACGACACGGCGACGTCGGTGCGGGCGCTCGCGATCGCGTGGACCGCCGCGGCGGCGCCCGAGATGGTCGTTATGCACGGGACGCGGTTTACGAGTGCTGCCTCGCGGATCA
>DASVFB010000178.1:0-10139 GCA_036380275.1 Gaiellaceae bacterium | reverse complement strand
GGCGGCAGCCCTGCCTCGCCGCCAACGTCCGGGTCGCGGAACGCCGGCGCAATCGTGTCGACGTCGGCTTCGCCAGGCGCCCGAAGCAGAAGCTCGTCCACGCGCAGCTCCTTTGGGAACGTGTAGGTCGAGAGCTGCCCTTTTTGGGGGTCCGCCCGGCTCACGGGAGCAACGCCTTTGCGACCTTCGCCACGGCCGTGTATGCCGGGTCGTAAACGTTGCCGACGTCGTAGCGGATGCACTGGCCGAGCAGCGCGGAGCTCGCCCGATAGTCGAGCCCATGATCCTCGGCGAGCAAACGCATCAACTCGGTCGTCGCGTGCTGCACCGCCTGGTCGAGCGGCCTTGCGTTGCCGACCGCCATCACGAACTCCGCGTCCTCCGCGCGCGGCCAGGAGATTGTCTTGCCCTTGAGCACCTCGACCGTGAACTCGACGTCCATCGAGACCTCGATTCCCGTGCCGACGATCTCGCCGTCTCCCTGGAGCGCGTGCCCGTCGCCGACGTGGAAGAGCGCGCCGTCGGCGAACACCGGGAAGTACACCGTGACGCCTGCGCGGAAGCCGCGGTAGTCCATGTTCCCGCCGTGCGGGCCGGACGTTGCGCAGGAGATCGCCTGCCCGCGCGCCGGCGCGACGCCGAAGCAGCCGACCATCGGGTCGAGCGGCAGTGCTCTCAGCGACTCGAGGCCCGGCGGCGGCTTCTCGAGCGTCGCGGTGCCGGCGTCGAGGTCGAGGCGCCACCAGTCTTCGTCGTCCGCCTGCGGGAGCTCGGGGACGAACGACGGATCGACGACGTGCGGCGCGACGACGGGGCCGGTGACCCCGCGCGCGCGATTGGGTTGCACCCGGTCGAAACGCACAGCGAGCGTGTCGCCCGGCGCGGCGCCTTCCACGAAGAACGGCCCGGTCTGTGGGTTGCCGCCGTCGGTGATCTGCGCTTCCGTGTGGTCGCAGCCGCCGGAGTCGACGCACCACGTGCGCACCGTGTCGCCGCTCGCGACCCGGAGAACGGGCTCGTGCGAACCGATCGTGACGTGGAAATGCGTGGGGTCGAAGTCATGCGTCGCCACGAGCCAACACCTCCTCCAGGTCCTTGTCGCCCCGGCCGCTCAGGCACACGAGCACGTATGTCTCGTCGAGCTCGCGCGCCCGGGCTAGGGCGTGCGCCGGCTCGAGCGCGGGGATGATCCCCTCGCTGCGGGTCAGAGCACGGAACGCATCGAGTGCCTCCTCGTCGGTCGCGCCGACGTATTCGGCCCGGCCACTGTCGCGGAGGAATGCGTGCTCCGGGCCGACGCCGGGGTAGTCCAGGCCCGCGGAGATCGAGTGCGCGTCGAGGATCTGACCGTCCTCGTCGGCGAGGATCGAAGAGCGCGCGCCGTGGAGCACGCCGACCCGTCCCGCGCCCAGCGACGCGGCACCCGCCGCCTCGACGCCGATGAGTCGCACTTCGTCTTCGAGAAACCCGGCGAACATGCCGATCGCGTTCGATCCACCGCCGACGCACGCGACGACGACCTCGGGCAGCCGCTCTTCGGCGTCGAGGAACTGCGCACGCGCCTCGCGCCCGATCACAGCCTGCAGCTCGCGCACGAGCTCGGGATACGGGTGTGGGCCGACGGCGGAACCGATCAGGTAGTGCGTCGTCTCGACGTTCGTGATCCAGTCGCGGATCGCCTCGCTCGTCGCCTCTTTGAGCGTCCGCGTGCCGAATTCGACGGGACGCACCTCGGCGCCGAGCAGCTCCATCCGCTCGACGTTCGGCCGCTGTCGCCGCATGTCCTCGCTGCCCATGTAGACGACGCACGTGAGCCCGAAGCGGGCGCAGACGGTCGCCGCGGCGACACCGTGCTGCCCGGCCCCGGTCTCGGCGACGATGCGCTGTTTCCCCAGCCGCCGCGCGAGCACCGCCTGGCCGAGTGCGTTGTTCAGCTTGTGCGCGCCGGTGTGGAGGAGGTCTTCGCGCTTCAGGTAGAGGCGCTTTCCCGGGGCGAACCGCTCCGCGAGCGTCAGTGGGGTCGGCCGCCCTGCATACGTCCGTCCGAGCTGGTCGAGCTCCGCGGCGAACGTGGGATCCGCCTGCGCTTCGCGCCAGCCGGCCTCGAGCTCGTCGAGCGCCGGAATCAGCGTCTCCGGGACGTAGCGGCCTCCGTACGGACCGTACGTCACTGCCATTGAGCGGCCTCGACGTACGCGCGCACGAGCTCGGGATCCTTGACTCCGGGCTTCACCTCGAGCCGCGAGCTCGCGTCGACGGCCCACGGGCGTACGGCGTCGATCGCCGCGCGGACGTTGTCCGCCGCCAGCCCGCCCGCAAGCATCACGCGTCCGACGGTCCCGCGGGCTCGCTCGAGATGCTGCGGATCCTGCTGTTGCCACGGCAGGTCGATCACGGTCGCGACGCGCTGGTCCCCGCGCAGGAGCACGGCGTCCTTCGAGCGGTGCCCGTTCTCGCGTCCGTAGACCTGGACGAGGTCCGCCGGCGTCTCCTCGACGTCCTCGACGAAGACAGCGACCGAAAGCATCGTGTCTGGGACGTCGAGCACGCGCTTCGCGCGCCGCGGGCTCTCCTTCGCGAGGATGAAGCCCGCGAGGTCGGCACCTGCTTCGGCCGCGACCGCGACGTCCTCGTCGCGCGTCAGCCCGCACACCTTCACGAGGGGCCGCGTGAGCAGGTCGCGCAGCTTGGCCGCGGGGTCCGGCGCACGCATGAGCGTGCTCCCGACCAGCAGCGCGTCTGCGCCCGCGAGCTCGGCGGCGGCGCCCTGCGCGCGGGAGTTGATGCCCGACTCTGCGACGATCACGCGGTCGTGCGGAGCGCGCGCGACCAGCTCGAGCTGGGTGCGCCGGTCGATCTCGAACGTCGACAGGTCGCGCGCGTTGATCCCGATCACTTCGGCTCCGAGACGAACCGCGCGCTGAAGCTCATCCGCGTCGTGCGCCTCGACGAGCATGTCGAGCCGCAGATCCGCCGCGTAGCCGAGCAACGCGGCCGCGCGGCTGTCGTCGACGTCACGCAGCAAGAGCAACGCCGCGTCGGCGCCGGCGAGCTTCATCTGCCGGAGCTGCAGCTCTTCGGTGAAGAAGCCCTTCGCGAGCAACGTCGCATCGGGTGCCGCCGCGCGCGCGGATTTGAGATCGGCGACTGATCCGTCAAAGCGCTCGTCGACGAGGATCGACACTGCCGCCGCACCCGCGCGGCCGAACGCGACGGTGAACTCGACCGGATCGGCGCGCGGGCGCAGTTCGCCCTCGGACGGCGACCGTCGCTTGATCTCGGCGATCACGCTCAGGCCCGGCGCGCGTAGTGCGGTGCTAAAGCGTCCCATTGCTCCGCGAGAATGCCACGAGCGCCTCGAGCCGCTCACCTGCGGCGCCGCTCGCCACTGCCTTCCGTGCCAGCTCGAGCCCCTCGCGCAGGTCGGCCGCGTGCCCGGCGGCGGCGATCGCGCCGCCGGCGTTGAGCAGGATCGCGTCCCGCGCGCCGCCGTCGGCTCCGTCGAAAACGCGGCGAATCGCGGCTGCGTTTTCCGCGGGCGTTCCGCCGCGCAGATCGTCGGGCGCGCAGCGCGCGACGCCGAGCTCGAGTGGGTCGACCGTCCGCTCGACGACCTGCCCGCGCACGACCTCGGCCACGAGGTTGGGCCCTGCAGGAGACAGCTCGTCGATCCCGTGCGCGCCGTGCACGACGAAGGCGCGCCGCGCGCCGAGCTGTGTGAGCACCTCGGCGATGGTCGGCACGAGATCGGCGGAAAAAACACCGACGACCTGCGCCCTGGCACCCGCGGGATTCGTCAGCGGCCCGAGCACGTTGAACACGGTTCGCGTGGCGAGCTCGCGGCGCACCGGCGCGGCGTGCCGCATCGCGGGATGGTGCGCGGGCGCGAAGAGGAAGCCGAAGCCGAGCTCGTCGATCGAGCGCTCGATCCGCTCCGGCGGAAGTTCCAGCGTGAAGCCGAGCGCCTCGAGCACGTCGGCCGAGCCGGAGCTCGACGACACGGCGCGATTGCCGTGCTTTGCGACGGCCGCGCCTGCGGCGGCGGCGACGAGCGCCGCGGCCGTGGAGATGTTCAGCGTGTGCGCGTTGTCGCCGCCTGTGCCGGCGGTGTCGACGAGGTCGGCGCGCTTCGGATTCACGGCGAGCACGTGCTCTCGCATCGCTTCCGCGCAGCCGGCGATCTCCTGCGCGGTCTCTCCCTTGAAGCGCAACGCGACCAGGAACCCGCCCATCTGCGCCTGCGTCGCCTCGCCGTCCATGATCGACCCCATCACGTCGCGTGCCTCGGCCCGCGTCAGGTCGTATCCCTCGAGCAGCCTCGTGATCGCGCGCTGGATCACGAGATGAAGTTCCTGAGCAGATCCTTGCCCAGCGGGGTCAGCACGGACTCGGGATGGAACTGCACGCCCTCGATCGGCAGCTCGCGGTGACGCACGCCCATCACCTCGCCGTCGTCGCTCCGCGCCGACACCTCGAGCACGTCGGGCACGCGCGTCGCGGCGAGCGAGTGGTACCGCCCGACCTCGAGTCCTTGCGGCAGTCCGCGGAACACACCCTTGCCGTCGTGCTCGACGACGCTCGTCTTGCCGTGCAGCAGCCGTTGTGCGCTGTCGATCTCGCCGCCAAAAGCCTTCACGACGGCCTGGTGTCCGAGGCAAACGCCGAGCGTCGGCACACGCGAGCTGAGAACGAGCTCGACCAGCTGATCCGACGGACGGCCGGGCCCGGGGGAGAGGACGAGGTGCGTCGGCTCGAGGTTGTCGCTCAGCTGCTCGGGCCGGCGCACGGACACTTCCGCGCCGAGCTCGCTCAGGTAGTGCGCGAGGTTGTACGTGAACGAGTCGTAGTTGTCTACGAGGAGAATCATCGTTGTTCCGACTCCGCAAGTTCGATTGCCGCTTCGAGCGCCGCGAGCTTGTTCAGGCACTCCTGATGTTCTTCGGCGGGATCCGAGTCCGCCACGATTCCTCCTCCGGCCTGCAGCCGGGCGAGCCCGTCGACGAGGACGATCGTGCGTATTGCGATGCACGTGTCGAGCGCGCCGCCGGGAAGCGCGTACCCGACAGCGCCTCCGTAGATCCCGCGCCGGTATTCCTCCAACTCGGAGATGATCTGCATGGCGCGGATCTTCGGCGCGCCCGACACCGTTCCCGCGGGGAAACACGCGCGCAGGAGGTCGAACGGAGTGACGCCGTCGCGGAGCTCGCCCGCGACCTCCGAGACGAGGTGCGTGATATGCGAGAACCGCTCCGGCTCGAGGAAGCGCTCGACGCGCACGGTGCCCGGCTTGCACACGCGTGAGAGGTCGTTGCGCCCGAGGTCGACCAACATGACGTGCTCCGCGCGGTCCTTCTCGGAGCTCAGAAGGGCCTCCGCGTCGCCGTCGCCCGGCGCGATCGACCCGGCGATCGGATTCACCTCGGCGCGTGCGCCCTCGCACTTGACGACGGTCTCCGGCGACGAGCCGATCAATGCGAGCCCGTCAAGCTCGAGCAGGAAGAGGTACGGCGACGGGTTGATCCGGCGCAGCGCGCGGTACAGCTCGAGCGCAGACGCAGAGGTGGGCCGCTCGGCGCGTTGCGCGACGACGATCTGGAACGCGTCGCCCGCGCGGATGTAATCCTTTGCGCGAAGCACGCGCCGCTCGTGCTCCGCCTGCTCCGGGAAGCGGCGAAGCGGGCCGCGCTTCCCGCCCCCGCGCGGCACCGGCGGCTGCGGCGCGGCAAGCGCCTCGGCGTTGCCGTAGAGCACGTCCGCGACTCCGGACACGTGGTCGAAGCGAATGAGCGTGTCGGCGACGACGAAGCGGCTCTCAGGCAAGTCGGGCCCGTCGTCGGGCAGTGACACGGTCGGCTCGAGCTTCGCGATGTGGTCGTAGCCGACGTAGCCGACGACCGGGAGACCCAGCGCTTCGGCCTCGTTGAGGTAGACGAGGCGGGTCCCTGCGCCGACGAACGAATGGCGTCCGAGGCGGCCGTGCTCGACCGACTCCAGCAGGAACGAGCCGCGCCCTTCATTGCGCAGCCGGAGGTACGCCCCGAGCGGGGTGAGCAGGTCGGTTGCGATTGCCGTCGTCATTGCAAACGAAAGAGACCCTCGCGGGTCTCGGTGGAGCGGAACGGGCTGTGCACGCTACGTCAGTGCAGGCTCCCGCCCCGCTCGACGCGCCAGGCCCAGGTGCGCGGGGCAAGAGTCATCGCCGGGAAGCGTAAGTGTGCGTAGCGGCCGCGTCAAGGTAATCTGCTCCGCCGTGCCGATTCCGGATCTCCTACGCGAGTTGCTGACGACGCCCGGCCCGTCTGGGCACGAAGCTCCGGCCGCGGCCGTGTGGCGCAGCGCGGCCGAGAAGTTTGCCGAGGTCAACGCAGACGTCCTCGGTTCGTCGACTGCGCGCGTCAAGGGCACGGGTGACGGACCGACGCTCGCGATCGTGGGCCACATCGACGAGATCGGCCTTGCGATCACGCACATCGACGACAAGGGCTTCCTCTGGTTCCGTGGCATCGGCGGCTGGCAGGCCGAGGTGCTGCTCTCTCAACGCGTCGAGGTGCTGACGCGCGACGGGCGCCTCGCCGGCGTGATCGGCAAGAAGCGGAGCTCGTTCAAGAAGGACAAGGACGAGAAGATCGAGATGAAGGACCTCTTCATCGACATCGGCGCGCGCAACGGGGACGAGGCGCGCTCCGTCGTCCGCCTCGGCGACGGAGCTGTCCTCGCGCCGCAGCCCGTCGAGCTTCGCAACAACCGATTCGCCTCGCGTTCGTGGGACAACCGTGTGGGCTGCTACGTCGCGCTCGAGACCGCGCGTCGCGTCGCCGAGGCAGGCGGCGCGCCGGGCGACGTCGTCGCGGTCGCAGCGGTCGGTGAGGAAGTGGGCGACTTCGCGGGTGCTCGCACGACCGCTTTTGCGGTGCGCCCAGACGTTGCGATCGCCGTCGACGTGACCTGGACGAGGGACATTCCCGAGGGCGAGGTCGAGGAGATGGGCGACATCCGCGTCGACCAGGGCCCGTCGCTCGCGCGCGGCGCGCCTCTGAGCGAGCGTGTCTTCGACTTGCTCGAGGAGACTGCGAAGCAGGAAGAGATCGCGTACGGCATCGAGGTCGTGCGCGGCTCCACCCACACCGACGCGGACGCCTACCACCTGAGCCGCGCGGGCATCGCGACCGGCCTCGTCTCGGTGCCGTGCCGGTACATCCACACGCCGACGGAGCTCGTGTCGCTCGACGACGTCGAGAACGCCGTGCGCCTGCTCGTCGCGTTCGCAGGAAGACTCGCCTCGGCTAGCCTGAATCCGTGACGCGTTCAGTGATCGTTCAGGCAGTCCGGACGCCGTTCGGACGGCTCGGGGGCGGGCTCGCGAAGTACGAGGCGACGCAGCTCGGCTCGATCGTGATCAAAGCGGCGCTCGAGCGGATCGGGCTGGAGCCGGGCGAGCCCGAGTACGTGATCGTGGGGCAGGTCTTGCAGGCCGGCGCGGGGCAAGCGCCTGCGCGGCAGGCGGCCGTGGGTGCGGGGCTGCCAATCGAGACTCCGGCCGACACGATCAACAAGGTTTGCGCTTCGTCGATCCGCGCGATCGAGATCGCCGACGCGATGATCCGCGCCGGCGAGCACGAGTGCATCGTCACCGGCGGCATGGAGTCGATGACGAACGCGCCATATCTCCTCAAGAAGGCCCGCTTCGGCTACCGCCTCGGCAACGGCGAGCTGATCGACTCGATGGTGTTCGACGGGCTCACGTCGACGTTCGACGAGCTACACATGGTGCAGCAGAACTCGAAGGTCGCGCGCGAGCTGGGCATCTCGCGCGAGGAGCAGGACGCGTGGGCCGTCCGTTCGCACCAGCGTGCGGCGGCGGCGCAGGACGCCGGCCGGTTTGCCGACGAGATCGTTCCCGTGGGCGACGTGACCGACGACGAGGGCATCCGCCGCGACACGACGCTCGAGAAGCTCGCCGAGCTGAAGCCGGTCCTCGATCCGGAGGGAACGACGACCGCCGGCAACGCGCCCGGCGTCAACGACGGCGCGTCGTGCGTGATCGTCACGTCGGAGGAGTTCGCGAAGCGGCGCGGACTCGACATCCTCGCGACGATCCTTTCGCAGGCGTACGTCGCGGACGACTTCGCATACCTGGCGCGCACGCCGGCGCGCGCCGGTCACCGCGCGCTCGAGAAGGCGGGCAAGTCGATGAGCGACGTCGAGCGCGTCGAGATCAACGAGGCGTTCTCGTCGGTCGCGCTCAACTCGACGCGCATGCTCGGCGCCGACGAGGCGATCGTGAACGTGAACGGCGGCGCCGTCGCGCTCGGCCATCCGATCGGCGCGAGCGGCGGGAGGATCGTCGGCACGATGGTGCACGAGCTGCGCCGCAACGGCGGCGGTCTCGGCCTGGCCGCGATCTGTTCCGGCGGCGGCCAGGGCGACGCGCTCCTGCTCGAAGTCTGAACGTCGCAGCAGGCGGTCGACCGCCGCTCGTCACAGCGGCGTTACGCCCAGGACACGGTGGCTGCCACCATCAGCATTCGAGAGCCGAACGAATTTTGGCGCCGTGGCCGGAATCGCTGACTTTCGGCACGGACTCGTTGCACTTCTGTGAGAGTGGCTGCCACCAGACCTTGTCCGTACCCGACGTCTATTGAAAGACGAGGAAAACGATCAAGCGCCTTGATACGACGGGGCGGCAAGATCGACGGGTGAGCACCCAGGCGGACGCGTTCACAGGCTTCATCGACGTCGTCGAGTCGAGCCTCGACGAGCCTGCTCGAGCCGGCGAGCTGGCCGCTCGACTGCACGTGTCGCGGTCGCAACTCGACCGAGTCGTGAGCGCGGCGGCGGGCGAGGCCCCGGGCCGGCTGCGGCGTCGGATCCTGCTCGAGCGGGCGGCCTTTCGCCTGCTCGAAGGCAGGCTCGGGATCCTCGACGTCGCTGTCGAAGCGGGCTACGCCTCGCACGAAGCCTTCACACGCGCGTTCCGCCGCGAGTACGGCGTCGCTCCCTCCGCTTGGCGGACGAGCCCTGGGGCGATGCACCTGCCTGCACCGAACCGCGTGCATTTCCACCCGCCCGGCGGCCTCCGGCTGCCTGCGAGAAGAGAGGTGACCTCGATGGATCTCGTCGTGACCATGACCGAACACCACATCTGGCTCGTCGGCCAGATGATCGACCGCGCGCGCCACCTGGATGATCCTCAACTCGACACGCCGATCGAGATCTCCGTCGAGGGCATCGACAAGAGCCCGACGGCGCGTTCGCTGCTCTCCCGGCTCGTCGGGCAGATGGACATGTGGAACCAGGCCGTGGCGAACCGTCCATACGACTTCGGCGTCGAGACCGCCGAAAGCATCGACTCGATGCGGGAGAGGCTGGCCGAGTGCGGCCCCGTCTTCCTCGGTCACGTTCGCGATGCCTGTGACCGAGGAGGCCTCGACGACACGTTCGTCGACACGACGACCGGGACCCCATGGTTCTTCACCTACGGTGGGATGGTCGCGCACGTCCTGACGTACGCCGCACACCGCCGGACGCTGGTCTCCGGCGCTCTCCACACGGCCGGCATCACCGATCTCGAGGACGACCCCTTGGCCTGGGAGCCCGTCCGGCCCGATGGCCCGAGCCTGCCCTAAAGGAACGAGCACCGCGGGCTAGGGACCCTTGACGCTCTCGCGGGCGTAGTCGAGAGGTCCGCGAAACCAGGAGGGGATCGCCGTGCACCGTCTCGTTGCAGCTCTCGCAGCTTTCGTCTTTCTCGCTTCTGCATCCGCCTCGCTCGCCGCCGGCCCGAGCTACGTCTCGGAGGGCGGCCTCGGCGTGCTCGCACGCGACGGGAAGACTCGCTACGTCGCGGTACCCATCGGTAACCGCACCGCGATCGAGCGCGTGAGCGTCCGCGGCGGCTCCGTGATCACGTGGGCCGACCTCGTCGGCTCGTGGGGCGTTCCGGCGCCCACGTACTCGCCGACCGGCGGCGAGGGGCTCTCCCGCGACGGCAAGCGCCTCGTCGTCGGCATGTCGTTCGCGGGATCGCCGTCCAGGTTCGCGATCCTCGACACGCGCAGGATGCGCGTCGTCGATCGGATCACCCTTCGCGGCGACTTCGCGTACGACGCGCTTTCCCCGGACGCGTCAACGCTCTACCT
>DASVFB010000177.1:0-24216 GCA_036380275.1 Gaiellaceae bacterium | reverse complement strand
AGCCGAAGAACGCCTTCGCGACGTCGTACCACGTGGGCGGGACGGTCTTCAGCTCAGAGGTCGCCTCGCGCAGCGACACGTCCACGATCGAGTCGCCCTGCAGCGCGGCCATCCGGCCCCAGGAGCCGGCGAGGACGAGGTCAGCGCCCTTCAGCCCATAGCGCGTTGCGAGGACACGATCCCGAGGCGTGGGGGAGCCGCCGCGTTGGACGTGCCCGAGCACGGTCACGCGCGTCTCGTACCCTGTCCGAGCTTCGATCTCGCGGCCAAGGGCTTCACCGATCCCGCCGAATCGAACGTGGCCGAACTCATCCGTAGCCGCTTCTTGAGTGACCTGTCGCTTCTCACCTGACCTGTACGTCAGCTCGTACCCCTCGGAGACGACGACGATCGAGAAGTCCTTGCCTCTGGAGTGCCGTCGAGTGATCTCGGCGCATGCGTCCTCGACGGTGATCGGATGCTCAGGAATGAGGATGACGTCGGCGCCGCCGGCGATGCCGCTCATTACGGCGATCCAGCCGGTGTGACGCCCCATGACCTCGAGCACCATCACGCGGTTGTGCGACTCCGCAGTCGTGTGCAGCCTGTCGATCGCCTCCGTGCACACCCACACCGCCGTGTCGAAGCCGAAGGTGTAATCCGTCCCGGAAAGATCGTTGTCGATCGTCTTGGGCACGCCGACGACATGAAAATCGTGTTCCTCGTGGAGGCGCGCCGCGACACCGAGCGTGTCCTCGCCGCCGATCGCGACGAGGGCGTCGAAGGCGCTCTCCTCGAACGTGCGGAGCACGGCATCGACCCCGCCCTCCAGCTTGTACGGATTCGTCCGAGAGGTGCCGATGATCGTCCCGCCGCGGGGAAGAATCCCCGACACCTCCCGCGGCCCGAGTTGCTCGAGCTTGCCCTCGACGAGCCCGCGCCAGCCTTCGCGGACGCCGATCACCTCCCAGCCGCTCGCATGCAGCCGCCGTGCGACGGCCCGGATTACCGCGTTCAGCCCGGGGCAGTCGCCCCCGCCGGTCAGGATCCCCGCGCGCACCGGGGCATCCTAGAAACCCGTAGTGCCGAAGGTGGGAATCGAACCCACACTCCCCGGAGGGAACCGGATTTTGAGTCCGGCGCGTCTGCCAGTTCCGCCACTTCGGCGCACTGTCCATGGTACGAGGAATCGGACGTCCCGTCGCCCCGGGAGGCACGCTCACCGGTCTCGCTTGCAAGTCGCCTGCGCAGACCGGATACTCCCTCGATCATGACACCCGACGACGGCGGAAACGGGCGATAGAGGAGGAAGCGTGAGAACAAGTTTCAAAGCAGTGGCGCTCGTCGGCATCTTCGCCGCGCTTGCGTTTGCAGCGGCCGGCTGCGGCGGCAGCGACAACGAATCGAGTGGAACCACGACCGGCACCGCCGGCGGCGGCAACGTCACCGCGCTTCCGGCGTCGTCGTGCTCCAGCATCTACTACGAGGGCGGCAGCCAGCCCGACTTCATCATCGCGTCCGACCTGCCTCTGCAGGGCGCCGGTCGTGCGCAGACCACAGAGATGGTCGAGGCGATCAAGTTCGCCCTCAAGTCGCGCAACTTCGAGGCTGGCGGAAAGCAGATCGGCTACCAGTCGTGTGACGACTCCACCGCGCAGGCAGGCGCGTGGGATTCGGCCAAGTGCGCGGCGAACGCGCGCTCGTACGCCGGGAACCAGAGTGTCATCGGCGTCGTGGGCACGTTCAACTCCGGGTGCGCGAAGATCATCGTCCCGGTGCTGAACCGCGCGAACCCGGGCCCGCTTGGGATGGTGAGCCCGGCGAACACAAGCCCGGGACTGACGACCAACGGCCCCGGCGCCGAGCCGGGCGAGCCTGACAAGTACTACCCGACCGGCACGCGCAACTACGCGCGCGTCGTCGCGAACGACCAGATCCAGGGCCCTGCCGACGCGCAGTTCGCGAAGGACATCGGTCTGAAGAAGATCTTCATCCTCAACGACAAGCAGACCTACGGCTTCGGTGTCGCGACGACCTTCAAGGGCGCGGCGCCCAAGGTCGGCCTGCAGGTCGCCGGCTTCCAGGGCTGGGACGCGAAGCAGTCCAGCTACGAGGCACTCGCGAACACGATCAAGCAGAGCGGCGCCGACGGGATCTTCCTCGGCGGAATCATCTGCAACAACGGCGCGAAGCTGATCAAGGATCTGAAGACCGGCGTTCCGAACGCGACGATCATCGCTCCGGACGGCTTCTCCGATCCGAAATCGAACGGCAGCGCGTTCGACGACTCCTACGTGAGCGTCGCCGGCCAGCCGCCGACGGGCCTGAAGGGCGAGGGCAAGACCTTCGTCACCGACTTCGGCAAGCAGATCGGCGCAACGCCGAACCCGTACTCGCAGTACGGCGCGCAGGCGATGCTCGTGATGCTCGACGCCATCGCCAAGGCGACCGACATGACCCGCGCCGACGTGGCCAAGCAGCTCTTCGGCCTGGCGGTGAAGAACGGGATCATCGGCGATTTCACGATCAACGACAAGGGCGACACGAGCCTCGGCCCGATCACGATCTACCAGCAGAAAGCGGGGAAGCTGAACCCGCTGAAGACCATCGTTCCTGCGAAGAACCTGACCTCCTAGGAACCGGAGGCGGAGAGAAAGTGGACGGCGCCGGGCACCTGCTGCCCGGCGCCGTCGCAATGCGGTGACCAGCGAGGCGACCCGAGACACGACGATCCGCGTTCGTCGTCCGGCGAGCGCGTACATCATGCCGATGTTCGCTGCGATCCTCGTCGGGCTGCTGCTCGTCTGGTTGATCGTCAACGTCGCGAAGGACCCGGCGGACTTCGTGACCGTGTTCTTCATCGGTCTCACGAACGGCGCCGTCTACGCGCTCGTCGCTCTCGGCTACACGCTCGTGTACGGCATCCTGGAGCTGATCAACTTCGCGCACGGCGACGTGTTCATGCTCGGCGGGATGATCTCTGCGACGATCCTCACCGCGTTCGGCCTCGAGGCCAGCGCCTCTTTCGGGGCGCTCGCGCCCGCGATCATCGTCTCGCTGCTTGTGGCCATGGTCGCGTGCGGCGCGCTCAACGCGACGATCGAGTTCGTCGCCTACAAGCCCTTACGCCGAGCGCCGCGGCTTGCGCCGCTAATCACTGCGATCGGCATGTCGTTCATCCTTCAGGACATCGCGCTCGCGTGGAAGGGGCCCGAATACGTGTCGCTGCCGGCGATCCTTCCCCGGAGCGAAGTGTTCCGGGTTGCGCTTGGCGGGAGCGAGGTCGTCTACACCTGGAACAAGCTGATCGTCGTGATCATCACCGTGCCGGTGCTCGTCGCGCTCATGTGGCTCGTCCAGAGCACGAAGCAGGGCAAGGCGATGCGCGCAACCGCGCAGGACAAGGACGCCGCGGCGATGATGGGCATCAACGTCAACCGGACGATCTCGTTCACGTTCCTGATCGCCGGAGCGCTCGCGGGTGCGGCCGGCCTGCTCTACGCGCTCTACTTCACGCAGGTGCGATACGACCAGGGCTTCCAGCTAGGCCTGATCGCCTTCACGGCGGCCGTGCTCGGCGGCATCGGCAACCTCCCGGGCGCCGTTCTCGGGGCGCTCATCATCGGCTTCATCCAGGCGTTCAACGAGGGCCTCGCCTGGCACTCGCCGGGGAGCGACTGGACACAGTCGATCGTCTTCTCGATCCTGATCCTCATCCTGGTCTTTCGCCCCGAAGGGCTGCTCGGGGAGCGGACGCCCGAGGGGGCCTGATGGGTAGGGCCGGCCGCTGGATCTCGGCACACTGGTGGGCGCTGCTCGGCCGGCTCGGCTTCGGCAAGGACCGCTGGCTCGCGCTCGACAGGAACGCGCGCCGTGCGTTCAAGACCTTCTTCTGGGTCGCCGTCGGACTACTCCTGATCGCGATCGGCGGCGTCTGGAACTCGACCGCGCTGTACGCCGCCGGCATCGTGATTGCGGTGCTCATCATCCCGTGGCGGCGGCTGCCGTTCGGACAGTGGATCGTGCCGCTCGTCTTCCTCGTGCTCGCCGTCCTGTACCCGTTCTACTACACGCATCTGTTCGGGTCGCCCATCTTCGGCCCCGCGCCGGGGATGGACACGATGGTCGTGATGATGATTTTCACGATGATGGCCCTCGGCCTGAACGTCGTGGTGGGCTACGCGGGCCTGCTCGACCTGGGCTACGTCGCGTTCTACGCGATCGGCGCCTACATGGCCGGCTGGTTCGCGTCGTCGCAATTCGCCGACCGCAAGATCCACTTCGGGGCGGTCGGCATCACGCCGTCGGCGCCCGGCTTTCACATCTCGATCTGGTTGATCCTGCCCGCAGCAGGGCTGGTAACCGCGCTCATCGGCGTGCTGATCGGACTGCCGACGCTTCGCCTCCGCGGCGACTACCTGGCGATTGTCACGCTCGGCTTCGGAGAGATCATCCCGCAGATCGCCCGCAACGGCGACAACTTCTTCGGCACAGGTTTCAACCTCACCGGCGGCACGCAGGGCCTGACGCCGATCGACGGCCCGGGCTTCGGCAACTTCATCTCCGAGCACACCGGCCTGCCCGCCAACTACCTCTTTCTGCAGACGGCCGACTTCTACAAGGCGTTCTACTGGACCGCGCTGCTGCTCGTCCTCTTCACGGTGTTCTGCTCGGTCCGCCTCCGCGACTCCCGGCTGGGGCGGGCGTGGATCGCGATCCGTGAGGACGAGATCGCGGCCGCGGCGATGGGCGTCCCGCTGATGCGCACAAAGACCTGGTCGTACGCGACCGGCGCATTCTTCGGCGGCATCGCGGGGGCGTACTTCGCCAGCTTCAAGTCCGCGACCTTCCCGGACGACTTCTTCTTCAACATCTCCGTGTTCATCCTCTGCATGGTCATCCTCGGCGGTATCGGCAACATCCCCGGAGTGATCTTCGGCGCCTGCTTCCTCGCGTATCTGAACCAGGAGGGACTGTCGAACATCGGCGGCTGGCTCAACGGACACTTCGGGCCGGGCGGCACGGCGGTCGAGGTCTGGCACAAGCCTGTCGACGTGCCGCTGTACAACTTCGGGATCTTCGGGTTAATCCTGGTCATCGTCATGCTCGTGCGACCCGAAGGCCTGATACCGAGTCGGCGCCGCGCCGCCGAGTTCCACGAGGGAGTGCACGACCAACCGCTGTACGACGTGTCCGGGCCCGGCGGCTGATGGCGCTGCTCGAGATCACGGGGCTGCGCAAGGAGTTCGGGGGTCTCGTGGCGGTCGACAGCGTGGACTTCAAGATCGAGGAGGGACAGATCGCGAGCCTGATCGGCCCGAACGGCGCCGGCAAGACCACCTTCTTCAACATGCTGACCGGCGTGTACAAGCCCACGGCCGGCCGCATCGTGTTCGCCGGCGAAGACGTCACCGGCAAGCCGCCGCACGCGTTCACGGAGCGCGGCATCGGCCGCACGTTCCAGAACATCCGCCTCTTTCAGAACATGACGTCGCTCGAGAACGTGCTGGTCGGCATGCACTCCCGGCTCAAGGGCAACGTCCTGACCGCGGTGCTGAAGACGCCGCGCGTTCGCAAGGAGGAGTCGAGGGCGCGCGAGCGCGGGGACGAGCTGCTCAAGTACTCGGGCCTGGGGCGCGTCGAGCACGACTTCGCGAAGAACCTCTCCTACGGCGACCAGCGGCGGCTCGAGGTCGCGCGCGCGCTCGCGACCGAACCGAAGCTGCTGCTCCTCGACGAGCCGACCGCAGGCATGAATCCCCAGGAGACCGTGGCGTTCACGCAGTTCGTCGAGAAGCTTCGCACCGAGCAGGGGCTGACCGTGCTCCTGATCGAGCACGACATGAAGGTCGTGATGGGCGTCTCCGACCACGTCACGGTCCTCGACTACGGCGCAAAGATCGCAGAGGGCACGCCGCGCGAAGTGCAGCGCGATCCGCGCGTGATCGAGGCATACCTGGGCTCGGCGGCGGTGGCCGGTGGCTGAGCGCGAGCCGGTCCTCCGCGTTGAGGACGTCCACACCTTCTACGGCTCGATCGAGGCGCTGAAGGGCATCTCGCTCGACGTGCACGACCGCGAGATCGTGACGCTCATCGGCGCGAACGGCGCCGGCAAGTCGACGACGCTGCGCTCGATCAACGGGCTCAACCATCCGCGCAACGGCAAGATCTTCTTCCAGGGAACAGACGTCACGTCGATGCCGCCGCATCAGATCGTCAAGCGAGGCATCTCGCAGTCTCCGGAGGGGCGCAAGCTGTTCCCGCGCATGAGCGTGACCGAGAACCTCGAGATGGGCGCGTTCCAGCGCACGGATCGCAGCGAGATCAAGGAGGACATGGACCGCGTGTTCTCGCTCTTCCCGCGCCTCGCGGAACGGCGTACTCAGAAGGCGGGCACGATGTCCGGCGGCGAGCAGCAGATGCTCGCGATCGGGCGCGCGTTGATGGCACGGCCGAAGCTGCTCCTCCTCGACGAGCCGTCGATGGGTCTCGCGCCGATCTTCGTCGAGAAGATCTTCGAGATCGTGAAGGAGATCAACGACCAGGGGACGCCGATCCTGCTCGTCGAGCAGAACGCGCTCATGGCCCTCGACACCGCCGACCGCGGCTACGTGCTCGAGACGGGGAAGATCGCGCTCGCCGACGACGCGAAGGCGCTGCGCCAGAACGAGCAGGTGCGCAAGACGTACCTAGGCGAGGACTAGCTCCTCGAGCGCCAGCGCACCGCGGCCTCCATCTTTTCGTTGCGGCAGGAGACACGCCGCGGCTCGAGCGTGTTGCCGCGGACGACTGCGGTGACACGGCGGCCGTCCGGAAGCGTGAAGGTCGTTCCTTCGACGAGGCGCAAATCGTCGAGTCCCGCCAGGCCGAGCTCGCGGCGCGCGAGGATCTCCGCAGCCTGCTGCTCGGGCTCGAAGGCGGTTCGTCCGCGGAGATGCTCGAGCGGCAGCCGTCCTGCGTCGAGCTCGTCCGCGAGTCCGGGCGCCGAGCGCGCGTCGAGGCGGCCGAAGCAGAGGCCGTCCGGCAGCACGAGCACGTTCGCGGCAAATCTGTGCCCACCGAGGTGGGAGCATTCGTACACCTGTCCCGGCCGCGCGCGCGCGAGCACCTGCGCGACGGCGGGGCCGCGGATGGCGCAGCACGGATCGCGCGCGCCGTTCGTGCAGACCAGGTACCGGCGCCGTCCCGGGACCAGGTCCGCGGACGTGTCCGCGAACCTGGTCCCAAAGTGCTTGACGAGAAGTACCTTCGCGCCCTCGGCGACGAGCCCGTGGTCGCTCCCCCACGGCTTCGCGCGCTCGACGAGCTCCCAGCGGGAGGCCACGGGTGCGGTCGCCATCAGAGGCTCGTCGAGCTCGAGCGACAGCTCCGCGCAGCGGAACGTCATGGGCGTACGCGCAAGGGGAAGTACGGGGGCGCGAGCAGGAAGCCGATGCGCAGCGGCCGTCCGGCGCGACCCTCCGCCATCTGCACGGCCGCGCCGATGCCGTGCGTCGGCACGAGGCCGAGCGCGCGCGCCGCGTTGTGGTCGCGACAGCCGGCGACGAACACGGCGCCGAGGCGGCCCAGCGCCGGCGCGCACGCGCCCCAGTCGGCGAACGGCAGCAGCGGATGGTGCGCGCGCCGGTCGCGGTACGCCGCGATCGCCTTCGCGTCTCCGGCCGCGGACCGCTCGGCCTCCTCGATGAGATCGAGCTCCCGCGCCGACCCGGCGCGGATCGCCTGGAAGAAGTTGCGGTACGGCTGCTGGCTGGGATGTGCGAACCGGCGCTCGAACGGATGGGCGAGGATCGCCGTGCCTCCTTCGACGACCGGAAACGCATCGCGCCAGAGCCGCAGCGCGAGACCGAGGCCGAGGTATGCGGCGAGCAACGGGTTAGGCCGCTCGCGCGGGAGGTACGGCGTCGTGCCCGGGATGCCGAGGCAAACGGCGTCGAGCGGCTCGCCGAGAGAGCGCGCACGCTCCTCGGTGCCGCGCAGCAGCGCCTCGGCGTGCGCGACCGAAGGCGGCCCCGAGAACGCGGCGGAGATGCCTCGCGAAGCGGGAATCGTCTTCAGCGCGCGCCGGCGGACGACGCCTGGAAGCACGCCGAAGAGATGGCGCACGGGCGAGCGGACGAGTCGTTCGAGCGACTCGTCGTCGTACGGGTAGCCGCGCAGCATTCCAGTCAGCCGCGGCAGCGTGTGCACGAGAGACGTGCCGACGACGGCGACGCGTTGGCGGAGCGCGCGCTCGAGCGCCACGCCGAGTTGCCAGCCCGGCGACGCCGCCGTCTCGAGCAGCGAGTACGCGTCGGCAGAGCGGATCGTCCTCGGATCGGACGCCCCGACGAGCAGGCTCGGCCCCCCGTGCAGCACGGTTTCCGCAGCGCTGACTGTGAGTACGAGATCCGTCTCGAGGAGCGTGGGATGGACGCGCACGTCCCGTCCCTCGATCGGGAGCGGGACGAGGTCCGGCGACTCGGCGTCGTGCACCTCGACCGAGCCGCGGAAGCGGCGCGCGAACGCGGGAGGTACGAACTGGTCGACCTCGCGCTCGGCCGTCCGCCGCGCGAGGCCGCCCGCAACGAGGATCGTCGTCCGCTCCGAGGAAACCCCCGACCGCTCGAGCTCGTCGATCGCGACGGCGAGCGCGGCCGAGCGAGGCTCGACCCGTGTCCCTGGAATCGGTTGCGCCGTCGGCTCGATCACGACTGTTGCGCGCCCGCGGCGTGGCACGAGGCTCTCGAGCGGCTCGCCCGCGAGCGGAAAGCGCAGCGAGTCGCGAACCGCGCCTGCGACGTCCGCCACGGGGTCGCGCGGCGGTGGCGGCGCGAGCACTACGGCTTCGTCGCCTGCGTTGACGACGGCGATCCTCGAGCCGGCGAGGAGCGGAATGCGCGTCAGGGCAGCGCCCGATACAGCCGGAGGAACGTGCGCCTGAAACCCCGCTTCGGCCAGAACCGCGACGCGAGCAGGTTCGTCATCCGCCAGTCGGTCGTCATCGTCGGGTAGCCATGCTCGTGGGCCCAGTGGAGGACGTGCTCGGTCAGCGTGCGGCCCGCGCCCGATCCACGCGCCTCGGGAAACGTCGACGCGGCCGCCAGGTCGATCGAGTCCTTCGGCACCCGGAGGTCGTGCGGCCGGTTGTAGAGCAGGATGTGCGCGACCGCACGGCCGTCGAGCTCGGCGACGAAGTGCACGAACTGCTCCTCCTCCCACGTGCCGCTCCATTCCTCGACGAGTTGCTCCCGCGTGGACGAGCCCAGCGTCGAGAAGCTCGGCGAGGGCACCATCGACGTAGACATCGCCATGTCGAGCCGCGCGGCGAGCTCGAGATCCTCCGGCGATCCCGCGCGGATGGCGACTACGGGAGCGGCCGGCGCCTCGGGCACCGTCTCGCGCATTGCGAGCACCCCCGATGCGCCGAAGCTCAACCTGAACCAGGCGTCGACGAGCGCACTGTCGTGCGAGGGGAGAAAGACGCCGTGGCGCTCGTGCCCGGCCTCGGCCCACGCGGCCGCAGCCACGGCGTACAGGTCGCGCGCGTGCTCGGGATCGCCGGACACCGCGTGGCCGCCGATCCCGGCGACCATCCACGTCAGGTCGCCATCCCCATACGACTGCGGGCGCGCGAAGAGATAGCCGTGTTTCGAAATGACGCCGCTCGCGCCTTCGAGGCTCCATTCGCTCTCGATCTGAGCGCGAAAATCGACGTCTACAGGCAGGAGCGGCTCGGCCTCCCGATGCCGCGCGTGGCGCTCCGCGAGCATCTCCGCAGCCCTGTCGAGATCGCCGTCCGTGAAGCGCCGGATCATCGCGCCAAGACGTTACCGTTGGACTGTGCCGAAAACAGTTGAAGGAACGGAGCTGCAGCTCGACGACGGCCCCGTGCGCGACAGCGAGCTCTTCCTCGTAGACGGCAACAACCTCGCCTACCGCGCGTACTTCGCGCTCCCCGAGGAGCTCGCGACGAGCGACGGCTTTCCGACGAATGCCCTGCTCGGGTTCACGAACATGCTCTTCAAGTTGCTGACGGACTACAAGCCGAAGGCGGTCGCCGTCGCGTGGGACACGCGGCCGACGGAGCGCGCCGCGATCGCGACGACACAGGTCTACAAGGAAGGCCGGAAACAGATGGCCGACCTGCTGCGCGAGCAGTTCCCCTACTTCCGCCCCATCGTTGAGGCGTTCGGCTACCAGAACCTCGAGTTCGAGGGGTGGGAGGCCGATGACGTGATCGCGACGCTCGCGACGCGCGCCGACGAGGCCGGGATCAAGACATGCGTCGTCTCCACAGACCGTGATGCGTTCCAGCTCGTGACCGAGAACGTCAGCCTGATGATGACGCCGCGCGGGGTCCAGGAGCCGCACGTGTACACGCCCGAGCGCGTCGAAGCGCGGTACGGCATCCGCCCCGACCAGGTGCCCGACTTCATCGGTCTGAAGGGCGACACGTCGGACAACATCCCCGGAGTCCCAGGCATCGGCGACAAGACCGCCGGGCAGCTGATCTCGCAGTACGGCTCGGTCGAGGACGTGATCCAGCACGCCGAAGAGCTTTCGCCCGCGCGCCGCAAGAACATCCTCGAGCATGCCGACGTCGCGCGTGAGTCGAAGGAGCTCGCGACGATGCGCCGCGACCTCGACATCGACCTCGACCCGTCGCAGCTCGTGCTTGCGCCGCCGGACCGCTCGCAGTTGCGCGAGATGTTCCGCCGCTTCGAGTTCAGGAACCTCCTCAACCGGATCGATCTCCTCGACGAGGCCGTGCCCGCCGCAGAGCGGCCGAAAATCGTCGGCACACAAGTCCCGTGGCGCGAGGGGATCGTGATGCCCGTCGAGGGAGACGGCTACGCGATCCTCGCCGACCGCGCCGCCGCCGCGGGCGAGGACGGCGTCGTGATCGGGACCCGCCCGGGTCGCGTGGACGAGCGAGTGATCGCGCACGATGCGAAGACGCAGCGCGTCGAGCCGCTCGAGGACACGATGCTCGCCGGGTACCTGATCGAGCCCGGCCGGGCGGAGTACCTCCTCGACGACCTCGCCGCGGAGTACGGCGTCGAGGTGATCCCAGACCCTGTCACGGACGAAGAGACGACAGCGCTCGTGAAGGCAGCCGAGACACCGCGCCGCCTAGCACCGCTGATGGTCGACCGGCTGCGCGAACGCGACGTCGAGCGCCTCTACCGCAACGTCGAGCTGCCGCTGACGCATGTGCTCGCCGCGATGGAGGACGCGGGCGTGAAGATCGACACGTACCGCATGGGGGAGATCACGGCGCGCCTCGCCGACCGTGTCGAGGAGCTCGAGTCGCGCAGCTACGAGCTCGCAGGCGAGGAGTTCATGATCGGCTCGACGCAGCAGGTCGCGCGGATCCTCTTCGAGAAGCTCGGCCTCACCCCCGGGCGCAAGGGCAAGACCGCGTACTCGACGGACACGCGCGTGCTGCGCTCGATCCGCCACGAGCACGAGATCGTTGAGGTGATCGAGGAGTGGCGCGAGTACTCGAAGCTCCTGAACACGTACCTCGGCCCGCTGCCGTCGATGCTAGGCCCGGACGGGCGGCTGCACACGACGATCAACCAGGCGGTTGCGTCGACGGGCCGGCTGTCGACGACGAACCCGAATCTTCAGGCGATCCCGATTCGCACCGACCTCGGTCGCGAGATCCGTAGCGCGTTCATCGCCGAGCAGGGGCACCGGCTGATGAGCGCGGACTACTCCCAGATCGAGCTACGGATCCTCGCGCACGTGAGCGGCGAGCCGAAGCTCCGCGAGGCGTTCGAGCGCGGCGACGACATCCACACCGCGACCGCGGCGGAGGTGCTCGGCGTCGAGCCGGGCAAGCTGACGCCGGCGCAGCGCAGCGTCGCGAAGATGATCAACTTCGGGATCGTCTACGGCATCTCCGCGTTCGGCCTCTCGGAGAACCTGGAGATCCCGCGTGAAGAGGCCCAGGCGTACATCGACGCGTACCTCGCTCGCTTCCCGCTCGTGCAGGATTTCATCGAGCGGACGAAGGAGCAGGCGACCCGCGACGGCTACGTCACGTCGCTGCTCGGACGGCGGCGGCCCGTGCAGGAGATCCGCGCGTCGAGCCGGCAGACACGCCAGCTCGGCGAGCGTCTCGCGGTCAACTTCGTGATGCAGGGCTCGAACGCGGACATCATCAAGGTCGCGATGCTGCACATCCACGAACGGCTGCGCAGTGAAGGGCGCGCCGCGCGGCTCGTGCTGCAGGTGCACGACGAGCTGCTGCTCGAGGTGCCGGACGCGGAGGTGAGCGCGGTGCGGTCGCTCGTCCGGGAGGAGATGTGCAGCGCGTATCCGCTCGATCCGCCGCTCGCCGTGGACATCGGCTCGGGCGACAACTGGGCGGAGGCCAAGTCCTGATGTGACAAGTCCTGTTAGGCGGTAGGATCGGCCGGTTCCTTT
Source organism: Gaiellaceae bacterium (assembly GCA_036380275.1). Lineage (GTDB taxonomy): Bacteria > Actinomycetota > Thermoleophilia > Gaiellales > Gaiellaceae > DASVFB01. The sequence goes on along the minus strand of DASVFB010000177.1, from coordinate 11,820 downwards.
GGGCCGGGTCTCGACAGGGGGTACGAAAATCGTGACACGCACTCGCCTTCGGCATGCCTTCGGCGTGCTCGCCGCCGTCATCCTGCTCGCCTGCGCGCTGGCCGCGGCGGGCCCGACCGGCGCTGCGCCGCTCAGCAGCAGCGTCGTCGTCAGCCAGGTCTACGGCGGCGGTGGAAACTCAGGCGCCACGTACACGAACGACTTCATCGAGCTCTACAACCCGACGGGGGCCTCAGTCGACCTGACCGGCTGGAGCGTCCAGTACGCGTCGACGACGGGCACGAGTTGGTCGCTGACGAGCCTCGCCGGCTCGATAGGCGCCGGCGCGTACTACCTGATCCAGGAGGCCCAGGGCGCCGGCGGCACGACGCCCCTGCCGACGCCGAACGCGATCGGCACGACCGCGATGTCCGCGGCGGCCGGAAAGGTCGCACTCCTCAACACGAACACGACGATCACCTCCGGCACGTCCTGTCCCTCGCTGAACGTCGTCGACCTGGTCGGCTACGGCGCGACCACCAACTGCTTCGAGGGGATCGGCCCGGCGCCAACCCTGTCGAACACGACGGCCGCCCTGCGCGCCGGCGGCGGCGCGACCGACACCGACAGCAACTTGGCCGACTTCGTGAGCGGGCCGCCGAATCCGCGCACGAGCGCCGGCGTCAGCCTGTCGGTCTCGGACGTCACGGCCAACGAGGGGAACGCGGGGACAACCGCGTTCGACTTCACCGTGAGCCTCTCCTCGCCAGCGGGCCCCGGCGGCGTCACGTTCGACATCGCCACCGCCGACGACGCCGCGACGTCGCCGTCGGACTACACCGCGAAGGCGCTGACCGGGCAAACCATCCCCGCGGGGAGCTCGACATACACGTTCACGGTCCTGGTCAACGGCGACACCGACGACGAGCCGAGCGAGACGTTCTTCGTCAACGTCACGAACGTGGTCGGCGCGATGGTCGCGGACGGCCAGGGGAAGGGGACGATCCTCAACGACGATTCGAACCCGTGCGCGCAGCCCTACACGCCCGCCTACGCGATCCAGGGCAGCGGCAGCTCCGCGGCGATCACCGGCAGCGTCGCGACCGAGGGCGTCGTCGTGGGTGACTACGAGGGCCCCAGTCCCACGCTGCGCGGCTTCTACCTCGAGGACTCCGCCGGGGACGGCAACCCGGCCACCTCGGACGGCATTTTCGTGTTCAACGGGAACAACGACAGCGTCGACCTCGGCGACGTCGTTCACGTCACGGGCACCGCCGCCGAGTTCCAGGACCAGACGCAGGTCACCGCGAGCACCGTCGCCGTCTGCAGCACCGGGAACACTCTCTCGCCGGTCGACGTCACGCTGCCCGTCCCCGACGCCGGCTACCTCGAGCGGTACGAGGGGATGCTCGTGCGTCTGCCCCAGACGCTCTACGTCACGGAGCACTTCCAGCTCGGCCGCTTCGGCCAGGTGCTCCTCTCGTCGGGCGGTCGGCTGCAGCAGCCGACGAACGTCGTCGCCCCGGGCGCGCCTGCGGCCGCGCTACAGGCCCAGAACGACCTGAACAAGCTGATCGCGGACGACGCGCTCCAGAACCAGAACCCTGATCCGATCCTGTTCGGCCGTGGCGGCAATCCGCTCAGCGCCTCGAACACGCTGCGCGGCGGAGACACCGTCACCGGCCTCGTCGGCGTCATGACATACACCTGGGCAGGGAACGCCGCGAGCGGGAATGCCTTCCGCGTGCGGCCGATCGGCGCGCTCGGCGGGGGCGGCCCGGACTTCCAGGCGGCGAACGCGCGTCCGGTGGCGGCCCCGCCGGTCGGCGGCAACGTGCACGTCGCCGCGATGAACCTCCTCAACTACTTCAACACCTTCGGCACGACCGCCTGCAACGGCGGCGTCGGCGGCGCGGTGATGGAGTGCCGCGGCGCGGACAGCGCGGCGGAGTTCGACCGTCAGTGGCCGAAGACGGTGGCGGCGATCACCGGCCTGGATCCCGACGTGCTCGCGATCATGGAAATGGAGAACGATGGCTACGGGCCGTCGAGCGCGATCCAGGATCTCGTCACCAAGCTCAACGACGCGACTGCGCCCGGGACGTACTCATTCGTCGACGCCGACGCCCAGACGGGCCAGCTGAACGCGCTCGGAACCGACGCGATCAAGGTCGGGATGATCTACAAGCCCGCGCGCGTGACGCCCGTCGGCCAGACGGCCGCGCTGAACTCCGTCGCGTTCGTGAACGGCGGTGACTCGGCCGAGCGCAATCGCCCCTCGCTCGCGCAAGCGTTCCAGCTTCCGAACGGCGAGCGGTTCATCGTCGACGCGAACCACCTGAAGAGCAAGGGCAGCGCGTGCGACGCGCCGGACGCGGGCGACGGCCAGGCCAACTGCAACGTCGTGCGCGTAAACGCCGCGAATCAGCTCACGGCGTGGCTCGCCGGCGACCCGACCGGGACGGGCGATCCCGACGTGCTCATCGTCGGCGACCTCAACTCGTACGCGATGGAGGATCCGATCACCGCGATCGAGAGCGCCGGCTACACGAACCTGCTCTCCAGCCTCGTCGGCCCGGACGCGTACTCGTTCTTGTTCGACGGGCAGTTCGGATACCTCGACCACGCGCTCGGCTCGCTCTCGCTCACCTCACAGGTCAGCGGGATCGCCGAGTGGCACATCAATGCCGACGAGCCGTCCGTCCTGGACTACAACACGGACTTCAAGACGCCGAACCTCGTGACGAGCCTGTACGCGCCGGACAAGTTCCGGATGTCGGACCACGATCCGCTTGTCGTCGGCCTGACGCTGAACACGCCTCCGACGGCAACGTTCAACGCGCCTACGCCGGCCTTCGCCGGCTTGCCGTTCACACTCTCGCTGACGAGCCCCAACGACCCGAACACGGGCGACACGCTCACGTACGCGTTCGACTGCGGGAACGGCTACGGCGCATTCGGCCCGATCTCGAGCGTCTCCTGCGACGCGCCGACGGACGTCGACACGCTGTCCGTGGGCGGCAAGATCCGTGACAACGAGGGAGCGACGACGGAATATCGTGCGACCGTCGACGTGACGGTGACGTTCGAAAGTCTCTGCGCGCTTACCAGGGTGTACTCGTCGAGCGCGAAGGTCGCCGACCAGCTCTGCAAGATCCTCGACAAGGGGCAGATGAGCAAGTTCACGAAAGAAGTGCAGAAGGAGGCAGGCAAGGCGTTCACCCAGGAGGAGGCGGCGACGCTCGTTCGGCTTGCGGGCGAGTTGTAAACGGTCTGTAAGAAAACCGGTTCCACGCGAACCGGATAGGACCGTTGTGCAGGTCTTCTCGGGCTCACGGTCGGTTCGCGACCCCGCGGCTATACTGACCGGCCTTTGTCGATGGCTACCGAAGACGTGACTGCGCAAGAGGCCGAGCCCGGCGTTTGGGTGACCGGCCCCGACGGCGAACTCGTTCCCGATTACGAGTCGACGTTCCCCGAGATCAACGAGGGGCAAGTCGTGCATGGCACGGTCGTCCGCGTCGACAAGGATGAGGTGCTCGTCGACATCGGCTACAAGTCGGAGGGCGTCATCCCGACTGCCGAGCTCTCGATTCGGCGTTCGGTCAACCCGGCCGACGAGGTTGCCGTAGGCGAGGAGATCGACGCGCTCGTGCTGACCAAGGAGGACGCTGAAGGCCGCCTGATCCTCTCCAAGAAGCGTGCGCGTTTCGAGCTCGCCTGGAAGCGGATCGAGGCAGCGGCCGAGTCCGGAGAGCCCGTCGACGGCAGGGTGATCGAGGTCGTCAAAGGTGGCCTGATCCTCGACCTCGGCGTGCGCGGCTTCCTACCGGCGTCCCTCGTGGACATCAGGCGCGTGCAGGATCTCGACGAGTTCCTCGGCCAGGAGCTGCGCTGCAAGGTCATCGAGCTGAACCGCTCACGCAACAACGTCGTCCTCTCGCGCCGTGCGGTGCTCGAGGAGGAGCGGAAGGACCAGCGCCAGCGCATCCTCGACAAGCTCAATCCGGGCGACGTGGTCGAGGGGCAGATCTCGAACATCGTCGACTTCGGCGCGTTCGTCGACCTCGACGGGATGGACGGCCTGATTCACATCTCGGAGCTTTCGTGGTCGCATGTCAACCACCCGTCCGAGGTGCTCGAGATCGGTCAGACCGTCAACGTCAAGGTTCTGGACATCGACCGCGAGCGCCAGCGCATCTCGCTCGGCCTCAAGCAGACGCAGGCCGACCCGTGGCAGCAGGTGCTGGAGGCGTACAAGGAAGGTGACGTCGTCGACGGCAAGGTGACGAAGGTCGTCACCTTCGGTGCCTTCGTGGAGATCCTCCCCGGCGTCGAAGGCCTTGTTCACATCTCCGAGCTCGCACAGCATCACGTCGAGAACCCGCGCGAGGTCGTCTCGCAGGGTCAGGACGTCAATGTGCTGATCCTCGAGGTCGACGCAGAGCGCCGCAGGCTCTCCCTCTCGATGAAGCGCGTCGACGGCGACGGCGGCGACGAGGGCGCGGACGAGGGAAGCCAGCTGACGCCGAACCTCGGTCTCTCCGAGGAGGTCTTCGCAGAGGGCTCGACCGCTCCCGCGGATGCAACGGCCGAGGCAGAGCCGGAGCCCGAGCCTGCCGCGGAACTCGAAGCCGAGCCCGTTGCGGAAGCCGAAGCCGAGCCCGCGCCCGTTGCGGAGGCAGAGGCCGAGGCCGAGCCCGTCGCGGAAGCCGAACCCGAGCCTGACGAGCCGGAAGAGACCGCTTAACGTCGCGATCACCGGCGGCATCGGCGCCGGGAAGAGCGAGGCGCTGCGGGCATTCGCGCGCCATGGCGCGGCGACGATCTCGAGCGACGAGATCGTCCACGAGCTGATCGAAGAGGACCCCGAGGTCAAGGGGGCGCTACTGGAGCGCTTCGGAACGACGAAGCGCTCGGACATCGCCGCGGTCGTCTTCGCCGACCGCGAGCAGCTGGCCTGGCTCGAGGCGCTGCTACACCCGCGCGTCGTCACGCACTACCTCGAGTGGCGTGAGCGGCAGACGGCGCCGCTCGCGGTGACCGAGGTGCCGCTGCTCTACGAGACCGGGGGAGACGAGCGGTTCGACAAGGTCGTCGTGATCACCGCGCCTAAGGCGCTGCGCGAGGCGCGCCGCGAGCCGCTCCCCGGCGACCGCGAGACGCGCCTGATCGACGACAAGGAGAAGACGAAGCGCTCCGACTACGCCTACGTAAATACAGGCTCGCTCGAAGACCTCGACGAGTTCGTCTCGTCGGTGGTTCAAGATCTCGTCACGTGAGGCGTCTCGCATCGCTGATCGTGCTCGTCGCTGCGGCGGGCGTCGTCGCGTGGTTCCTGCTCGCGACGCCCGACTTCGTCCAGCGCGAGCGCTACCCGCTTCGCTACCAGGCGATCGTGACTGGTCACGCGCGCAACTACCGGCTCGACCCGGCGCTGCTCGCCGCGGTGATCTACGCGGAGTCGAAGTTTCACGCGAACGCGAAGTCGACGTCGGGAGCGATCGGCCTGATGCAGCTTCTGCCGTCGACTGCGGAGGGGATCGCTCTGCACACGGGCGGCTCGAACTTCCATCGGTCGGATCTCTACAACCCGGAGATCAACGTGCGCTACGGCTCGTGGTATCTCCGCCACCTGCTCGACAAGTACGACGACGAGCAGGCCGCGCTCGCCGCGTACAACGCCGGCCAGGACAACGTCGACCGCTGGCTCGCCGACGGCGAGGGCATTCAGTTCAGCGAGACCCGCGCATACGTCGACAAGGTGGAGGACCTGAAGGGGATCTACCGCGACATCTGGGGCTCAGAGCTCGGCTAGCAGCGCCTCGATCTTGGCCTCCCACGCGGTTGCGCCCTTGTCGCGTGCGGCCGCGCGCACCCGCTCGTAGGCCGCTGCTGCCTCGTCACGCCGGCCCGCAAGCGCGAGCACGTGGCCGAGCTCCATGTACGTGTTCGCATGAATCTCGAAGAAGTCGGTGCGCTCGGCGATCTCGACCGCGCGCTCCGCGAGCTCGACGCCTTGCTCGTGGTCGCCGCGGAGGGCGGCGATGTGGCCCCGCACGGCGTAGCTCCCGGCGACGTCCACGACGTCCGCCTGATTCATCTCCGCGATCGCCTCCTCCACCCATTCCTCGGCCTCGTCGATCCGCCCGAGCTCGAGCAGGACGAGCACGAGGTTCAACGCAGCGGTCGAGAGGTACCGCCGGTCGGCCTGCTGTCTGTACTGCTCGGCTCCCTGGCGCAAGTACTCAGCGGCAGCTTCGTAGTCGCCTGCGAGTCGTTCGACGAAGCCACGGGCCTGGATGCCCGCCATCGCCGTCGGCAACCCTGCCTCCCGCATCGTGTTCGTTCCCTCCTCCATCAGCGCACGAGCGCGATCGAACTCACCGACCTGCCCGAGCAGCCGTCCGAGCCCGCGCTTTGCCTGTGCCTCGACCAGTGGCTTGCCGGCGGCACCGGCCAGGCGTTTCTCTGCGTTCGGAAGCGCTTCGCTCATCGGCGTCGGCCCGAGGACGGCGGCGACCGCCAGTTGCGTGTTCATCGCGTTGACGAGCGCCTCGTCTCCGGCTCGCTTCGCGAGCTCGCGCACTCGGGTGTAGGCAGCGATCGCGGCTTCGGCGCGGCACTCGAGCCAGTACGTGTTCCCGAGGGACCACTCGGCGACCGCCATCCCTCGCTCGTCCCCGAGCTCGGCAAATGTCTTGACCGCCTGTTCGGACTGCGACCGGAGGCCTTCGACATTCTCGAGGCCACCTCTCGCCATCTCGAGGTCGGCGCGGAAGAGCAAGCCGTAAGCCTGCGCTCCGGGTTGATCCGACGCTTCCAGCTCTTCGATCAGCACCTCGGCAACGTCGAACCGCGCCGTCGTGCTCGCCAGGCGTACAAGGTAGGGGAGGATGTCGAGTCGCTGCGGGTTTCCGGGCGGCAGGAGGTCGACCGCGCGGCGCGCGAGATTGTTTGCGGCGACGACGTCTCCCCGGCCGTGTGCGGCATGCGCCGCGCGCTCGAGGCTGGCTGCCGCCGCGGCGGCGAGAGCGTCGTTGCCGCTGCCGAGCTCTTGCCGGTAGCGGGCCGCCTGCTCGAGGTGGTAGCCGGCGATCTCGTCCTGCTCGACGAGCGAGGCGTGCTCGTCCAGCCAGAGCGCGAACTGCTCGTGGAGGTCGGCGCGCGTCGACTTCGGCAGCCCGTCGTAAGCGGCGTCGCGGATCAGCAGGTGCCTGAACCGGAACGCCTCGTCGTCCGGCAACGTGCCCTCGCTCGGCCGGATCAGCTCCTTGCGTACGAGCGCGAGCAGTCTTTGGGGAACGCCCGAGCGTGACTGCTCGGGCGCGAGCTGCATGACCGCCGTCTGGTGGAAGACCTCCCCCTCGACTGATCCGCGCTCGATCACCGCGCGCTCGTCGTCCCCGAGCCGGTCGAGGCGCGCCTGCAACAGCGCCTGGATCGTCGGCGGCACCGTCAGCGCCACGCCGCCCTCCTCGCGCACCATCGCGACCATCTCCTCGACGAACAGCGGATTTCCGTCCGCCGACGTGAGGATGCGCCGGCGGACGTCGGCGTCGAGGGCGACGCCGTCGAGCAGGTTGTCGAGGAGCTCGTCGACGTCCCCCTGGGGCAGCGGCTCGAGCAGGATCGACGTGGCGTTCGGCTTGCCGCCGCCCCACATGGGCCGCGCGTCGAGCAGCTCCGGCCGCGCGACGCAGAGGAGGAAGATCGCCCCGTTGCGCGACCAGTCCGCCACGTGCTCGACGACGTCGAGGAACGTCTCCTCGGCCCACTGGAGATCGTCGAGGACGACGACCAGCGGCTGCTCCGCGGCGGCGCTCTCCAGCAGGCGGCGGAACGCGAGCTGCGTCTCGGGCGGCGACGAGCCGAGGACGGCATCAGGGTCAGCTCCGAGCTGGAGCACGACCTCGACGAGCGGCCAGTACGTAATCCCCTCGCCGTAGGGGAGGCAGCGGGCGCGGACGGTGCGCGCGCCGGCAGACTCGACGAAGTCGAGCACGAGGCGCGACTTGCCGACACCGGCAGGCCCGAGCAGAGTGAAAAGCTGGCAGGTGCGCTCGGTGACGACATGCTCGAAGTCGGCGCTGAGCCGTTCGCGCTCGCGCCGGCGGCCGACGAGCGGCGAGTCGAGGCGACGTGCGACGCCGTCCGCGGCGGTGTCGATCTCGAGCAGGCGGTAGGCGGGGACCGGCTCGGCCTTTCCTTTGAGGTCGAGCGGAGGCACCTTCTCGACCCCAACGGCGTCGCGGACGAGCCGGAACGTCTCCATCCCGATCAGCACCTCGCCGGGGCCGGCCGCCTGCTCGAGACGCGCCGCGACGTTGACGGCGTCGCCGGTCACGATCGTCTCGCCTTCGCCGGAGACGACCTCGCCGGTGTTGACGCCGATCCTCAGTTCGGGCCGTTGCAGCTCGGCGGCGGCGCGAACCGCGCGCAGCGCGTCGTTCTCGTGCGTCCGCGGGATGCCGAACACGGCCATCACCGCGTCGCCGATGAACTTCTCAACGGTGCCGCCGTGGCGCCCCAGGATCGTCCTCGCATCCTCGAACCAGTCCGCCATCAGGGCGCGCACAGCCTCGGGGTCGCGTGACTCCCCGAGCGCCGTGGAGCCCACGACGTCGGCAAAGAGGACGGTCACCGTCTTCCGCACCTCGCGGGCTGGGGCCGCATCCGCGAGCGCCGCGCCGCAGGCCCCACAGAAACGGAACCCGTCCGGGTTCTCCTGACCGCATTGGGCGCAGATAACGGCCACGAAGGCGAGCGTAGGGCGCGGAATCCCCCATTTCAAGCCGATGTCAGATTGACATACCGTTGACACTCGATTGACGCTTGACAGACGCCACTAGTGATGTCATAGTGCTGTCATGCAGACGGCACAGTTCATCGAAGCCCTCCAGGCGGACCTGCGCGAGCTGGCCCAGCTTGGAGGCGACGAGCTCGTCCAGGCGGCTCACCGCCTCGAAGGAGCCGTCAAGCAGTCCGCGACCCTGCGCCTGATCGACGCGCTGACGCAGGTCGCGCTCGAGGTCTCGTCCCAGCTCCCGAACGGTCACCTGGACGTTCGCCTGTCGGGACAGGACCCCGAGCTGATTTACGTGGAGGAGGAGGGCGAGGAGCCGCAGGCGCAAGCCGCCGAGGACGGCCTCACCGCCCGGATCAGCCTGCGCCTACCCGATTCGCTCAAGGTCGCGCTCGAGAAGGCCGCCGAGGCCGAGGGTGTCTCGCTCAACACGTGGCTCGTCCGCGCGCTTCAGCGCTCGGTCTCGAGCGGCGGCGGGCGTGCAATTCGTTCGGGACGGCGCATAACGGGCTACGCCCAGTCGTAGCAGGAGGAGGAGTCATGGAGTTCTTTCCAGCATTGTTCGGTCACATCGAGGTTCGGGTCGATTCGCGCGATCCCCGCCGTGTGGGCCGGCGCCGGCCGGTCGTGAGGTCGGGGAAATGAGGCGAGAGACCTTTCATACGCCGGGCACGCTCACGCTCGACCTGCGCGTGCCCTCGGGCGAGATCACGCTCGAGTCGGTCGACGGCGACGAGACGACGGTGGAGCTCGACGCCTCCGGTTCGAGCGACGCGGTGCAGGAGCTCGTCGACGGCGCGCGCATCGAGCTCCGCCAGCGCGGCGACGGCTACGAGGTACTCGTGGACGTCCCCCGGCGCAGGGGCGGGCTCGGCCTCATCTTCGACCGGGCCGATTTCCGGCTGCACGTGCTGGCTCCGCACGGAGCGGACGTCCAGGTGTCGACAGCCTCGGCGGACGTCGACGGCCGCGGCCGCTTTGGCGGCCTCAGGGCCGACCTCGCTTCGGGCGACCTGCGCTTTGCCGAGCTTTCCGGGTTCGTCGAAGTGAAGAGCGCGAGCGGCGACGTCGCCCTCGAGCGCATCGGCGGCGGTGCAAAGGTCTCGACGGCTTCGGGTGACGTGCGAGTCGGCTCCGTCGAGGGCGAGGCGACTTTTCGGTCGGCGTCGGGCGACGTCGCTGTCGACGAGGCGAACGCATCGGTCACGGTGCAGACGGCCTCGGGCGATCAGCGCCTTGGCTCAGTGGCTTCCGGCCGCGTCACGATGCAGTCCGCGTCCGGCGACCAGACGGTCGGCATCCGCAGAGGGTCGCGCGTCCGCATCGACGTGCGCTCGATGAGCGGAGACACCACATCCGAGCTCGACATCGAAGACGCGCCCGTTCTGAGCGACGGGCCTGAGGTCGAGCTCCGTGCGACCTCCATGAGCGGCGACGTCCGGATCCTTCGGGCGTGAGCGCAGCGAGCGCAACCGCGGCGCCCAGCGCGCCGCTCCGCAGGCACCCCGCATTCATGCGGCTGTGGGCTGCGATGTCGGTCTCGGTCTTCGGAGACCAGATCAGCGCGCTTGCCATTCCGCTCGCCGCCGTGCTCACGCTCGACGCGTCGGCGGCCCAGATGGGCGTGCTGACGGCGCTCTTCTGGCTGCCGCACCTGCTGTTCTCGCTGCCGGTCGGGGTCTGGGTCGACGCGCGGCCCGTGAAGCGCAGCGTGATGGTCGCCGCTGACATCTCACGCGCGCTGCTCCTCGTGTCCATTCCCGTGGCGGCGGCGTTCGACGCCCTCTCGCTGATGCAGCTCTACTTCGTCGTCTTCTTCACGGGCGCGTGCGCGGTCTTCTTCGACCTGTCGTACAGCTCGTTCTTCACTGCAACGGTGCCGCGCGAGCACGTGCTCGCTGCGAATGGTCGCCTCTCGACGAGTCGCGCACTTGCCTACGTGGGCGGGCCGTCCGTCGCCGGCGTGCTCGTGCAGCTGCTGACGGCGCCGATCGCAATTCTCGCCGACGCGTTCTCCTTCGTCGCGTCGGCGTTCTTTCTTCGCGGAGCGCGGGTGGACGAACCCTTTCAGGAGTCACGCGGCGTGAGCCCGTGGCGCCGCTTGTGGGAAGGGATCCGCATCCTCATGCGCCATCCGCTGCTCCGTGGAGGCGTGGGCTGTGCGGCGACAGTGAACTTCTTCACGTTCATGATCGCCGCGGTCTACGTCTTCTATGCGAGCCGCACCCTCGGGCTCTCGGCCGGAGTGATCGGCATCACGCTCGGGATCGGCGCGGGCGGCGCGCTGCTCGGTGCCGTCGTTGCTCCCGGCATCGGCCGTCGCTTCGGGCTCGGCCCGACGACCGTGCTGGGCTGCTTGCTCTTCACCGCGCCGTTTGCGCTCCTGCCGCTCGCCGCGGGACCGACGTGGGCCAAGGCCGGGATCCTCGGCTTCGCCGAGTTCGCGTCGGGCATTGGCGTGATGCTCTTCGACGTCAGCCTGAACAGCCTGAACGCTCTCGCGACGCCACACCGTCTGCGCGCTCGGCTCGCCGGCGCCTCCCGCTTCTTCAACTACGGCACGCGCCCGTTCGGTGCGCTGCTCGGGGGCATCCTTGCAGGCGCGATCGGTGTGCGGCCGATGCTGCTGCTCGCGTCCGTCGGCGCCGTGCTTTCGGTCGTGTTCCTGCTGGCCTCGCCGATCGCCGGTACTCACCACCTCGAGCAGGAGCTCGAGTTGTGACATCCCTCGAGTCATCGCCCGCGGCGTCAGGGGGCGCCGGAGGCCGGCTTCGCCGGCCGGGAGGCGACGCCGGCGAGGGGCGCGCGTGAGTCGCGCGGAGATTCTTCGTAACGGGCCGCTCCGCGCGCTGCTCGCGGCCGAGGTGATCTCGACGACGGGCGCGCAGATGACCTGGCTCGCGCTGCCGTGGTTCGTGCTCGTGACGACTGGCTCGCCGGCGCAGATGACGCTCGTCATGATTGCCGAGCTCGTCGGGCTCACCGCTGCGGGCCTCCCGTCCGGTGCAGTCCTGCATCGCCTCGGCGCCCGCCGA
>DASVFB010000176.1:0-16626 GCA_036380275.1 Gaiellaceae bacterium | reverse complement strand
CTCGAAGGCAACGCGGCGTATGCATCTCGCTACCGCGGCAAGCTAGTGCTCGAGCTCGGCGTCGTCCCCGGTGGGTACGGATGGGTCTTCCCAAAGGGCGACCACGTCAACGTCGGCGTCGGCGGGTGGCAGAGCGAAGGCCCGCGGCTGCGTAGCCACCTGCGCCGCCTCTGCGATGCCCACGGCGTAGACGCCGGCAAGTTGACGGCGCTCCGTGGCTACCGTCTTCCCTACCGACGCGGGGACTCGACCTTGGCGCGCGACAATGTGGTCCTCGTCGGTGACGCTGCAGGACTCATCGACCCGCTCTCGGGGGACGGGATGTACGAGGCATTCGTGAGCGCGCGCCTTGCAGCGGACGCGATCCTCTCCGGCGACCTGGCTTCGTATGAGCCGCGCGTGCTAGCCGAGCTTGGGGGACTGCACGCGTCGTCTTGGACGGCGAAGTACGCCCTTGACCGCTTCCCGCATTTGACGTTCGCGATCGCCCGGGCTCCTTTCGCCTGGCGTGTCATCGCGCGAATCGTTCGCGGCGAGCTGCAGGATCCGACGAGGGCGCGTGGCGTTGGGCGGGCGCCGCTCAAGATCCTCGACCGACTCGGCAGGTTCGCTCAGCCCGCTTAAGCGGCTCCAACAAAATGAAGCGCTGTGCCCGACGGGCCGCGCTGGGCGGCGCGCTGCCGCGTCCTCAGTCGCCCCGATAGCGCTGCTATCGGGGCTCCCTGCGTCCTTGCATCGCACCACCCATCGCACCCCGTCGACGAGCCGTCATTTGGTTGGAACCTTGAAGTGCGGCGCTAGATCACAAGGACAAGATCGACCGGCTGACGAACGCGGCATCGTGCGCGCGTGCGTTGGCTGCGCGCAGCTCGTCCTCGTCCAGCGCTCCGACGCGGAGCAGCAGTTCGAACTCGTCGCGCAGATGCGTTTGCATCATCTCCGGTCCGTCTGTCGCGATCGTGAACGCCACGCCGTGGTCGGAGAACGCGCGGATGGTTTCGCGCACGGCGTCTTCATTCGGTAGCGCCTTCGTCAGCAGGTTAGAAGTCGGGCAGATCTCGAGCACGATCTCGCGCTCGCGGAGCGCCTCCATCAACTCGGGGTCGCCGGCAGCGAGGATGCCGTGTCCGATCCGGTCCGGCTGCAGCGTCTCGATCACCTCGCCGATCTCCGCACGGCCGATGTCGCCGCCCTCCTCGCCGACGTGGATCGTCACGCCGAGCCCGCCCCGTCGCGCTTCCTCGATCATCGGCGCCACCTGCCGATACTCGTAGCGCACGCCGCCCGGCCGCGGCCCGGCGATGTCGATGCCGACGATCCCGCGCGGCGCCCAGTGCAGCGCCTTCTCGACGATCACGGCGTTCTGCTGCTCGGTGAAGGTGCGATCCATCATCAGGATCAGCCCGGCGCGGACCTGCGGGTACTCGAGCCGCGCGAGGTCGAGCCCGCGGATCGCCGCGAGGATGATGTGGTCGAGGTCGCGCTCGCCGCCGCGGTTCCGCTTCATCGGGTTGAAGCGGAGCTCGAGCGTCGTGATGCCCTGCGAGCGATACGCCCCGCCTATCGCGGCGTGCACGCTGCGCTCGACTGCGAGCGGCGAAGACTGGATCAGCTCGGTCCAGTGGTAGATCGCGTCGAGTGCGTCGAGGTCGGCGACCCCGCGCGGATCGCTGACCGTGACGAGGCGGTCGAACTCCCAGTAGTCCTTCACGGGAAGCGCGATTCCCTGCTCGTGCGCGAGGCTCCAGAGGATGTCGGAGGCGACCGAGCCGCCGAGATGCGTGTGCAGCTCGGCGAGTCCGCCCTCGAACATGGATCAAGTCTAGAGAGGAGCCGTGTCCGCGACCGAGGCGAGAGCGTACGCGGCGGCGTCCTCCTGGGTCATCGCACGCCCGGCGGCGTAGGCGGCGGCGACGTCCGGCTCCTCGAGGCGGTCAAGAACGGGAGCCGCCGTCTTCGTGTACGCGTCCACGGCGTACCCTTGCATGGTCTCACCCGTGTGCTCCTCGATTGCGGTCGCCGCGCCGAGCAGCTGGGCGGCCGGCCCGATCTCGCCTCGCGTCGCAAGAACACCGGCGAGGCCGCGCAACGCATACGCGACGTTGATGCGCCAGCCCGCTCGCAGGGCGCTCTCGAGTGCCCCCGAGAACATCGGTACGGAGTCCTCGTAACGACTTTCGTACAGTGCGACGACGCCGAGATCACTCAGGGCATTTCCCGCCGCCTGGTCCCAGCCGAGTCGCTCCGCCTCCGCCAGGACGCGCTCGAGCAGCACGCGGGCCTGTTCGAGGTTCCCGGCCGTGATCGCGATCAGGCCGCGGTTGTGGATCTGCGCCGCCACACCGCGCTCGTGTCCGATCTCGCGAAGGATCTGCTCTGCCTCAGCCGCGAGCTCTTCGGCCTCCGCGTGTCTGCCCTCGAGTTGCTCCACGATCGCCTGGCTCGCGATCGTCCAGCCCTCCTGCCGCCTGTCCCCGAGCGCGCGAGAGAGCTCGAGTGCCCGCGCGGAGTACTCGCGCGCGCGGTCGAACTCGCCTTGTCGCCAGGCGAGAGCTGCGGTGGCCCGACTGGCCCGTGCCTCGAGCGAGGCGGGCAGGTCCGTGTCGAGAGCGAGCGCCCAAGCAAGCCACTGAGAGCCCTCGCGCAGTTTCCCCGTGATCTCCCAGACGTCGACGAGGGCGCAGACGAGCCGGACGGCCTCCTCGTACCGCTGATTGTCCCTCAGCCAGGCCAGCGCGCCGCGGAAATTGTCGAGCTCACGCTCGTACTGCGGCCAAGAGATCTCCGCACCGGCCTCCTCGAGGTCCGGGAGTTGCTCGGCGAGGGCCTGGAAGAACTCGGCGTGGCGGTCGCGCAGCGTCGGCGCCTCGCCGCTCTCTTCGAGCTGCGCGAGCGCGTACGCGCGGATCGACTCGAGCATCGTGAAGCTGGGCTCGCCGTCCGGCTGCTCGTGCTGCCGGAGCAGGTTGTTGTCGATCAGCGTTGCGATTGCCGTGAGCGCCACCTCGCTGCCGCAGACCGTCTCCGCGGCCTCGAGGGTGCAGCCGCCGGCGAACACCGCGAGCCTGGCGAAGAATCGCCGGTCCTCTGGCCCGAGAAGGTCGTAGCTCCAGTCGATCGTCGCCCGGAGTGTCTGGCGGCGCGCAGACTGATCGCGCGGGCCACCGGTCAGGAGCTCGAACCGGCGCTCGAGCCGGGCGAGCAGCGCCTGCGGCGACAGGAGCTTCGCGCGCGCAGCGGCGAGCTCGATCGCGAGCGGCAGGCCGTCGAGGCGCACGCAGATCTCCGCGATCGCAGGCGCGTTCGCATTCGTGACGGCGAAGTCCGCCTTCACGGCCTGCGCCCGCGCGACGAACAGCGCGACGGCGTCGTATTGCGTGAGAGCTCCGATCTCGGGCAGGCGGGCGGGATCGGGCACGGCGAGAGGTGGCACTTGCAGCTCGTGCTCGCCCGAGAGGCGGAGCGGCGTCCGGCTCGTCGCGAGCAGCTTCACGTGCGGCGCCGCAGCGAGGATCTCGCTCAGCGCGGGCGTGGCGTCGAGCAAATGCTCGACGTTGTCGAGCACGAGCAGCATCTGCTTCGGCGCGAGCACCGAGCTCAGGGCGTCGGTTTCCTTCGTGCCGACGGTCCGGCCGATCGTCGGCAAGAGCAGTGCGGGGTCGGCTACGGGCTCCAGAGCGACGAGGAAGACGCCCTGCGGGAACTCCTCCACGAGCTCCGCGGCAGCCTGAAGCGCGAGCCGCGTCTTGCCAGAGCCGCCGGGGCCGGTGAGCGTCAACAGGCGGACGTCGTCGCGCCGGAGCAGCTCGAGGACGTTCTGCAGTTCCCTCTCGCGGCCGATCAACGGCGTCGGCTGGACGGGGAGATTGGTCGGACGGTTCTCGAGCGTCCGTAGCGACGGAAACGTGTCCGGCAGTCCGGCGATCACGAGCTGCGTCAAACGCTGTGGGCTCGACAGGTCCTTCAACCGGTGCTCGCCGAGGTCGCGAAGCACAACGCCTTCGGGCAGGTCGTCCTCGACGAGCTCGCGCGTCGTCTGCGAGAGGAGTACCTGGCCGCCGTGCGCGGCAGCGCAGATGCGCGCGGCTCGCGGAACGTCGAGACCGACGTATCCCGTCGGCGTCAGCGCCGGCTGGCCGGTGTGGAGGCCGATGCGAACGCGGATTGCGGTTTCGGCGAGCTCTCGTTGGAGGCGTGCGGCGCAGGCGACTGCTGCGCTCGCGCGCGGAAACACCGCGAAGAACGCATCTCCCTGCGTGTCCACGATGCGGCCTTCGGCTTCGGCGACTTCCGCGTCCACGAGGCGGCGATGGTCGGCGAGCAGATCCCCGTACGCCTCCTTGCCGACCTTCGTGAGCAATTCGGTTGAGCCTTCGACGTCAGCGAACAGGAACGTGACTGTTCCGGTCGGCAGCTCGGGCATGTTGCGAGTTGCGCTAGCCGGAGGGGCTCAGGTCCGAGAGGTCGATCGTCTCGTCCGTAGGCGGCGCCGCGATCTGGACCGGCTTGCCGTAGTCGGAGAACGTCATCGTCACGTGTCCGACGCTGCCGACCTGCTGGGTCAGCCGGCGCACGAGGCCGTCGTCGCCGACCCAGACGTCGAACGTCGTCGACGCCGCATCGACGCCGTGCGCCTGCGCCTCATCCAGCAGCTGCTGAAGGGCCTTGCGCTCCTTAGCCGTCGCCTGGCCGAGAGCCTCCTGGGCGTCGACCGTCCCGCGGTAGTGCGTCGTCCGGACTCCGTCGATCGTCTCGGTGCCGACCTTCTCCGTGTTTTTCGATCCGCGAAGCTGCGCGAGCACGCCGGTCGGCGACTGACCGACGCCCAGACTCGCGAGGTTCAGCCCGAGTTTCTTCAGCGCCCGCTCCACGTCGACCTTCACCCAGGTTTTGCCGTCCGGCAGGTGCCCGCCGGTGGGGAGCCCTTCGAGCTTGGCGTACATCGCGGGGTAGAGGAGGCGGAGCTCCACGGAGCCCGGCATGCCGGTGCCGACGCCCTGGACGTGCATGGTCACGTCCATTGCCTGCTTCGCGTTGTCGAACGACCCCTCACCGGAGACGGTCGCCCGTCCGAGCAGGGGCAATGTGAATGCCATCTGCAAGTCGAAGCGCCCTGTGCCCTTGTCGAGCGTCCGGTCGGCTGCCGACGCGACCGGATCGAGCGCCAGCGAGCCTCCCGACCCACATCCCGCGGCGACGAGCGCGAGCACGAGCAGCGCTCCGGCAAGACCCCACCGGACGAAGCGATACGGTCCTCCCGTGAAGGTCGCCATCGTCGTACCTTACTCATGGTCGTTCTGGGGTGGAGTCGTCGATCACGCTGAACAGCAGCTCCTTGCGCTGTGCAAACTCGGCGTCGACGCGTGGCTCGTCATCGGCAACGACCCGCCCGGTTCGTTCACGCACGTACTGCATCCGGGGCTCGGGCGACACACGGATCCGCCGGAATACGTGCTTCCCGTCGGTCGTTCCGTCATCGTGCCTGCGAACGGCTCGCTGCCGAACATCGTGCTCAGCCCGTCGGTCCCGCGGCGCATCAAACGGATCTTCGAGCGCGAGCGCTTCGACGTGATTCACGTGCACGAGCCGACGACGCCTGCGATCGGCGTCGCCGCCGTCGCGCTGTGGAGCGGGCCGACCGTCGCGACGTTCCATGCGAGCGGCGAGCTGCGCTGGCTCAAGTACGGCCGGTACACGTGGGGAAACCTCCTGGCCGCACGCATCGACAGGCGGATCGCTGTGTCGGAGCAGGCGCGCGAGTCCGCCGCCCGCTGGCTCCCCGGCGACTATGACGTCGTGCCGAACGGCGTACTTATCCCGCCTCATGCGGATCCGGCCGACCGCGAGGAGCGCATCGTCTTCATCGGAAGGCACGAGCCGCGGAAGGGCATGCAGGTGCTGTTGCGGGCATGGCCGGAGATCCATCGCCGCACGGGCGCGCGGCTCCGGCTCGTCGGCGCAGATCCGCTCGCAGTCCGGCTCGTGCTCACGCGTGAGCGCGTTCCCGACCAGGGCATCGACGTCCTCGGCGTGTTGACGAACGAAGAGCTCACGCAGGAGTTGCTCCGCGCGAAGGTTCAGGTCGCATCGTCTCTCGGCGGCGAGTCCTTCGGGATGGTGTTGACGCGCGGTCTCGCGTGCGCCGTCCCGGTCGTCGCGTCGGACATTTCCGGCTATCGCGCCGTGCTCGAAGGCGATGTGGGCGTTCTCGTCCCGGCCGGCGACCACGAAGCGCTCGCGACCGCGGTCGTCGAGTTGCTCGGCGACGAGGAGTCGCGCCGGCGGCGCGGCGCGGCCGGACGCGCGCTCGTCGAGGAACGTTACGCATGGAGCAGCATCGCCGCGCGACTGCTCGAGATCTACGAGGAAGCAGCGGCTTGAGCGCTCGCATCCTTCGCTCGCCGTGGCTACGGGTCGCATTCATGCTCGTCGCCTTGATCGGCGCCGGCGTCGCGTTGTGGTGGCACGGGCCCTCGTGGGCGGTCGTTTCCGACGCGTTCAGCGCGGTGCGCTGGCGCTGGGTCTTCGTCGCGATCGGCCTGAACCTGCTCTCCGTGCTCGCCCGCTCGCTCGCGTGGCGGACCGTGATCAACCAGGCGGTGTCGCCGCCACAGCCTCCGTACCGGCTCGTGTTCGCGGCGTTCTCGGTCGGTCTCTTCGCGAACGCCGTCCTGCCCGGTCGCATCGGCGAGCTCGCGCGCGTCGCGGTTCTGACGCGGCGCATGCCCGGCCGGCGCGGAATTTGGGCGACGCTCGTCGGCACGGTGTTCGCGCACCGCCTGTTCGACCTCGTGCCCGTCCTCGGCCTGGTCGTGTACGTGCTCTTCGCGGCGAAGATCCCGCAGTGGGCGGTGACGAGCCTCGCGATCTTCGTGGTCGTCGGGCTCGGCCTGTTCGCGTTCGCGATCGCGACCGCGAAGCAGCCGGACCGCTCACCGCTGGACGGAGTCGGCGCCGCGCGGCGCCTTCTGACCATGGTGCGGTACGGGCTAGGCGTCATGCACAAGCCGCTCGCCGCGGCCGAGGCCGTGTTCTTCCAGTCCTTGGGCTGGCTGTGCCAGCTGTTCGCCGTGTGGATGGCGATGCGCGCTTTCCACATCCACGAGGGGCTGGCGGCCGCTGGGCTCGTGCTCGTGCTCATGAACGTTGCGACGATCTTCCCGCTCTGGCCCGGCAACGTCGGCCTGGTCCAGGCTGCGGTCGCGCTGCCGCTCGTGCAGTACGGCGTGTCCTACGCGCGCGGCTTCGCGTTCGGGATCGGGCTGCAGGCGATCGAGGCGTCGGTCGGTGTCGGCGTCGGCATGATCTTCCTCGCGCGCGAAGGCCTCTCGTTCGCGATGCTGAAGCGGATGCCCGACGCGGCGCAGGCCGAGGTGCCCGAGGAGGAGGTCGATGCGGACGATCGCGGCACCCGCGAGCCTGAAAAACGTCTTGTCGGCAGCCGCCGCCGCTGACGCGCTCGCGGAAGGACTGAGTGCCGGCGGCGCGGAAGCGACCGCGTTCCCGGTTGCAGACGGGGGAGAGGGGACGCTCGATCTGCTCGGCGGCTCGCCTCGATACGCGGACGTGTCCGCGCCGCTCGGCGGACGGGTGCGCGCTCGATGGTCGCTGCGAGAAGACGGAACGGCTCTGGTCGAGTCGGCGCAGGCGCTCGGGTTCGAGACCGTTCCGCGGCTCGATCCGCTGCACGCTTCGTCGCGCGGCCTCGGGGAGCTGATCCTCGAAGCGGCGCGCGAGGCCGCCTCGCTGCTCGTCTTCCTCGGCGGCACGGTCACCGTCGACGGCGGCGCCGGGATGCGCGAAGTGCTCGACGAGCTGCCCCTGCCGACGCGGGCTGCGTGCGATGTGTCCTCACCGTTGCTCGACGCGGCGTACGTGTTCGCACGGCAGAAAGGTGCGACGGAGGAGCAGCTCGAGGAGCTGGCCGAGCGGCTGAGCGGCCTGCCGGACGTCCCCGGCGCAGGCGCCGCGGGCGGCCTGGGTGGCGCGTTCGCTGCGCTCGGCGCCGCTCTTGTCCGAGGCGCTCCGCTCGTGCTCGACGAGCTCGGCTTCGATCCGCGCGGCTACGACCTCGTCGTTACAGGCGAGGGTGTGGTCGACGAGACGACGTGGGCCGGCAAGGCTCCCGGTGAGGTCGTGCACCGCTGCCGCGAGGCAGGCGTCCGGTACGAG
This sequence comes from Gaiellaceae bacterium, assembly GCA_036380275.1. Taxonomy (GTDB): domain Bacteria; phylum Actinomycetota; class Thermoleophilia; order Gaiellales; family Gaiellaceae; genus DASVFB01. Next base: position 8,454 of record DASVFB010000176.1, on the reverse strand, counting down.
CTGTTCTCCGCGCGCGACGATTTCAGCAGCGATCCAGCGCGGGCCGCGGAGGATCTCTACGAGTACGGCCGCGAGCTAGCCAGGGCGGGCTGACTCAACGCGCTTCGCAAGCTCTTCGATCTTTCCCTGCGCAGAGTCGAGCTTGCCGACGCAGAGCTTGTACAGCACCTCGCCACGCTCCCACAGGGCGATCGCCTCGTCGAGCGAGACCTTGCCCTGCTCGAGCCGCGTCACGATCTGCTCCAGCTCGCGCTCGAGGTCTTCGAACGACGGTTCGTCAGTCAACGGTTGCTCCGAAGGCGCCGTCAGCCAACTCGACGTCGACGTGCTCGCCCCTGGCGGGTGGCGACATGACGATGCCGTCGGGGCCGCGCACGATCGCGTAGCCGCGAGCGAGCGTCGAGCGCGGGGACAGCGCGCGCAAGCGACCGTCCGCGTGTTCGAGCGACGCCCGCTTGCGCTCGAGCATGAGCGCCGGCGCACGGTCGAGGTGCGTCCGCGCAAACGCGAGCCGCTGTCGCTCGCGCTCGAGCGAGCGGCGCACGGAGCGCTGCAAGGCGGAGCGGGAACGGCCGAGCCGCTCGATGAGCTCGTGCAGATCGGGCACGACAAGTTTTCCCGCTGCTGTGGGCGTGGACGCGCGCACGTCCGCCGCCAGATCGCAGAGCGGCGTGTCCTGCTCGTGACCGACGGCCGACACGATCGGCACCGGACACGACGCCACTGCGCGCACGAGCCGCTCGTCGCTGAAGGGCAACAGATCCTCGAATGAGCCGCCGCCGCGGGCCAGCACGAGCACGTCGATCTCCGGCTCCTCGCACAAACGCCGTAGCGCGTCGATGATCGCGGGCGCGGCTTTCGGCCCCTGCACGTACGTCTCCGCGACGAGGACGCGCGCCGGTGGAAAGCGCGCGCCGATCGTGGCGAGCACGTCGCGCTTCGCGGCCGCGTCGTTGCCGGTGACGAGACCGATGCGCCGCGGCAGGCGCGGCAGCTGCCGCTTGCGCTGCTCTGCGAACAGTCCCTCGCCGGCGAGCTTCGCCTTTAGCCGTTCGATCGTGGCGAGGTGCGCGCCGATGCCGAACCGCTCGACCGACAGCGCGCGCAGCCGAAACTCGCCACGCGCCTCGTACAGCTCGGGACGACCGAAGACATGCACGCGTTCGCCGTCGTCGAGGTTCAAACGGAGAGCGTCGAAGCGGCCGCGCGGCATCGACACGGGGAGACACGCGCCGTTCTCGGGATCCTTGAGCGTGAAGAACACCGACGCCCAGCGTTCGTGGCGCCGGAGCTCCGTCACTTCACCTTCGATCCACACCGTCGGCAGCCGCGAGATCCACGACGCGACGCCCTTGTTGAACGACGCAACGGAATAGACCTTGCGGTCACCGTGCTCGACGGCTTCGACCTTCACCCGCCCATCGTGCCACGCGAGGTGTGACGGGCTAAGGAGCGCTAGAGCAAGATCTCGGCCGCGACGTCCGGTGTGCAGCCCGCTCTGACGAGATCGACCGCGATGTGCAGGTCGGCGTTGCTGCCGGCCAGCCGCTCGGCGAGCGGCAACGGGTAGCCGGCTTGGATCAGGACGTGCAGGCGCCAGCTTTCCACCTTGGACCGCTCGCTGTCGGGCGTCGGCGTGAGCTGGATCAGCTCGGACATGGTGTCTGGCATGTGGCCGTCACGTTCGCGTTCTCCTAGACGAACCCTTCCGTCTGTAAGTTGGAACCTCGACGTTCGGAAAAAGTTAAGAGCGGAGTGTCTGCGCGTGCGCGAGCGCCGCGTCGACGCGGCGTTGCAGCTCGAAGAGGCGCGCTTCGAGGACGCCGCGCTCTGCTTCTCCGTCTGCGGCGAGCTCCTCGAGCCGCTGGCGCAGCTCGAGCTCCGCGGCTGCGAGCCGTTGCTCGACTGCGGCGATGACCTCGTCACGCCGCGTCTCGATCGCGGCCTCCGCGTTCGCGAGCCGTCGGTCGAGCCGTTGCTCCGCGGCCTGGCCGACGTTCGCGACGCGCTCCGACATCATGGTCTCCGCCTGGTGTCCAAAGGATTCGACCGAGCGCTCGAGCTCGCGTGAAAGCCGCTTCGCCGATTCTTCGCGTGAGCTCTTGATCGCTTCGGAGAACTGCAACGCCGCCGCGTCGACGTGTTGCGCCGTGGTGCGGTCGACGATGCGCTCGAGCCGCTCGACGAGCCTTCGCTCGACGTCTTTGAACGTCAGCTGGATGCTCTGCAGCGCTTCGTTCTGCTCGCGCTCGAGTGCGTCGCGGAGCTCACGCTCTCGCAGACGTAGCCGCTCGTTCAGCTCGTGTAACGCGTGGCGTCGTTCGACCGCGTGGGTCTCGAGCTCGGCGCGTGCGCTCTCGATCGATTGCTCGGTCGCGCGCTCGACCTCCTCCCGAAGCTTCACGAACGCAGCGCGCTGCCCTTCGCTCTCCGACTCCAGCCGCTCGGCGTCTGCGGCGAGCCGCTCCTCGGCCTCCTGGATCAGGCGTCGCTGACGGCCCGCGAGCGTCTGAAGCTGGTCGAACATGTTTGCCTGCGCGCGCTCGAGATCCTCGCTCCACCCCGCGAGGCGCTGTTCGACCCGACGCTGCGTCTCGGCGAGCGCGTCGTTCAGCTCATGAGCCGCCGCCTGCTCGCGCTCGGCGATCACGGTGCGCCGCGACTCGACGATGCGGCGCTCCTCGTCGGCGATCAGCGAGAGGGACTCGGCGCGGGCGCGTGCCAGGACGCGGTCGAGCTCCGCCGAGCGCTCGTCGGCGCCGCGCGCGACGGAGCGCGCCAGGCGGTTCTCGGCGCGTTCGATCTCGGCTTCGACTCGTCGCGAGTGCTCGACGCCGCGCCGCACACCGATCGCGGCGACCGCCGCGAGCAGCGAGGCCGTAAGACCGGCCGCGGCCACCGCGAGCGCAGTTTTCGGGTCGAGCGCGAAGACGACCCAGCCCGCGAGTGCGCCGACGCCGATGGCCATCGCGATGCCCTGCAGCACGCGCTCCGAGACTTGGTCGAGCGCCGCTGCCACGAGCGCAATCGCCGCGACGACGAGGGAAACCGCGAAGGCCACTTGGACGATGCCGACCTTGTCCACGGCGGTCATCGTAAGTGCAGGACGAGCAGGGCCGTGCCGAGCGAGACGCTTGCCGCGGCGAGCGCGAGCAGGACAGTCTCCAGGTCGCTGCGGACCGTGCCTTCCTGCCGCCGCGCGATCCGCACGGGAGTGGACAGGACACGTTGTGCGTACGAGAGCAGCGCAGCGTAGACCGCCGCGGCGACGGCCTCGACGCGCACGGTCCCGGCTTCGACGACGTATCCGGACAGCGCCGGCAGCGCGCCCCACGCGAGCGCGAACCAGAGCGTCGAGTGAAAGGCGCCGCCGAACAACTCGAGGTTGTAGGCGATGACGATGAACGCGCCCGCGACGACGAACGGCGCCAGCCACCACGTCCATGCGATGCACGCGAAGAAACCGAGCGCCGTCGCGGCCGCGATCGAGACCACGGCAAGTACCCACAGCGTTCGCGCCGGGACCCGCGTCTGCAGCGGTCGGCCGTGCAGCTCGTCGAGCGCGTGCGCGCCGACTCCCATTCCGAGCGCGAAAGCCAGTAGCGCCGCGCCGCAGCGCGTCCACGAGAACGGCGAGGCGAGACCCGCGCCGATCGCCACGAACGAGAGGTGCCAGAGCGTGTACGGCGGGTGCAGCAGCGTGACGTAGTCGCGCCAGCCGCCTCGAGCGAGGGCGTAGAACGCGGGACGCGTCTCCGCGCTCACGCGCGCCGACCCCACACGACGACGCCGCCGCCGAGGCTGAGGCGCCGTTCGCGCACGTCGTCGACGCCCGCAGCGCGGAAGAGCTCGACCGGGTCGTGCTGCTGCCAGAACTCGCGGATGCTCGGGCCGAGGAAGCCGCCTACCTCGTGCCAGCCCGGAGAGATCAATCGCCCGGCGACGGGAAGGCCCGCTCGGACCCAGAGCTCCCAGGGCGGTCGCCAGGCCCCGCGCGGCAGGCCGAACTCGAGCATCGCGATCGTCCCGCCTGGGCGGACGACGCGCGCCAGCCCGCGAACGGTCGCCGTCGGGTCCTCGACGTACCGCAGGAGATACGTGAAGGTCAGCGCCGCGAACTCGCCGTCGGCGAACGGGAGCTCTTCCGCGCGGCCCTCGCGGAGCTCGATCGGGAGTCCACGTGCACGTTCGGCTGCGACCGCGAGCATCTCCGGGCTCTGGTCGATGCCGACCACCGAGCAGCCGAAGCGGCGCACCAGCTCGCGCGCGACGAGGCCCGTCCCTGTGGCGACGTCGAGGACCGTGTCCTCCGCGCCGACGTCGAGTCGCGAGACGAGGAAGCGGCGCCAGCGCGGATCCTGTCCGAACGACAGCAGCGCGCTGTACCGGTCGTACGTCGGGCCGAGCGGCGCGAAGAGCATGCGGGCAGTAGTCACGGCGAGCGAGTCTATTCGCGCTCCTATGCTCCGGCCATGGCGCTCGAGGACGACGTTCGACAAGCGGCGGAGCGCGCGGCTGCGTTCGCCGCCCCCGGCGAGCGCGTCTCGGCCGTGCTCGCCGCCGAGGCGTCCCCCGGCGACCGGGTCTACGTCTGCACGTTCGAGAGCGAGGTCGGTCGTTCCTGGCTCGCGCTCGACGCGGGCGGCGAGGTGCTGACCGACCGAGCCGTCGTCCGAGAGGCGGTTTCGCTGCTCGCACTCTGCGAGATCGCCGAGGAGGCGGCGGAGATCGAGGTCGTGCACCCGCGGCTCGCGACACCCACGTATCTCGACAGCATCGGAACGCCGGACGTCGCGGCGTCGATGCACACGGTCGACGCCTTGCTCCATGACGTCGAATCGGCGTATAAGCAGGAACTGACATGAGCGACGTCCCTGCAGTTCGCGCCTCCGATGCCGAGCGCGAGCGAACCGTCGAGCAGCTGCGCGACGCCTCGGCCGAGGGGCGGCTGACGCTCGAGGAGTTCGTCGAGCGGATGACGAACGCGTACGAGGCCCGCACCCACGCCGAGCTCGAGATGCTCACGCGCGACCTTCCGTCCGGCGGTGGCTTCGCCGTCAGCCCTGCGTCACGCAGGAGGCCGACACGGTTCCTGTTCTCGCTCTTCGGCTCGACGGAGCGTGAGGGCCGCATCCGCGTGCGGCGCCGAGTGACGTGTGTCGCGGTATTCGGCAACATCGATCTCGACCTGCGCCAGGCGACGTTCGAGCGAGACGTGGTCACGGTGATCCTGTTCGGTGCGTTCGCGGCAGCCGACGTGTACGTCCCTGAAGGCATCGAGGTCGACATGCGCGGGCTCTCGCTGTTCGGTCACGCGCGGGCGAACGGCAACGATCCGCCGCCGCGTCCGGGCACGCCGCTCGTGCGAGTCTTCGCGATCTCGCTCTGGGCCGGAATCGACGCCTGGCGCGTACCGCTCGCGTGGGCGCAACGAAAGTGGCGCGACGTGATCAAGGGGATCCGCAACGGGGAGCACAAGCAACTCGGCGCCTGACCCCCGCGGGACCGTTACCCTCAGGCAATGGAAGGTGGCGGCTTCGGTTTTCCGCTCGGGGGAGATCCAGAGGATCTCCTGCGCGGCCTCCGCGAGTTCGCCGAGCAACAGGCCGAGACGGTGCAGGAGGCGCAGCGCGAGCAGTTCGCGACGCTGACGCTGAACACCGCCGTCGACCTCACGGCGGCGGCGCTGAAGCGCATGTCGGTCGAGGGGCCGATCGACGCGCAGGCGATCGCGCTCCGCGATGCGATGCGCGTCCTCTTCCCCGAGGCGGTGGCGCTCGTGAGCGCTGCGCGCCAGGGATTTATGCGGGAGGGCTAAACTCGTCGCGCCGATATGGCGCTACTCGATAACGCGATCGTCCGCCTCCTGCCGGCGATGCCGCGTCCGGTCGTGCGCCGGATCTCGTCCCGCTACATCGCGGGCGACTACCTGCCGGATGCCACGGCAACCGTCCGCGCGCTGAACGAGGAGGGCAAGCTCGCGACGATCGACGTCCTCGGCGAAGAGATCACCAACGAGGCGGAGACGCACGTGATCGCCCGCGCGTACGAGGAAGTGCTCAGCGAGATCGCCCGTCGGCATCTGCTCTCGAACGTCAGCGTCAAGCCGACGGCGCTCGGGCTCGGCCTCGACTACGGCCTCTGTCGCGAGAACCTCAGGCGGCTCCTCGGCTTCGCGCGGATTCGCGGGACCTTCGTGCGCATCGACATGGAAGACGCCACGACGACCGATGCGACGCTCGACCTCTATCGCGAGCTGCGCGCGGAGGGCTTCGAGAACGTCGGCATCGTGCTCCAGGCTTCGCTTAAACGCACGGTCGCCGACGTCGACGCCCTCGCGCCGCTCAAGCCGAATGTGCGGCTGTGCAAGGGGATCTACGTCGAGGCGCCGAGCATCCAGTACCGCGACGACAACAACGTCAGGACGAGCTTCCTGCGCTCGCTCGAAGGCCTGTTCGAGGCTGGTTGCTACGTCGGCGTGGCTACGCACGACGACTACCTCGTCATCGCCGCCGAGCGGCTCGCGTTCGAACGAAAACTGTCGCGCGATGACTTCGAGTTCCAGATGCTGCTCGGCGTGCGCCCTGTGCTCGGAGACAAGATCGTGTCCCGGTACCACAAGCTCCGCATCTACGTTCCGTTCGGCGACTACTGGTACGAGTACTCGCTCCGTCGCTTGCAGGAGAACCCGAGCATTGCCGGCTACATCGCGTCCGACACGGTCGGGCGCGTCATTCGCCCGGGCCGCAACGGTTCGAGATGAGCTGCCGCGCGCTTGCGCTGCTCGTCGCCGCGCTCGTGCTCGCCGGCTGCGGATCGGCTACACAGCAGAACGAGCCGACGCTACCGCGCCTGCACGCGAACTCGAATCAGTACCCGGATGACGCGCGTTGACGCGCTAATGGTGGGACTGCAGCGAGCGCGACGGCGCCGGCTTCACGTGTGTGTTCGGCTCTGGCACCGTGATCGCGGCGATCACGACGGCTGCGGCGAGCGCGAGCGGGATCAGCAGTTTCACCAGCAGCGGCACGGACGGGAAGCTACGCCCTCGAGATGATGATTTCGTTAGCACTCTCCATGATGACGTCGGGCGCCGGTCCCGGTAACGCCTCTACGGTTTTTGCGCGAGAAGCGTGAATTTGCCCGGAACCTTGGAGGGCAGGCGGCGCCAGGAGCTCGTCGCCGGATACTCCTCGAGTTGGCGGACGACGAGCCCGGCGCCCGCGATTGCCGTGACCACCTGACCGAGGCGCCAGAGCCGCTCGATCTTCTCTTCGGTCGCGGGCGGGCCGGTCAGCTCGAAGTGCGTCCAGCCGCGGTAGGCGTGCAGCTCCTCGTCGAAGTAGTCCTCGCGCCAACGCAGCGACTCGTCGACGCACTGGACCACCGGGTGCTCCTCGTGCAACAGGAGATCGCCGCCGCTCCGCAAGGATGCGGCGATGCCGCTCGCCCACGGGTCGAGATCGTGCAGCCAGACGAGCACCCCGTCCGCCGTGTACACAAGGTCGAACCGGCCGCGCTTCAGCTCGGACGGAAGGTCGTGCACGTCCGCTTGCACCCACGCGATGTCGGGCCAGCGTTCGCGGGCGACCTCGAGCGCCTCGCTCGAGATGTCGACGCCCGTGACGAGCGCGCCGAGCTCGGCGAGCTCCGCGCTCGACTCGCCGGTTGCGCACTGCAGGTGCAGCACGCGGCGTCCGGTGAGGTCCCCAAGTGCGCTGCGTACGACGGTAGGGAGCCCGAGCTGGCCCTTCATCGCCTCGGCGCGCCGGCGATGAATCTCGTTCCACGCGCGCATGTTCTTATCGGTTGGTTCCATCACGCAGGAAGAGAGAAGCCGCCGTCCACGATGATCGTCTGGCCCCGGATCATCTCTGAGTTGGGGCCGCAGAGGAAGAGCACGGCGTCGGCGATGTCCCGCGCCTCGACCATGCGTCCGGCGGGCGTGCGCTCGGCGGCCTCGCGCAGCATCTGCTCCTTGTTCGGGAAGACGTCGAGAGCGTCCGTCTTGACGACGCCTCCGGAGACCGCGTTGACCCGGATGCCGCGAGGAGCGAGCTCCACCGCGAGGTAGCGCACGACCGACTCGAGCGCAGCCTTCGACGAGCCGACGAGGACGTAGTTGTCGAGCACGCGGAACGAGCCGAGGCTCGACAGCCCGACGATCGCCGACCCCCGCGGCATCGACGGCACGGCCGCGCGCGCGAGCGAGAGCAGCGCGCGCGCGTTCGCGGCGAGCGTCCAGTCCCAGTGTTTGTCCTCGGTCTCGAGCGCGGGGCGCGCGACGCCGGTTGCCGCGTTGTGAATGAGCGCGTCCAGCGGACCGAGGGCGGCGACCTCCTCCGCGACGCGCGTGGACGCGACGTTGCCGCGGACGAGCGTTGGTTCGGCGCCGCGTCCACGCAGCTCGTCGGCGACCGCCTCTGCTGCTGCGTCCTTGCGCATGTAGCCGAT
>DASVFB010000175.1:0-6856 GCA_036380275.1 Gaiellaceae bacterium | reverse complement strand
AGGATCAGGAAGATCGCAAGGGCGATATCGACGACTTCTCCGGAACTGTAGGCGAGCATCCGGCGAGTCTACGAAACCAGGCCGGCGCCGACCACCACACCATCGTCGTAGAGCACCGCAGCCTGGCCCGGCGCGACGCCGTAGGCGGGCTCATCCAGCTCGAGCAGGAAGCCACCGTCGCGCGGCTCGACCGTCGCGGGAAGCGGCGCGGAGCGGTAGCGAAGCTTCGCGTCTACACGGCAGACGACGGCATAGAGGCGACCCCGCGCGCTCACCGTTCGGGTCGCAAGCGCCGCGCGCGGACCGACGACGACGGTGTTCGTGGCGGCGTTCGTCCGCACCGCGTACAGGGGCGCGGCTGCCGCGACGCCGAGGCCCCGCCGCTGCCCCGGCGTGAAACGCCAGAAGCCGTCGTGCGTCCCGAGCTCACGTCCGTCTTCGTCGACGATCGGGCCGCGCGCGGCAGGCAGGCCGTGTCGCTGCAGGAACCGTCGGTAATCGTCGCCCGCGAGGAAGCATGCCTCTTGGCTCTCGGCACGGCGGGCGACTGCGAGCCCGGCGCGCTCGGCTTCGGCGCGCGTTTCCTCCTTCGTCTGGTCGCCGAGTGGAAACCAGAGCCGGTCGAGGAAGCGCGGATCGAGTCGTGCGAGCATGTACGACTGGTCTTTGTGGTCGTCTGCCGCGCGAGCGAGCAGATGGCGATCTCCACGGCGGACGATGCGCGCGTAGTGCCCGGTCGCGAGCCGCACCGCGCCTGCGCGCTCGGCGAAGGCGAGCAGCTCGGCGAAGCGAAAGCTGCCGTTGCACGCGATGCACGGGTTCGGCGTCTCGCCGCGCGCATATCCGCGGATGAACGGCGCGACGATCGCGCGGCGGAACTCCTCGCGCAGGTCGAGCGTGACGTGCGGCAGACCGAGCCCGTGGCACATTGCGCGCGCCGCGATGACCGCGCTCGGCGAGCAGCAGGCGCGCTCGCCGTCGGGGCCTGCGGGATCCATCCAGAGTCTCAGCGTGACGCCGAGCGCATGGCGGCCGGCGCGCAGGAGCGCGACGGCGCTGTCGACGCCGCCGCTCATCGCGACTGCCACCCGGTCTGGATGCGGCTTCGCGTGAAAGACCTGCGCGAGCGCGTTCGCGAGTGCGTCGACGGCAAGCGTCTCGCCGCCCACCGACGCGGCTTCGATCAGCGTCAGGCCGTCGAGGCTGCGGGCGAGCCCCGGCGCGTCGGCGGCAACGATGCGGTCACCTTCGACGCTGAGGCGGACGAGCGCGAACTCGTCGCCGCGCGCCGAGTCTCCGACGACATCGAGCATGCGGCCAGCGTACCGGCTCAGAAAAAGGGCCCCTTTCGGGGCCCCACGCTCCACCCTGCCGTTTCTTTCAGCTGCGCCGGTGCGAACCTGGCAAGCCAGGTGGGTGCCTTGCCGCCGTCTGGCAACGCCTCGGGCGAACGCGGGCTCCCTTTCACGTGGTGTTGGTTCACGTTGAGACGCAGCAACACGTACAGGGTCGGGCGGCCACAGACTAGCGGGCTACTGCGAGGCTGCGGCGAAGCGCCACTTGATCTGCTGCCTGCTGTGTAGCCCGAGCTCGTCCGCGAGGGGTCGCGTCAAGGCAAACTCGCTCCGCGTTCCCGAGCCGCGCCCGATCACGCGCGTCAGCACGCGTTTGTCGCCGAGCTCGAGATAGACCTGCGCGTTGCACGGCAGCACCGGATGGGCGACGCCGAGCGTCTTCGCCGTCAGGCGGAAGCCGCACGCCGTCGCGCGCGGTCGAGCCGTCGCGCGCGCCGGGACGGCGAGCGCCTCGAACCAGCCGCCGCCCGGTGCGGGTGCAGCCTCCGGCAAAGCCGTCGCATTCGACTCGGAGTGCGCACGCGTCACCGCGAGTGCGATCACACCTGCGACGAGAGCGATCGCTGCCAGCGCGAGCAGGCGGAGCGCCAGGGCCGGGCTACGGCGCATCTACCTCGACGACGACGCCCAGCCCGAGCTCGGCGAGCTGCTCGTCGCTCAGCGCGATAGGCGCGTCGGTCATGTAGTCGTAGCCGACCTGGTTCTTCGGGAACGCCTGCGTATCGCGGATGTAAGGCTCGTTCAGCAGCGCCATCGTCAGGCGGTCGATGCCCGACGCAATGCCGCCGTGCGGCGGCGCGCCCATCGCGAGCGCGTCGAGCAGGAAGCCGAACTTCTCCCGCTGTTCGTCGGCGCCGATGCCGAGGTTGTCGAAAACCTGCTGCTGCAGCCACGGCTCGTGGATCCGGAACGACCCGCCGGCGAGCTCGATCCCGTTCGCGACGAGGTCGTACGCCACCGCGCGCGCCGCGCCCGGGTCGGTCTTGAAGACGTCGATGCTGTCGTCCGTGGGGCGCGTGAACGGATGGTGCGCGGCGATCCAGCGTCCTTGCTGTTCGTCCCACTCCGCCGACGGCATGTCGACGACCCACAGGAACTTCCAGAGCGACTCGTCCACGAGCTCGAGGTCGCGGCCGAGCTGCAGTCGGAGGAGGCCGAGCACCTTCGCGACGAGCCGCGGCTCGTCTGCAACGAAGAGCAGCGTGTGCCCCGGCTCGCGCCAGCCCTCGAGCAGCTCGGGCGAGAGGAACTTCGCGATCGGGGAGCTCACTTCGCCGTCCTTGCGGAACACCAGGTACGCGAGGCCCTTCGCTCCCCACGACTTCGCCTGGTTCTCGAGCGCCTGCACCTCGGTGCGGGAGAGCTCCTTCGGCACGGCGAGGTAGCGCACGCACTGCGCGTTCGCGAACACGCCGAATTCGGAATCGCGCGTCGCATCGGTCGCCTCCTGGATCTCCATGCCGAAGCGCAGATCGGGCCGGTCGATGCCGAAGCGGAGCATCGATTCGTCGTAGGTCATGCGCTCGAACGGCGCCGAGAGCTCGACGCCGATGCACTCGCGCCAGATGCGCACGGAGATTCGCTCCATCAACGCGAACAGGAACTCCCGGTCGGGGAAGGCCATCTCGACGTCGAGCTGCGTCAGCTCCTGCAGGCGGTCCGCGCGCGGATCCTCGTCGCGCATGCAGCGCGCGATCTGGTAGTAGCGCTCGAATCCGGAGATGACGAGCAGCTGCTTCGCGATCTGCGGCGACTGCGGCAGCGCGTAGAACTTGCCAGGCTGCAGTCGCGACGGCACGACGAAGTCGCGCGCGCCTTCGGGCGTCGGCTTCCAGAGCATCGGCGTTTCGATGTCAACGAAGCCCTCGTGCTCCATCTCCTCCCGGATGATCCGCACGAGCTGCGCGCGGACGCGGATGTTGCGCTGCATGTGCTCGCGACGCAGGTCGAGCCAGCGGTACTTCATGCGCAGCGCCTCGTCGACGTTCTCCTCGTCGAGCTGGAACGGGAGCGGCGTGGACGCCGAGAGGACGGTGAGCTCCTCGACCTGAACCTCGACTTCGCCGGTCGGCATCTTCGGATTGACGGTCTCGCGCGGGCGGCGAACGATTTGGCCGCGCGCTTGCAACACGAACTCGTTCCGTACCCCGTGTGCGACCTTCGCCGCCTCCGGCGCGTTCTCGGGGTTGACGACGAGCTGCGTGACGCCGGTCTCGTCGCGAAGGTCGATGAAGACGAGGCCGCCGTGATCGCGCCTCCGTGCCGCCCAGCCTGCGAGCGTGACGGTGCGGCCCTCGTGCTCGGGCCGCGGCTCGCCGGAGCGCAGGTCTCTCCAGCTCATGCGCCGAGCGTAGCGGCGAGCTCGGCGAGGCTCGTTGGTTCGTCACCACCGGGACGCACGATCCGGGCGCCGTCGGCGTCGACAACGACGACCGTCGTCGCACCCAGCCTGCCGGCCTGGGTGAGCTGGCCCTTCTTCGAACGGCCTGCGTAGTCCGTGTCGCACGCGAGGCCTCGCGCTCGCAGCTGCGCCATCGTGGCGACCACTTGGGCACGGTCGCCTCCATCCGTGACGGCGAAAAAGACGTCGATCTCGTCGCGCGGCAGGTCGGGCTTTCCCACCGAGAGCTGGAGCCGTTCGACGCCGGCGCCGAAGCCGATGCCCGGTGTCGGTGGGCCGCCGATCGTCTCGATCAGGCCGTCGTAGCGACCGCCACCGCAGATCGCGCTCTGGGCGCCAATCGCCTCGTCCCGAAACTCAAAGGTCGTGCGCGTGTAGTAGTCGAGGCCGCGCACGAGCGTCGGCTCGACTTCGTAACGCACGCCGACACGGTCGAGGTATTCGCGCACGTGCGCGAAATGCTCCTTGCACGCGTCGCACAGCGAGTCGCCGATCTTCGGCGCGGCGGCGAGGGCGGCCTGCACGCGTTCGCTCTTCACGTCGAACACACGCAGCGGCGACGTGCGACGCTTTGAGCGCGCCTCCTCGTCGAGCTCCGCGTCGTGCTCGTCGAGCCAGGTGGACAGCGTCTCAACGTACGCTGGGCGGCAGTTGCCGTCGCCGATCGAGTTCAGCTTCAGGACGTAGTCGCTCACGCCGAGCCGCGCGAGCAGGTGGTCGTAGAGCTGGATGATCTCGGCGTCGATCGCGGGATCGTCGCTTCCGATCGCCTCCACGCTGAGCTGCCAGTGCTCGCGGTACCGGCCCTTCTGCGGACGGTCGTAGCGCCAGAATGGACCGATCGTGTACAGCTTCTGCGGCTGAGGCTCGCGATGGAGCCCGTGCTCCACGTATGCCCGGCAGATCGGCGCCGTTCCCTCGGGCCGCAACGTCAACGAGCGGTCGCCGCGGTCCGTGAACGTATAGGTCTCCTTCTGGACGACGTCCGAGCCTTGACCGGAGGTTCGGATGATCAGGTCGGTGTCCTCGAACCCCGGCGTTTGGATCGGGTGATAGCCGTACACGCGGCAGACGTCCTCCATGGTGCCGGTCACCCAGCGCCACAGCGGCTGCTGGGACGGGAGGATGTCGTGCGTGCCGCGCGGCGCCTCGAAACGCGGCGTCACGCGCGCAACTCCGCGAGGAACGGATTGCGCTCTTTCTCGGCGCCGAGCGTCGTCGGCGGTCCGTGCCCCGAATACACGTTCGTCTCCGGTGGGTAGCGCTCGAGCAGCGCGCGCGCCGACTCGAGGAGAGTGCCCCAATCGCCGCCGGAGAGGTCGACACGGCCGACGGAGCCCGCGAAGATGAGATCGCCGGAGAAGAGGCTGCCGTCGGCGTAATAGGCGACATGGTCGGGCGAATGGCCGGGAATGGCGGTCACTTCGAACGTGATCCCGGCGACGTCGAGCGTCTCGCCGCCCGTCACCTCGGTGTCGATGTCGTACGGACGCACGGCGAGCCAGCCCGTTGCGCGCTCGGTGGGCATGAGCTCCTTGGGCGGCGCGTACACAGGCGCTTCTGTCCCCTCGGCGAGATCGGCGAGGCCGGCCACGTGATCCGCGTCCGCGTGCGTGACGAGGATCGCAGCGCACCGCGCGCCCGAACTCGCGAGCTGCAGCCGTAGCTCGGCTGCGTCTCCGCCCGGATCGATCACGACGGCTTCGGGCGCACCGCGCTCCGCGCGCACGACGTAGCAGTTCATGTCGACCGGACCAACTTCGTAACGGTCGACGACGAGCGGCACGACGCGTGAGTCTAGTGGCCGAGACGACCTGCGAGGGTCATACTCCTTCCCCGTGCAGACCTGGAACTTGCGCGAGCTCGACACGCCTGGCGGAAGCCGCTCACCGGTCGTAGTGCACTCGGAGGACGAGGCGCGCGCGGTGCTGATCGGCCTCGATCCCGGACAGGCGCTCGGCGACCATCAGGTGCACGAGCGTTCGTGGGTCGTCGTCCTCGACGGTCGCGTGCGCTTCGAGTCGGGCGGCGAGTCGGTTGAGGCGGGCCCCGGAGTTCTCGCTTGGTTCGACGCCGACGAGCGCCGGTCGATCGCGACCGACGACGGCGCGAGGATCCTCCTCCTGCTTGCGCCGTGGCCCGGCAAGGGCCACTACCACGCCGCTTCCTAGGGCTGGCGCATCCGCCGCTGGTATGCGCGGTAGGCCATGCGGTCGATGAAGAAGAACATCGGGATGAACACGACCGCGTAGAGAGCCGAGTAGGCGATGCGCATCGTCACCGGCGGCGCGCTTTTTCCGATCGAAAGGAAGATGTAGAGAAAGGGCACGAACAGCAGGCCGCGCTTGGCGGCGCGGCTCCACGACGGCGGCTTGACCTCGCGCGGCGGACGGCTCCGCCGCTTCGCGGCGGGCTTGCCGTTCGTCACGGCCTTCTTCTCCGGGGCCTCCTCGACCAGCACCTCGTTGCCCTCTTCGTCGAGCTGGACCAGTTCCCACTCGTGCCGCTTGAGCTTCTCGCGGCGCCTGCGTTGTTTCTTCGACGCCATCACGCTTACGGTAGCGCGCGCCGGCCGCCGACGATCGGGTCGATCCCGAGGTCGCCGCCGAGGTGGTACGCGAGGTAGCGCCAGTCCGGCACGTCGAGGAGCAGCAGGTCTGCGTCGAAGCCCGGCGCGATCCTGCCTTTGCGCGCGGAGCGGCCGAGCACGTCCGCGGCGTTGACCGTGCACGCGGCAAGCGCCTCGCCCGGCGTCAGTGTGAGCTGCGTGCACGCAAGCGAGCAGACGAGCGGCAGGCTCTCCGTGAACGCGCTCCCCGGATTGAAGTCCGTCGCGAGCGCGACGGCGGCTCCGGAATCGACGAGCGCACGCCCGGGCGGCATCGGCCGGCCGAGGAAGAGCGCGCTCGAAGGCAGTAGCACTGCTGCTGTGTCGCTTGCAGCAAGCGTCTTGATGCCCGCGTCCGATGTCGCCTCGAGGTGATCGACCGAGCGCGCGCCGAGCTCGACCGCTAGCGGGATCGCACCGGCCTCGGTGAACTGGTCGCCGTGCAGGCGGAGCGCGAGGCCCTCTGCCTTGCACGCTTGGAGGTACCGCCGC
>DASVFB010000174.1:0-4378 GCA_036380275.1 Gaiellaceae bacterium | reverse complement strand
ACGACCTGGCCGTCGCCGTGCGTCGCCAGCGCGACGGCGACGGCGCTGGTGCCTGACGCGCTCGTCTCCCCCACGCCGCGTTCCCAGACGCGCGCAGTCACGTGGCCGCGCGAGTCGATTCGCGCGACTTGCACGTTCGTTCGGTTCGGGAAGCGCACATGCGTCTCGAGGAGAGGGCCGATCCGCGGCAGGTCGTCGGGATCGCCGATCACCACGGCATGCGGATTGCCCACGTCGACGGCGATCACGGCGAGGCCCGCGACCTTCTCGTGCCGCACGACGCGGACGTCGTTCAGTTCCTGCTCGATCTGGCCGTCTGGCATCCGCCGCGCCACGACCTCGCGCTTACCGACCCGTACGCGGGTCGTCTCGGCTCCGAGCCAGGCCGCGACGATCCGGGTTGCGTTGCCGGACATCTCGGCAGTCGAGCCGTCTGGGTTCCAGATCACGACGTCGGCCCAATCGTCGCCCTTCGCCTTGATCTGAACGATTCCGTCTGCGTCCCCCACTTCCGTACGCACGCGCTCGGCGTCGAGACCTTCCTCCGACACGAGGTAGGCGTTCCCGTGAGCGTGCCAGCGCTCCATGGTCACAGCTCGAAGACGTAGAAGCGGTTGTCGGGCCGCGGCTCGTACGGAAACGGAGGTGGATCGTCGGTCTCGGCGAAGCCGCACTTCTCGTACAGCCGTGCGGCACGATCGTTGCCGGGCTCGACGGAGAGGCACACGCGGGCTGCGCCCTGGTCGCGCGCCCAGGTGACGACTTTGTCGACGAGGTCGCGCGCGAGCCCGGTTCCGCGTTGAGCGCCCGCGACCCACATCGCCACGAGGAACACGGTGGACGGATCGTCGGCGACGAAGCAGCTGACCATTCCCGTTCCGTCGTCGTGCAAGAAGGAAGCCTGGGTGTCGCTCGGCGACGCGCGCTTGCGCCACCGGCTCTCTGGAAACGTCGAAGCGTGCTCGACGGTCTCGAGAAAGGCCTCCGGCGAATCGGCGAGCGCGCGCAGTCGCACGTCGCGCAGCAGTTGCCAGTCCTCGGCCGTTGCCTGCTTGATCACGACGCAACCCTTCCACTTGTACGGGCGGCCGCGACGATCTCGGTCGCGATCACGCTGGGTGGGCGGTTGCCGTCGAGAGTGATCAACCCGGGGATCCGTCGCATCCACTTGCGCTGGTAACGCGCGAGGCGACGATTGTTCGCGACCAAGTTGTCGCGCGCCTCATCGGGAGGCAACTCGGCGAAATCGACGAGTCCCATGACCTTCCTCGCGGAGCGGGACAGCGGACGCGCGAGCGCTGCGCGCGCCTCCTCAACCACGCCGCGCTCGAGCATCGCGTCCGCGCGCGCACGCAGACGCACGTCGAGAACGTCGTCGGGCACGTCGAGGCCGAACACGAGAGTTGGTCGCCGTGTTACGTCGCTCCAGAGGTCATCGCCTGCGAGCGACGAGCCCGCCTCGGCGAGCTCCAGCGCTCGCACGACGCGGCGCCGGTCGTTCGGATGGACGCGCGCCGCCGCCTCGGGGTCGAGCGCTTGCAGCCGGCCGTGCGCGTGGACGCCGCCGTGCGCGTCGTAGAACGACTCCCACTTCGCGCGGGCGCCTTCCTGCGGCGGCGGCGGCAGTTCAAGGTCCGATAGCGCAGCCCGGAGATAGAGGCCGGTTCCCCCCACGACGACGGGCGCCCGATCGTTTGCGAGCGCCTCGTCGATCGTCGCGTGCGCGAGTCGCTGGAACTCAGCCACCGACACCTCGTGGTCGAGCTCGAACACGCCGACGAGTAGCGTCGGATGTTCCGGCGCCGCCGTGAGCACCTCGAGCCCGCGGAACAGCGCCGCCGCGTCCGCGGAGATCAGCTGGGCGGGAATCTGCGCGGCGATCGCGTCGGCCACCGCGCTCTTGCCGCTCGCAGTCGGTCCGTAGATCGCCAGGACCACTAGAGGCTCTTAGCCACGCAGCCGTTCGCGCACGAGCCGCAGGTCTTCGTCGGTCAGCCCGCCGCTGCGGAGGTAGCCCTCGACGCTCCCGTAGCCTCGCTCGAGCTCCTCGAGCACGCCGAGCATCGACTCCCGCGGCGTGGATGCGACGCGGCGGAGCCTTTCACGTTCGGCCTCCGTCCCGGCCTCCGCGAGCCACGCCTCGTGCCGCGGCTGCAGCCGTTCCTCGCTGAGCGCATAGTCGGTCGCGATCTGCTCGTCGTCGACGCCGGCGATGCGCAGCAGGAACGCGACAACGAGTCCAGTGCGGTCCTTCCCTCCCATGCAGTGCACGACGACGACGCCTTCAGGCGCCCTGGCGACTGCAGCAATCGCCGCGGCGACGTTCTCCCGGAAACGCTCGAGGAAGACGAGGTAGACCTCACGCGTTGCAGTCGCGTTGTCCGGGGCTGCCGATGCAACGGCCTCGACTTCGGCGAACGCCTGCTCGTCCTCATCGAAGAACGAGACGTGTACGACGTCAACTGGGAGCTCTGCAGGCGGATCGGCCTCGAGCTCCTGGTCCATGCGCAGGTCGACGATCGTCGTCACGCCGTAATCGACTGCGGCCGCCCACCCTGCGTCCGTCAGCTGCCGGACGCTGTCGGCCCGCACGATCGCGCCGTATCGCGTCTCCCCGCCGTCTTCAGTGCGGTGTCCGCCGAGGTCGCGGACGTTGAGGCAGCCCTCCCAGCTGAGGTCGCGACTACGCAGCAACAGCAGCCGGTTGCTTGCCCTGCAGTGTCTGCGACGTCGCGGATTCGATCAGCACGTCTACGAGCTCGCCCGGTTGTGCTGTGCCCGCGAAGTTGACCGTCGTGTTGCGGCGCGTGCGGCCGCGGAGCAGCGAAGGATCCGTTCGCGATGAGCCCTCGACGAGCACCTCTTCGATGCGACCAATGCGCTCGCGGTTGCGCTCGTGCGCAACATGCTGCACGACCTCGACAAGGCGCTCGATTCGGTCGTGCTTCGTCTCCTCCGGGACCTGGTTCGAGGACATGGCTGCCTCGGTTCCCTGACGCGGCGAGTAGACGAACGTGAAGGCGCCCTCGTAGCCGACTTCCTCGACGGCCTGGATCGTCTCCTGGAAATCGTCCTCGGTCTCGCCGGGGAAGCCGACGATGATGTCCGTCGTCAGCGCGAGGTCCGGGATTGCTGCCCGGAGATCGTCGACGAGCTTGAGGTACCGCTCGCGCGAGTACGTGCGCCGCATCGCCTTGAGCACCCGCGTCGACCCCGACTGCAACGGTAGGTGCGTGTGCTCGCAGACCGCCGCGGACTCGGCCATGGCCTCGATGACGGGGAGCCGGAAATCCTTCGGGTGTGGCGACGTGAAGCGGATGCGCTGGATCCCGTGGACGCCGTCGCAGGCGCGGAGCAGCTCGCCGAACTCGGTGCCGAGGTCGCGGCCCCACGAGTTGACGTTCTGGCCGAGCAGCGTGATCTCCTTGACACCTTCGGCTGCGGCACCTGCCACTTCGGCGAGGATCTCGCCGGGCCGGCGCGAGACCTCGCGGCCGCGCACCGCGGGGACGATGCAGTACGCGCACTTCGAGTTGCAGCCCATCGAGATCTGCACCCAGGCCTGGAAGCGGCGCTCGCGGTGCATCGGCAGCGTCGACGCGAACCGTCGTTCCTCCGCTATCCCGAACGCGCTTCGCTCGACGCCGAACCCGCCCGCGCCGAGCCACTCGCCAAGGTGCGGGATCGACCCAGGCCCGAACGCAACGTCGACCTCGGGGTAGAGCGAGAACAGCCGCTCCCGCTGCGCCTCGGCGTAGCAGCCGCCGACCGCGATGACCGTGTCCGGGCTGCGGCGCTTCTGCGCGATCGCGTCGCCGATGTACGCGGCGAACTTCGTGTCCGGCTTCTCCCGGATCGTGCACGTGTTGAACACGATCACGTCGGCTTCTTCGCGCGAAGGGGCCTCGCCGAGCCCGATGTCTTCGAGCATGCCCTTGATCCGCTCGCTGTCGTGAGCGTTCATCTGGCAGCCGAACGTTGTCACGAAGTACCGGCGCACAGGCAGAATCGTAGCCGTGGCCTTTCCGAGCTTCTCAGCTGTGGAGCTGTTCGCAGTCGCGTCGATCGCGCTGCTGCTGATTCCCGGGCCGGCGGTGCTCTACGTCGTGACGCAGAGCGCCGAGCAGGGCCGCTCCGCGGGCCTGGCGTCGGTGGCCGGAATCCACATCGGGACGTTCGTGCACATCGTCGCCGCGGCCGTCGGGCTCTCGGCTCTGATCCTTGCGTCTGCGGTTGCCTTCAGCGCCGTGAAGTTCGCCGGGGCCGCGTACCTCGTCTACCTCGGGATCCGGAAGCTGCTCGAGCGCCCTGCGATCGATGAGCCCGAGCCGAGCCGCGCGCCCCTGCGCGCCGTCTTCGCCCGCGGCGCGATCGTCAA
>DASVFB010000173.1:0-5686 GCA_036380275.1 Gaiellaceae bacterium | reverse complement strand
ACGATCCTGGTCGACCGCGGGACGTATCCGGGTGGAAACGTCGTTCCGCGTGACAAGCACGACATCACGATCAGAGGAGTCGATCGCAACGCCGTCGTCCTCGACGGCAAGGACGCGAGGAGGAGCGGCGTCGTCGTCCATGCGGACGGCGTCTCGATCCTCAACCTGTCGGCGCACAACTTCCCGGTCGACGCGTTTCGGTGGGAGGGAGGGGACCGATTCCGCGCTTCTTACCTCACGGTGTGGAACGTCGGTCAGTACGGCATCTACGTCGAGGGCGGCGAGCGCGGAAGGGTCGACCACGACTACGTCTCCGGCGCGGCCGACGCCGCGTACTACGTCGGCGAATGCGCGCGCTGCGGCGCCACGATCTTCCACGTTGTCGCGACCCTCTCGGCCGTCGGCTACTCCGGGACGAACGCGAGCGAGCTTGTCATCCGCGACTCCACGTGGGATCGCAACGGCGCCGGGATCGTCCCGAACACCTACGCGAACGAAGCACACGCTCCGCAGCGGCGGGCGACGATTTTGCGCAACACGGTGACGAGAAGCGGCCGGGCGCGCGTCCCGATCAGCACGCCGCTCGCCGGCTTCATCGGGATCGGGATCGCTGTCGCCGGTGGGAACGAGAACGACGTCCGCAACAACCGGGTGACGGCCAGCGAGCGCTACGGGATCGCGGTCTTCCCGACGGCCAGGCGGATCGTCTTCGACCCTCAGGCGACCCGCGACCCCGGCCCGCCGTGGCGGCCACGCGGAAACACCGTCGCGAGGAACGTCGTCTCGGGCAGCGGGCTCGCCGATCTCGCGGTCGCGAAGGGCGTCGGCGGTGGGAATTGCTTCCGCGGGAACGTCGCTCCGCGGCGGCTACCCCGCGACGTCCAGCGCACTCGCTGCACGCGCGGCGCCCTCAGCGGCGACGAGGGCGTGACGGCGGCGTTGACCGCGGGCGTGCGGCAGATGTTCGACGCGACGCTCCAGCGGCGGCAGCCACCGCCCTACACGGCGATGCCCACGCCGCCGGCGCAGCCGAGCATGCCGTGACGGCGGACGGTAGTTGGGCCATGTCCCAGGGACTGTCCCTGGGACATGGCCCGGATCGACCTAGACTGTCGCGGTCTGCTGCGGCGCCTCGGGCGCGCTCTCGGTCTCGCGCAAGCGCTTGATCAGGTCCGACACGTCGGCGAGCTCCTGCTCGAGGTCGCGCTGGTAGCTCTCCAGCCGCTCGAGGACGTTCTCGCTGCTGTACCAGCGGCGCCCGAACGGCGGCCGGCGAAAGCCACGGCGATGGTGATGTCCGTGCATGTTCACCTCCCTTCGTGCCGTTTGAGGAAGGCGTCCACGACCTGCTGCGTCTGCTTGAGGGCTTTCGCCCACGCGCGCAGCAGCTCGCGGCCCGCCGGGGTCAACTCGTACCTGCGCTTCGCCGGGCCCGGCTCTTCGGCGTCCCACTCGGACGAAACGAGCCCGTCCTCTTCGAGCGCGCGCAGCACGCGGTAGAGCCCGCCCATCTCGGGGCGCTCGCCCGGGATCAACTCCGGCACACGGTCGACGAGCTCGTACCCGTGCGCGGGCCGCTCGGCGAGCAACATGAGCAGCGCCGGCTCGATGAAGCGCTCGACGCGTCCGCGGACGTGCCAGCGGCCCTGGCCGTCGCGCCAGCGCGTCCTCGGTCCGTGTCTATGTGCAAAACGCATATAGGTGTGGAACGACCTTAGCATCGCTCGTATGCCCTCCGCTAACCTCGGGCTTCGTGCGCATCACGCGGACAGCGGTCGCCCGTACGTGCGCCATCTGCGAGCGCTCGCTCCTGATGGGCGAGCGAGTCGTCCGCTACGCGCCGTTCGCGGGCGCCGAGCTCGTCGACGTGTGCTCGCTCTGCCAGGAGGAGGCCCTGGAGTACGGCTGGCTCAAGGAGGGCGCCCCCACGACGCCGCTCGTCCCCGAGGAGCGCCGTCGCCGGAGTGCTCTCGACCTCCGGACGATCTTCGGCGGCCGCCGGGCGGCCGACGACGCGCCCGTCGCGACCGAGCCGATCCTGCGTCGCCTCTCCGACGAGGAGCTCGGCATGGTGGACGCGGCCGACCTCTTCAACGGCAGCCAGTTCCGCCGCACGATCGGCGGCGTCGCGAAGAGCCTCGGCGAGCCTCGCGCATCGATCGTGACGTTCTCGGGAGTGAATCCCGAGCTCGTGATCACGATCGCCTGGGACATCTCCTGGTACCAGTACCGCGTCTCTCCCGATTCGGCCCAGCCGATGACCCTCGCCGAGCGCGGGCACGAGCTCGAGGAGCTCGACGACCGCTACACGCAGTGGAACGCTCACGTCGAGCCAGGTGGACGCCTCGTGCCCGACATTGCGCGGATCTAGTCGTTCCCTACACTGAGAACGCGATGATCTATTGCGTTATCCCGCGCGAGCTCGAAGCCGAGCTCTTCGACAAGATGGTCGAGTACTACAAGGACAACCCCAACGTATCCGTCATCGTCGACCGCCGCGAGAGCCCGAACCGGCGCAGGGGCAAGTCGTACGGAGGCAAGCGCGAGACTCGCGACCGCCGCCGCGCCCGCATTCCCGGCACGTTCCCCGAGACCGAGGCGCCGTAGCCGCGGGATCTACACTTGCGCCCATGGCAGTCACGGGCGTCAACACGTTCAAGAACTTCATCGGCGGCGAGTGGGTCGACTCCGTCTCGGGCGAGACGTTCGAGTCGATCAGCCCCGCTGACGGCGAGACGCTCGGCGTCTTTCCCAAGTCTGTGCCCGAGGACGTCGACCGCGCGGTCGCGGTCGCGAAGGAAGCCTTCGAGGAGTGGCGGCTCGTGCCGGCGCCGCAACGCGGCGACATCCTCTTCCGCTTCGCACAGCTCGTGGCCGAGCACAAGGCCGAGCTCACCGACCTGATGACGCACGAGATGGGGAAGGTGAAGGTGGAGGCCGGCGGCGACGTCCAGGAAGCGATCGACATGAGCTTCTACATGGCCGGCGAGGGTCGGCGGCTGTGGGGCCAGACAACGCCGTCGGAGCTCAGGGACAAGTTCAACATGAGCGTGCGCATGCCGATCGGCGTCGTCGGCGTCATCACGCCGTGGAACTTCCCGATCGCGATCCCCTCGTGGAAGATCGCGCCCGCGCTCGTGAGCGGCAACACGATCGTGTTCAAGCCTGCGACGGACACTCCGCTCCTGGGCGAACGATTTGTCGAGTTGCTCGTCGAGGCAGGCGTGCCTGCCGGCGTCATCAACGTCGTGCACGGCGGCGGCGGCGCGGTCGGCGACCGGCTCGTGCGCCATCCCGACGTGCCCGTGATCACGCTGACCGGCTCACGCGAGACCGGGGTGGAGGTGATGCGGAACGCTGCAGACCACCTGAAGCACGTTCACCTCGAGCTGGGCGGCAAGAACGCGATCATCGTCCTTGACGACGCCGACCTCGACCTGGCGGTCGAGGGGATTCTCTGGTCGGCGTTCGGCACCTCGGGCCAGCGTTGCACGGCTGCATCCCGCGTTATCGCGGAGAGCGGCGTCTACGACGAGCTCTCGTCGCGACTTGTCGAAGCAGCCGAGAAGCTGCGACTCGGCGTCGGCTGGGAGGACGACACCGACGTGGGGCCGGTGATCAACGACAAGGCGCTCGAGAAGATCCACTCGTACACGCAGATCGGGATCGACGAAGGCGCCAAGCTGCTCACGGGCGGAGAGATCGCGTCGGACAACGGCCTGGACAAGGGCCACTACTACCGGCCGACCCTGTTCGGCAACGTCGATCCGCAGATGCGGATCGCGCAGGAAGAGATCTTCGGCCCGACGACGGCGCTGATTCGCGTGAACGACTTCGACGAAGCGATCCGCGTGTCGAACGGCATCCGCTACGGGCTCTCGTCGTCGATCTTCACGCGCGACGTGAACAAGGCCTTCCGCTCGATGCGTGACCTCGCCGCCGGGATCACGTACATCAACGCGGGCACGATCGGCGCCGAGGTGCACCTGCCCTTCGGAGGCACGAAGGACACCGGAAACGGCCACCGCGAGGCCGGCCAGGCGGCGCTCGACGTCTTTACCGAGTGGAAGTCGATCTACGTCGACTACTCGGGAAAGCTGCAGAAGGCGCAGATCGACACCTAGCGGGAGTTAGCGTCTCTCCTCGCGACCGTCGGCCACGGCCCAAGCGTCGCGCTGCTCGACGACCTGCCCGGCGTCGTTGAAGCGCAGCAGCGACGTGCCGGCGAGCGTGACGTCCTTGCCGTTCTCGCGCACGAACGCCCACCACTCGACGGCGGCGCGATCGCCGTCGACGACCGGCTCGCCGTACCACGGCTCCGCCCACTCCTCCTCTGCGAGCGCCCACTCAACGTACGCCTGCGGCGTCTGCGGCTGGCGAAAGGGATGCGAGAGGTAGAAACAGTCGTCCGCGTAGGTTTCGAGGATCGGCTCCGGATCCAGTGCACGCCAGCCGCGCATCCAGCTGTCGACCCAGCGCCGAGCCGCCTCCTGCGTCGTCACGGCCGCGATGATAGGCGGTGTGAACCGCAAGCTCGTCGTGTTCGTTCCGCCTGAGGCGCTCGACGCGGTCCGCGATGCCCTCTTCGCCGCGGGCGCGGGACGCATCGGCGGCTACGAGCGCTGCTCGTGGTACTCGGAGGGGACGGGGACATTCTTCGGCGGTGAGGGAACCGCGCCGTCCGTGGGTGAGTCTGGTCGCGATGAGCGGGTGCCCGAGTTGCGCCTCGAGACGGTGTTCCCGGTGGAGCTCCACGAGCAGGTGATCGGCGCGCTTCAACGCGCGCACCCGTACGAGGAGCCGGCCTTCGACGTCTACGAGCTGCTGTGAAGGCGAAGCTGTCGACGGACGGAGGCGCGCGCGGCAACCCCGGCCCTGCCGCGTACGGCTACGTCCTCGAGACCGAGGACGGGACGGTGCTCGATGCCCGTGGCGAGACAATCGGCGTCGCGACGAACAACGTCGCGGAGTACCGCGCCCTCGTCGCCGGCCTCGAGGCCGCTCACGCGCGCGGCGTGACCGACCTCGAGGTTGTTTCCGACTCGGAGCTGCTCGTCAAGCAGATGCGTGGGGAGTACAAGGTCAAGAACGAGGCGCTACGCCGTCTTTCGCTCGAGGCAACCCGCCTCGCGCGCGACCTTGGCTCCGTCACGTACACGGCCGTTCGCCGGGAGCACAACGAGCTTGCCGACAGGCTCGTCAACGATGCGCTCGACGCCTGACCCGGACGCCGGCCGCATGTCCTCGGCCAGGCGGCGAATGTGCTCCTCTGCCAGGCCTTTTCTCAGCTCGGGATGCGTGAGGTACATGGGCTCCTCCCCTGCTAGAGTATTTCGAGTTCGAGATACTAACTATGGAACCACTTGACGTCAAATATTCTTTTGTAGAGAATCTCGATATGGTGAAAACAGCGAAACACACCGAGCAAGACCACATCGACCGCTGGCTGGAAGAGATCCGCGAGTTCCTGCCGACGCTAGACCTGCGCGTGGAGGGAATCGTCGACCGCATCGGCGGGATCCAGCGCCGGATCAAACGCATGCTGGACGAGACCCTGGAGGAGCACGATCTGAGCTCCGGTGAATGGCATTCGCTCGGCAAGCTCGCCCGCACGCCCGGGGGACGTCGATCGGCCGGCGAGCTCGCAGCGAACGTCGAGCTCTCGAGCGCGGCGATGACGAACCGG
>DASVFB010000172.1:0-3816 GCA_036380275.1 Gaiellaceae bacterium | reverse complement strand
CAACGTCGGCGTCGGCTACCTCCAGCTCGACCGGGCTTCGGCGACGCTCTCCGGCGGGGAGGCGCAGAGGCTGCGGCTGGCGACGCAGATCGGGTCGCAGCTCGTCGGAGTGCTCTACATCCTCGACGAGCCGTCGATCGGGCTCCACCAGCGTGACAACGGCAGGCTGATCGAGACCCTGAAGCGCCTGCGCGACCTCGGGAACAGCGTCCTCGTGGTCGAGCACGACGAGCAGATGATGCGCAGCGCCGACTGGCTCGTCGACATGGGACCAGGCGCCGGCGAGCACGGCGGTCACGTCGTCGCGGAAGGACTGGCGACGAAGGTCGAGCGCGCAAAGGGCTCGATCACCGGACAGTTCCTCTCTGGGAAGCGCTCGATCGCGGTGCCGGAGCGGCGCGGCCAGGACCGCGGCTTCTTCAAGGTGTTCGGGGCGACGCAGCACAACCTGAAGGGAATCGACGTCGACTTCCCCGTCGGCAACTTCATCTGCGTCACGGGAGTCTCCGGCTCGGGCAAGTCGACGCTCGTCAACGAGATCGTCTACAAGGCGCTCGCCAACCGGCTGAACCGCCTGCGCATCAAGCCCGGCGAGCACGACAGCGTCGCGGGGATCGACGTGTTCGACAAGGTGATCGAGATCGACCAGAAGCCGATCGGGCGGACGCCGCGCTCCAACCCGGCGACGTACACGGACCTCTTCACGCACATCCGCGAGCTCTACTCGCTGACGCCCGAGTCGAAGGTGCGCGGCTACAAGCCCGGGCGCTTCTCGTTCAACGTGCGCGGCGGGCGCTGCGAGACGTGCAAGGGCGACGGACAGATCAAGATCGAGATGCACTTCCTGCCCGACGTCTACGTCCCGTGCGAGACGTGCAAGGGCGCCCGCTACAACCGCGAGACGCTCGAGGTTCGGTTCAAGGGAAAGTCGATAGCGGACGTGCTCGACATGAGCGTCGAGGAGGCGTTGCGCTTCTTCGCCAAGATCCCGAAGCTGCGCCGGCGGTTGCAGACGCTGCACGACGTGGGGTTCGACTACATGAAGCTAGGCCAGCCGGCGACGACGCTGTCCGGTGGTGAGGCGCAGCGCGTGAAGCTCGCGTCGGAGCTCGGCAAGGTCGCGACCGGCACGACGCTGTACATTCTCGACGAGCCGACGACCGGACTGCACTTCGCCGACATCGAGAAGCTGCTCGAGGTGCTGCAGCGACTCGTGGATGCGGGGAACACCGTGCTCGTGATCGAGCACAACCTCGACGTGATCAAGCAGGCCGATTGGCTGGTCGACCTCGGCCCTGAGGGCGGCGAGGCCGGGGGAGAGCTGATCGCCGACGGCTCGCCGGAGGACGTCGCCGAGGTGGAGGAGTCGTTCACCGGCCAGTACCTGCGCAACATCCTGTCCGCGCGAGCAGTCGCCGCTGCGTAGAACCGTGAGCACGCGCGCGGAGGAGGCGGGGCTCGACAGGGAATGGTTCCTGCGCGCGTTGCTGGTGCTCCAGGCTCCGCGCGCGGTCTTCGTCGCGCTCCGCGACGATTCCGACGCGGCCGCTTACGCGAGGCAGGAGCCGCTCCTCGCACTCACGTGGCTTGCCGGGATCGCCGGCGTCCTCACGAGCTCTGTCGCGCGCACGCTGCTCGACGATCCGGTGCGCGACGGGCTCGTCGTCGCCGTCTGGGCCTTCATCGGCGGCGGCATCTATGCCGCTGCGGTGTTCTGGCTCGGCGGCGCGCTGCTCCACGGTGCGTCCCAGGCGCTCGGCGGGCAGGGGAGTTACAGGCGCGCGCGCCACGTCGTCGGCTTCGCGTGCGCTCCCCTCGCTCTTTCGCTGGTGCTCGTCTGGCCAATCGGGCTCGCCGCTTTCGGTGGCGATCTCTTCCGCACGGGCGGGTCGGACGGCGGCACCGGCGGCGACGTGCTCATCTGGACCGCGATCGCCTTCGGCGTGTGGGCGCTCGCGCTCCTCGTGATCGGCATCCGGGCCGTTCACGGCTGGACCTGGCCGCGTTCGCTCGCGACGCTCGCGCTCGCGGCGTCGCCGGTCGTGCTACTTACGCTCGTGCACGAGTTCCTCTAGAAACTCTCGGCGCTCCTCTTCTTGCATCGCGTACGTGTGCTGCTCCTCGGGAAACGCACCGCTGCGAACGTCCGCCGTGTACGCCGCGAGAGCGTCGCGGATCTCGAGCGACAGGTTCGCGTATCGCTTCACGAAGCGCGGGAGATGGCCCTCCGTCAGGCCGAGTAGGTCGTGGTAGACGAGCACCTGACCGTCGCAGTCGACGCCGGCGCCGATCCCGATCGTGGGCACCGTGAGCCGGCGGGTGATCTCCGTGGCAACGGGTGCAGGCACCGCCTCCAGCACGACGGAGAAGCACCCCGCAGCCTCGAGCTCGAGGGCGTCGGCCACGAGTTTGCGCGCGGCGTCGCGCGTCTTGCCCTGCGTCTTGAAGCCGCCGAGCATCGTCGCGGACTGCGGCGTCAGGCCCACGTGTCCCATCACGGGGATTCCCGCTTCGACGATCGCGCGGGCGCGCGACACAGACGGTCCCGCTCCCTCGAGCTTCACGACGTCGGCGCGAGCCTCCTTCACGAACCGGATTGCGTTGCGGACGGCGTCCTCGTCGGAGACCTGGTACGAGCCGAACGGCATGTCGCCGACGACGATCGGCCGGTAGGCGGCGCGGGCGACGGTCTTCGTGAGGAAGATCATCTCGTCCATCGTCACCGGCACCGTCGTGCCCTCGTGGCCAAGCACCACCATCGCTGCGGTGTCGCCGACGAGGATCAGGTCGACGCCGGCGTCCTCCGCGAAGCGTGCGCCGGGTGCGTCGTATGCGGTGACCATGACGACCTTGTCGCCGCGTCGTTTCATCTCGGCGAGCTCGGGGAGCGGCAGCTTGCCTGCGGGGGGTGCGCTCATGTCGGTTCTCCTTCCAGGGGGATGTTGTCGATCAAACGTGTGGGGCCGAGCCGAACCGCTGCGACGAGCACCTTCGGCTCGAAGTCGGCGATTGCGACGTAGTCGACGTCGAGGCCGTCGAGCAGCTCGCGTGCGCGAGAGACATCGCCTGTTTCCAGCGCGCGGGGGAGTGCTCGCGCGCGCTCACGCTCCTCCGGCGAGAGCAGGGCGTTCCGCGACGAGAGCGCGAGCCCGTCCTGGTCGCGCACGGTCGGCACGACTTTGAGCTCGGTGTCGTGGTTGAAGTCGCGGAGCATCCGCAGCACGACATGAACTTGCTGGGCGTCCTTCTGGCCGAAGTACACGCGCTGCGGACGGACGATGTTGAAGAGCTTCAGGCACACAGTCGCGACCCCGCGGAAGTGGCCCGGCCGAAACTCGGCCTCGAGGCCGTGCTCCTCCGGCTCGACCCACGTGCCGTAGCCGGGTGGGAAGAGCTCGTCCGCCTCCGGCGCGAAGACGATGTCGACGCCGGCGTCCTCCGCGACGCTGAGGTCGCGCTCCTCGTTGCGGGGGTAGCGCGCGAAGTCGGCGTCGGAGTCGAACTGCGCCTCGTTCACGAACAGGCTCATCACGACGAAGTCGCACTCGGCGCGTGCCGTCTCGACAAGCGCCACATGGCCGGCGTGCAACGCGCCCATCGTCGGGACGAGCCCGACGGTGCCGGACGACGGAAGCCCATCGCGCAGCTCGGCGACGGTCCGCACGACCTTCACTGCTTCGTCGCCTCCGCCAGCGCGAGGTACATCGGCTCGAGCTCGGGGACCTCGTCGTGGATCGCTCGGACGTGCGCGTCCACGGTCTTCCAGTCGCCGCGTGCGATCGGTCCGGTCAGCTCGAAGTCGTTCTCGATCGTGCG
>DASVFB010000171.1:0-18253 GCA_036380275.1 Gaiellaceae bacterium | reverse complement strand
GACGAGATCCGTGCGCTCTCGTCGTTGATGGGCAAAGTCGTCGGCTGACATGCGAGTCGAGGCCGCGGCCGCGCTCGTCGGCGACGTCGCGGTGCCCGGAACGAAGTCAATCTCGCACCGCGGGCTGCTGCTCGGCGCCGTTGCGGACGGCGAGAGCGAGATCCGCAACTTCGGACGTGCTGGGGACACCGAATCGACGATCTTCGCGCTGCGCACGCTCGGCGTCGAGGTGCTGGAGGACGATGTCGACCGCCTGCGCGTGCGCGGGGTCGGTTTACGCGGGCTGCGCGCTCCCGTTGAGCCGATCGACTGCGGCAACGCGGGCACGCTGCTGCGTCTCATCGCCGGCATCCTGGTCGGGCAGGAGGGGACGTTCGTCCTCGCAGGCGACGAGTCGCTCAGCTCGCGGCCGATGGAGAGGATCGCGGAGCCGCTGCGGCGGATGGGCGCGCGCCTCGAGACTACGGAGGGCCACGCGCCCGTCACCGTCCACGGCGGCGCGTCGCTGAAGCCTCTGTCGTACGCGCTTCCGGTAGCGAGCGCGCAGGTGAAGTCGTGCGTGCTGCTCGCGGGGCTGTACGCGAACGACGGGCCCACGGTGGTCGTCGAGCACGGCGCGCAGACGCGCGACCACACCGAGCGGCTGCTGCGGATGCAGGGAGCGCGCGTACAGTCGAGCCCGCGGCAGGCCAGCGTCTGGCCGGTCGAACGTCTTTCGCCGCTGTCGATCGACGTGCCGGGCGACTTCTCGTCGGCAGCGCCGCTGATCGTCGCCGCGACGTTGCTCGCGGGGTCTGTGCTCCGCATCCACGATGTGAATCTGAATTCGACGCGCACCGGGCTGCTCGACGTCCTCGAGCGGATGGGCGCGCGGATCGCCGTCTTCAACCGGCGGACTTTGGCGGGCGAGCCTGCGGGCGATCTCGAGGTGCGCTCGGCGGAGCTGACGGCGACGACGATCGGCGCAGAGGAGGTGCCGCGGCTGATCGACGAGCTGCCGCTGTTCGCTCTCGCAGCCGGGATGGCGCACGGCGAGAGCCGGGTCGAAGGCGCACAGGAGTTGCGCGCAAAAGAATCAAATCGCATTGAGACTGTGACAACTTCGCTGAAAGCGCTCGGGATCCGGATCTCGGCGCGTCAAGATGGCTTCGGGGTGAGGGGTGTAGCCACCCGCCCTAAGGGTGGGGGAATGGGCTCGCACGGAGATCACCGGCTCGCCATGCTCGGCGCGGTCTCCGGTCTCGTCTCGCGCGAAGGCGTCGAGGTGCAGGATGCCGAAGCCGTCGCTATAAGCTTCCCCGGCTTCTTCGACCTCCTGGAGTCGGTGACAAGACGATGATCGTTGCAATCGACGGGCCCGCCGGCGCGGGCAAGAGCACTGTCGCGCGGCGCCTCGCCGAACGGCTCCAATTCCGGTACCTCGACACCGGCGCCATGTATCGCGCGCTCACGTGGCTCGCGCTCCAGCAGTCGTTCGACCTCTCCGACGGCGAGCGCCTCGGCCGTCTCGCGCGCGAGAACCCCATTTCCTTCGAGAACGAACAGCGAGTCTTCATCTCGAGCACCGACGTCACCGCTGCGATCCGTCGCACGCAGGTCGACCGCATGGTTCCCGTCGTCGCCCGCCATCCCGAGGTGCGAGAGGTCATGCGCGAGCGACAGCGCGAGCTCGGTCACGACGGAGACGTGGTTATCGAAGGGCGAGACATCGGAACCGTCGTCGCGCCGGCGGCCGAGGTGAAGGTCTACCTCGTCGCGGATCCAAAGGTGCGCGCGGAACGCAGGCTCGCGGAGCGGCCCGAGATCGGCGGCGACGCGCTGGCCACCGATCTGCGTATGCGTGATGCCAGTGATGCGGCGCGCATGCAGCCAGCCGCCGACGCGCACGAGATCGACACGACGAGCCTAGAGGTCGACGACGTCGTCGACCAGATCGAAAGGCTCGTGCGCGCACTCCGCCAGCCGGCGTGACGACCCAGCGGACGTCCAACCTGTTCTGGGCCGCCGGGCGCGTCTACATGGGGCTGCCCGCGCGCCTGGTGACTCGCGCCCGCGCCTACGGACGCGAGCAAGTGCCGCGCGAGGGCGGCGTGGTGCTCGCGGTCAACCATCTCCACTGGATCGACGTCCCGATCCTCGGCGCAGTGTCGCCGCGCAACCTCGACTTCGTCGCGAAAGCCGAGGCGGTCAGCTTCCGGGGCTTCGGCAAATTCATCAGCTGGCACGGAACGATCGGCGTGCGGCGCGGCGAATCCGACCGCGATGCCGTCCGGCAGATGCGCGAGGCGGTGCGGAACGGGCACGCGCTCGGTCTGTTCGTCGAGGGAACGCGCCAGCGAACCGGCCGGCCTGGGCAGGCACAACCCGGCGCAGCGATGGTCGCGATCCAGGAAGAGGTGCCGGTCGTCCCGGCCGCGATCTACGGGACGCAGTTCTGGAAGATCGGCAACTTCGCTCCGTGCTCGATCGCGTTTGGTCAGCCGATGGACTTTGCCGACCGGCCGAAAAACGGGCGCAGCTACAAGGAGGCGACGGCCGAGATCGAAAAGCGGATCAACGAGCTGTTCGACTGGCTCGCAGACGTGCACGCCCGCGGCCGCACCAAGAGCGCGACGCGGCCATGACGACGGAGAACGGACTCGTCGGGACTGTGGCGATCGTCGGCTTCCCGAACGTCGGCAAGTCGACGCTCGTGAACCGGCTCACCGGCACGCGCGCGGCGGTCGTGCACGAGACACCGGGCGTGACGCGCGACCGCAAGGAGCTCGTCTGTGAGTGGAACGGCAAGCAGTTCCTCCTTATCGACACGGGTGGCGTCGACATCGCCGACGCGACGCCGATGACGCGGGCGATCGTCGAGCAGGCGCGCGCCGCCGTAGCAGAGGCCGACCTCGTGCTGTTCGTCATCGACGCGAAGGCCGGCATCACGCCGGGCGACGAGGAGATCGCGCAGATCCTGCGCGAGGCACGGAAGCCGACGCTCGTGCTCGCGAACAAGATCGACGACCCGGCGCAGGACTCGCTCGCCTACGACCTGCACCGGCTCGGGCTCGGCGATCCAATCCCCGTCTCCGGTCTCCACGGATACGGCACCGGCGATCTGCTCGATGAGGTGCTCGAGCTGCTCCCGGGTATTGGTAGGGCACCGATCGGCGAGGACGCTATTCGCGTCGCCATCCTCGGCCGGCCGAACGTCGGCAAGTCGTCGCTGCTCAATGCGTTCGTCGGCCAGGAGCGGGTGATCGTCTCGGAGAAGCCCGGGACGACGCGCGACTCGATCGACACGGTGCTGAAGCGCGGCGACACCACGTTCGTCCTCGTCGACACTGCAGGCATGCGGCGCAAGCGCAGGCAGCGGCAGGGGATCGAGTACTACTCGGAACTGCGCGCGCTGGAGGCTGCGGAGCGCGCCGACGTCGCACTCGTCCTGGTCGACGTGTCGGAGGGTGTGGTCGACCAGGATCTCGCGGTCGCCGACGTCGCGCGCAAGGCGATGTGCTCGACGATCGTCGTCCTCTCGAAGTGGGACGTGGGCATCGTCGGGATCGAGGACGTTCGCCCGCGGCTCGAGGCGCGGCTGCGGCAGCGACCTCCGCTGATCGCCGTCTCGGCGAAAAGCGGCCGGGGCGTCGACCGGCTGCTCGACAGGATCGAGCGGCAGTTCGCGAAACACATAGCACGGATCTCGACCGGCGAGCTGAACCGCTTCCTGGCCGAGTTGCGCGAGGAGCGTCAGCCGCCGCAAAGAGCGGGCCGGCGGCTAAATCTCCTTTACGGCACGCAGACAAGACGCAGGCCGCCGCGCTTTCGTTTCTTCGTGAACGATCCTTCGCTCATGACGCGCGACTTCGGCTACTGGATCGAGAACCGGTTGCGAGAGCGCTTCGAGCTCGAGGGCGTGCCCGTGGCCATCGACTTCGTGCGGCGCGGATGAGAATCGCCGTCGTCGGAGCCGGCTCGTGGGGTACCGCATTTTCGCGGCTGCTCTTCGAGCGTGGCCACGAGGTGACGCTCGTGTGCCGTGACGCGGAGCAGGCGCGGGCGATCGCGGAGACGCGGCACAACCCGCGCTACCTACCGACCGTCGACCTTTCCGGCGTTGTCCCTCGTCCAGGACTCGGGACCTGGCTCGAAGAGACAGACTTGATCGTGCTCGCCGTGCCGTCGAGAACCTTCGGCGACGTGGCGCGCTCGCTGCCTGGGATTGCGCCGGTCCTTTCCCTGAGCAAGGGCCTCGATCCCGCAAGCGCCAATCGGCTGTCGACCCTCGTCACCGGGCGTCCGGTAGCCGTGCTCTCTGGCCCCAACATGGCGGAGGAAGTCGCGGCGGGCCTGCCCACGGCGGCGGTGATCGCCTCGGAGGACGCGGCGCTTGCGGAGGAGCTGCAGAGCGCGATCAATTCGCTCGTCTTCCGCATCTACGTCAATCCGGACGTGACCGGCGTCGAGCTTTGCGCCGCGGCGAAGAACGTGATTGGACTCGCAGCCGGCGGTGTCGACGGGTTGGGGCTCGGGGACAACGGCAAGGCCGCGCTGATCACGCGGGGCCTCGTCGAGATGGCGCGGCTCGGCGAAGCGTGCGGCGGGCGTCCCGAGACGTTCTCCGGTCTCGCCGGCATGGGCGACCTGATCGTCACGTGCCAGTCGCGGCACGGGCGCAACCGCGCCGCAGGCGAGCTGATCGCGCGCGGCGCCTCGCCGAAGGAGGCTGCTGCCACGATCGGGCAGACGGTCGAGGGCCTGACGACGGCGCCGGTGCTGCGCGATCTGTCTCACCGCCTCGGGATCGAGCTGCCGATCACGGAGGGGGTCTGCGCAGTACTGGAGGGGAACGTTCGGCTCGCAGATCTCGTCGAGGGGCTGATGGGAAGAAGGCCGACGGGCGAGTAGGTAACCTCCCGCGTATGTCCGCGCGCGAGTTTCTCTTCACGTCGGAGTCGGTCACCGAAGGGCATCCGGACAAGGTCGCGGATCAGGTTTCCGACGCCGTGCTCGATGCAGTGCTACGCGACGATCCCGATGGGCGTGTCGCCTGCGAGACGCTCGTCACGACGGGTCTCGTCGTCGTTGCCGGCGAGATCACGACGAAGACGTACGTCGACGTGTCCAACGTCGTACGCGAGACGATTCGCGCGATCGGCTACACCGACTCCGCGCACGGGTTCGACGCGAACACATGCGGCGTCGTCGTCGCGATCGACCCGCAGTCGCCGGACATCGCCCTCGGCGTCGACGAATCGTACGAGGTGCAGCACGATCCGGGCGACGACGATCCGCTCGATCGCGTCGGCGCGGGCGACCAGGGGATGATGTTCGGCTACGCGTCGAACGAGACGCCGGAGCTGATGCCCATGCCGATCGTGCTCGCGCACAGGATCTGCAAGCGGCTCGCCGGCGTGCGCAAGGCGGGCGAGATTGGCTACCTGCGCCCGGACGGGAAGGCCCAGGTCACCGTCCGCTACGAGGTCGACGAGCACGGGCGGGAGGCTCCCGTCGAGATCGAGCGCATCCTCGTGTCGACACAGCATGCCGGCGGCGTGGACGCGGAGACGATCAAGCAGGACGTGATCGAGAAGGTGCTCCATCCTGTCCTCGACCCGCGCATCTACGACGAGAAGCGGTTGTACGAGGACCGCGACTTCGTGTACGTCAATCCGACGGGCAAGTTCGTGATCGGCGGGCCGATGGGTGACACGGGGGTCACCGGGCGCAAGATCATCGTCGACACGTACGGAGGCGCCGCGCGGCACGGCGGCGGTGCGTTCTCCGGCAAGGACTCGACGAAGGTCGACCGTTCCGCCGCGTATGCCGCCCGCTACGTGGCAAAGAACGTGGTCGCGGCCGGGCTCGCCGAGCGGTGCGAGTTGAACGTCGCGTATGCGATCGGCGTCGCGCGGCCCGTTTCGATCGCCGTGCGGACCTTCGGCACCGAGCATCCGGATGTTCCCGCGGCGCGGATCGAGGAGCTCGTGCGGAAGCACTTCGACCTGCGGCCGGCGGCGATCCAGCGTGACCTCGACCTACGGCGGCCGATCTTTCTGAAAACCGCTGCATACGGGCACTTCGGCCGCGACGACCACGACTTCACGTGGGAGCGGATCGACAAGGCGCAAGAGCTGCACGACGACGCCGGCCTCAACGGCCCGATCAGCCTTCCCGAGCCCGTCGCCGCTCTCGACGCGTAGCCGGCGCCTCGCGGCCCGCTCAGCGCGCGAAGGCCGCGGGTCCTCGCGCCTCCTACGCGGGCCGGACGAAGAGGCCCGCGGCCGCTTTCTCGCTGACCGCACGCTCGCCGCCGTCCAGGCGCACGGTGAACTGCCCCGCCTCGGGATGCGCCGCCTCGATCTCGATCTCCGCGCCCGGCACCAGCCCCTGGTCGTAGAACCAGTGCAAGAGGTCGCCGTCGTGCTCTGCTAGCCGCACGATCGTCGCGCGCGACCCCGCGTCGAGCTCCGCCAGAGGCTCCAACTCCTGGTTCTCCGCCTGCTCGAAGGCCGGATCGACCGGCCACCCGTGCGGGCACCGCTCAGGACGGTCGAGCCGCTCGAACATCCGCTCGACCATGTCGTCCGAAAACGTGTCGCCGAGCTCGTCCGCATACACGTGCGCCTCGGCGCCCGTGTAGCCCATGAAGTCCGTCAGCAGCCGCTCGATGATCCGGTGCCGCCGGACGACGTGCTCCGCCCGCGCCTCGCCCTTCTCTGTGAGCAGCGCCTCCTTCCGCGCACCGCGCTCGATCAACCCCTCGGCCTCGAGCCGCTTCAGCATTTCGCCCGCCGACGCGCGGGAGACGCCCAGCATCTCGGCCACGCGCGACGCGAGCGGCAGGTTCCCGCTCGGCGGCGTGTACTCGCCGATCGGAAACGCGAGGAAGTAGATCGTCTCCAGGTAGTCGTCGACCGAGTGCCCCGCCATTCCGCTTCGGATGCTACGTTCCAGGCATCTGTAAGGTGACCCTTACACCAGAATGAGCACAGGACAGACACTCCTCCTCGGCGGGATCGCCGGGATCACGATCTTTATCGGCCTCCCCGTGGCGAGGATGCGCAACGTCCCCGCGAATGTCCGCACGATGCTCGCCGCTGTCGCGACCGGGATCCTCCTCTTCCTCCTTTGGGACGTCCTCACCCACGCCGTCGAGCCGGTCGAGGACGCGCTCAAAGCCGGCCACGATGGCCGTTTCCTCTGGCTGACGACACTCCTCGCCGGTGGCTTCGCCGTCGGGCTGCTCTCGCTCGTCTACTACGACGCGTGGATGAAGGCACGCCGCCGCAAGGCATTCCTGCTCGGCCCCGGCGCCGCCTCGCCGGCAGAGCTCCAGCAGGAGCACGAGTACCACTTCGCCGGACTTTCACCCGCGAAGTGGCTCGCCGTGTTCATCGCCACCGGCATCGGCCTGCACAACTTCTCCGAGGGGCTCGCGATCGGCCAGTCCGCCGCAAGCGACGAAATCAGCCTGGCCATCGTGCTCGTGATCGGCTTCGCGCTGCACAACGCGACCGAGGGCTTCGGCATCTGCGCGCCGCTCTCCGGGGACGCCGAGATGCCGAGCTGGGCGTTCCTCGGCCTCCTGGGGCTGATCGGCGGCGGCCCGACGTTCATCGGCACCGCGATCGGCCAGGCGTGGGTGAGCGAGGCCTTGTCGGTAGCCTTCTTCGCGCTCGCCGCCGGGTCGATCCTCTACGTCGTGATCGAGCTCTTGAACGTTCTGCGCGGAGCAGGCTCCAAGGCGATGGTGTCGTGGGGGATACTGCTCGGCCTCGTGCTCGGGTTCGGCACAGACTTCATCCTCGTCGCCACGGGCGCCTAGCCGTGCGTCCCGAGCCCGAGCAGCTCGCGGCCGTACCGCTGCTCGCGTCGCTGAAGCCCCAGCAGCTTCAGGCGATCGCGACGCTGAGCGAGCTGCGGTCGGAGCCGGAAGGTACGGAGCTCGCCGGCGAAGGCGCTCCCGGATATGCGCTGTTCATCATCATCGACGGCACCGCGACCGTCACGTCGGGTGACGCCGAGCTCGCAACACTCGGGCCGGGGGACTTCTTCGGCGAGATCGCGCTCCTAGCCGGCAAGAGCCGCCGAACTGCGACCGTGATGGCGGCGTCGCCAGTCACGCTCGCGGTCATGTTCGGCAGCGACTTCCGCGTCTTCGAGCGTGACTTTCCCGAAGCGAGCGCGCAGATGAAGCACGCGATGGATGAGCGCCTCGAACGCTAGGCCGCTCCTGCCATCCCGCCGAGTAGCCTGGACGGATCGCGCTCGCCTCCGTCTATCCGCTCGTGACCGCCCGCGCCGTCGCTCGTCCGTTCACGTACGAGGTGCCGGAGGACGTCCGCGTCGGCTCGGTCGTCGAGGTCCGCTTCGGTAACGCGAAGCGCCGCGGGCTCGTCGTCGAGCTCGGAGTGAACGCGCCGCCGGGCGTTGACGTCGCCGCCGTCGAGCGCGTCGTCGAGGAGCTGCCCGAGCCGCTCGTCGAGCTTGCGCTTTGGGTTGCGGACTACTACGGCTCGACGCCTGCGCGCGCGCTCGCGCTCGTCGCACCCGTGCAGCGGAAACCGCGCGGCGAGCGTCCGCAACCGGGCGTGCGCGAGTCGCTTGCGGGAGAGCCGCAGCCGGAGCGTCTCTCCGAAGCGCAGAAGCGCGCCGGCGACCGGATCGCACGGGCACTCGACGACGGCGCCGGCGCCAATCTCCTCCTCTACGGCTCGACGGGCAGCGGCAAGACCGAGGTCTACCTCCAGGCGTGCGCGGCCGCCCTCGAGCGCGGACTCGGCGCGATCGTGCTCGTGCCGGAGATCGCGCTCACACCGCAGGCCGTCGGTCGGTTCCGAGCCCGCTTCGGCGAGCGGGTCGCGCTGCTCCACTCGGGACTCACCGATGCTGAGCGGCGTGACGAGCGACTGCGGATCGCGGCAGGTCACGCACGCGTCGTGGTCGGTGCGCGTTCCGCGATCTTCGCGCCCGTTCACGGCCTCGGATTGATCTGCGTCGATGAGGAGCACGACCCCTCGTACAAGCAGGAGTCGGATCCGCGCTACGACGCGCGCACGGTCGCGGCGAAGCGCGCGTCGCTCGAACGCGCAGTCGCCGTCTTCGGCAGCGCGACGCCGCGTCCGGAGAGCTGGGAGGCGCTTGAGCGGATCGAGCTCGGTGGACGCATCGCCGGCAAGCTCCCGCCGGTGCGCGTCGTCGACCTGCGGCGCGAGGCGGGCTACCCGCTTTCCGCCCCGCTGCTGCAGGCGCTCGAACAGGTTGTCGCGCGCGGTGAGAAGGCGATCCTGCTCCTGAACCGGCGCGGCGTCGCACCGGCGCTGCACTGCCGGGCGTGCGGCACGACGATTCGCTGCGAGAACTGCGACGTCGCGCTCGTGCTGCACGGCGACGGCACGCTCCGCTGCCATCACTGCGGTTGGAGCGAGCCCGCGCCCGAGCTCTGCCCGGTGTGCACCTCCGCCGAGCTCGCACGCATCGGCGCGGGGACGCAACGGCTCGAGCGCGAGCTTGCCGAGGCGATCCCCGACCTGGCCCGCTACCGCCTCGACGCCGACACTGTCGAGCAGAGAGGCGTCGCCGACACGCTGCGCGCATTCGGCGACGCGAACGGCGCTGCGCTGATCGGAACGCAGATGGTGGCGAAGGGACACCACTTCGCCGGCGTCGCCCTGGCCGCCGTCGTCGACGCGGATACCGGGCTCGGTCTGCCCGACTTCCGCGCCGAGGAGCGAACGTTCCAGCTGCTGACGCAACTCGCCGGGCGCAGCGGGCGCGAGGCACCCGGTCGCGTGCTCGTACAGACCTTCCAACCGGACGCGCGAGCGATCGAGCTCGCCGCGCGCCACGACGTCGCCGGCTTCCTCGCCGGAGAGCTCGAACGGCGCCGTGAACTGGGCTATCCACCCTTCAAGCACCTCGTGCGCGTCGTCGTCGCCGGCGCGGAGCCGGGCCGCGCCGAGCAGGCGCTCGCGGAGCTGAAGGCCGGCCTGCCCGGCGACGTCCTCGGGCCGGCGCCGCTCCTCCGGTTGCGGGGGCGCTTCCGCGCGCAACTCGTAGCGAAGACCGATCGCCCGCGGGCGGTCGCCTCGACCGCGGCGCGGCTGCTCGCCGCCGCGGCGCCTGCGATGCGACGGCACGGACTGACGGCTGTCGTCGACGTCGATCCGCAGAGCCTCTGACCTACACTGCGCCGATGGACGAAGAGATCGAAGGGCAGGTCATCGAAGACAGCGTCGAGCTCGACGCGGAGACGCAGGCTCGACGCCAGCTCGCCCTTGCGCAGGTGCGCCAGTATGGCGACCCGGTGTTGCGCATGCGCGCACATGAGGTGACGTCCTTCGACGAGGATCTGCAGCGGCTCGCAACGCGCATGAAGCAGCTGATGCACGACGCGCGCGGCGTCGGTCTCGCCGCAACGCAGGTCGGGATTCTCCAGCGCGTGTTCGTCTTCAAGAAAGGGGAAGAGGACGTGGTCGCCGTCGTCAATCCGACGCTCTCGGACCTCAGCGACGAGACGGAGATCGAAGACGAGGGTTGCCTGTCGATCCAGGGCGTGACGATGCCGGTCGAGCGGCACCTGCGTGTGTCGCTCGAGGGCAAGGATGAGGAAGGCAACGACCTCCGGTTCGAGCTCGAAGGCCATCCGGCGCGCGTTGCGCAACACGAGCTCGACCATCTCGAGGGGACGCTGATCCTCGACCGCACGACTGACGAGGCGCGTAAGGAGGCGCTCGCAGTCCTGCGGCCCAGGCCGATCCTCGCCGGCGTCTGATGCCCACCATCGGCGTTGCGGCCACCGCGCCCTTCGGCGCGGACGTTCTCGAGCGCCTGGCCGCGTGGCACGACATCGCCTTTCTGCTGACGCGCCCGGACGCGCGCGCGGGACGCGGGCGAAAAGCTGCGCCGCCGCCCGCGAAGGAAGTCGCTGAACGGCTGGGGCTTCGCGTGCTGCAGCCCGAGCGTCCTGAGATCGAGGACGTCGACGCCGTCGTCGTCGCCGCGTACGGTCTCTTGATTCCGGAGTCGCTGCTCGAGCGCTCTTCCTGGTTGAACGTCCATCCCTCGCTGTTGCCCCGGTGGCGAGGCGCGGCTCCCGTCGAGCGCGCGATCATGGCCGGCGACCGCGAGACGGGCGTGACGATTCATCGCACGGTGAAGGAGCTCGACGCCGGCCCTGTCGCGGCGCAGGCTGCGTTCGCGATCGAGGACGAAGAAGATGCGGGCGCGGTGTTCGCGCGCGCGGCGGGGCTCGCCGCCGACCTGCTCGAAGCCGTGCTCGCCCAGGACGAGCCGGCGTTCGAGCCGCAGCCGGACGAGGGTGTGACGTATGCCGACAAGATCACCGCCGCGGACCGCGAGCTCGACGCGGACGATCCCGAGCAAGCCGTTCGAGTCGTGCGCGCGCTATCCCCCCACATCGGCGCCCGCGCGAAGATAGACGGGCGCGATCTGCTCGTCTGGCGCGCGCGCGTCGATGACGGTCAGTTCGTCCCCCTCGAGGTGCAGCCGGCGGGGAAGCGCCGCATGAGCTACGAAGAGTTTCGCCGCGGACTGCGATGACCGTCTCGCCCGCACGCCGGGCCGCCTTCGAGGTTGTCCGCCGCGTGTTCGAGGATGACGCGTACGC
Source organism: Gaiellaceae bacterium (assembly GCA_036380275.1). Classification (GTDB taxonomy): domain Bacteria; phylum Actinomycetota; class Thermoleophilia; order Gaiellales; family Gaiellaceae; genus DASVFB01. Next base: position 6,639 of record DASVFB010000171.1, on the reverse strand, counting down.
CGACCGCGTCCTGCGCAGCGCGAGCGAGGGCCTCGACGAGCGCGAGCGCGCGTTCGCCCGTCAGCTCGCCTACGGCACCGTTCAGCGCGTGCGAACGCTGGATCACGCGATCAGCACGCTCGGGCGACGCCCGACACGCAAGCTCGATCCACCCGTGCTCGCCGCGCTGCGGCTCGGCGCGTACCAGCTCGGCTACCTCGAAGTCGCGCCGCACGCAGCGGCGAACGAATCCGTCGAGCTCGTGCGCGTCGCGCGACTCGAGCGCGCGGTCCCGTTCACGAACGCCGTGATGCGCCGCCTCGCAGCAGGAATGAGCGCGTTGCTCGCCGAGTTGCCCGAAGGCCCGCTCAAACATTCGTATCCGGACTGGATCTACGACGTGTGGGCTCGCGACTTCGGCGAAGGCGACGCTCTCGCGCTGATGCGTGTGCAAAACGAGCCGACCGAGACCGTCGTCCGGGTCGTGCGCGGCGAGATCGACGGCGAGCCGACCGACCTTCCGGGTGCCTTCCGCGTCGCGCGGGTCGACGAACAGGCGCTCGACGCCGGACGTGTCTGGCCGCAGAGCCGTGGCTCCCAGCTCGCTGCGCTCGCCGTCGCCTCGCGTGACGGTGACCGCGTGCTCGACTCCTGTGCCGCGCCTGGCGGAAAGGCGACGATGCTTCACGGCGACGTCGTCGCCGTGGAGATCAACGGGGCTCGTGCGCGTGAGCTTGAAGGGAACGTGCGGCGGCTCGGCGCGACGAACGTGCGCGTCGTCCACGCCGACGCGACCGACCTGCCGCCGGAGCTCGACGGCTTCGACCGCGCGCTGGTCGACGCGCCGTGCTCGGGTCTCGGTGTGCTGGCAACCCGCCCCGACCTTCGCTGGCGTGCGACGCCGCTGCCGGAGCTTCAACGCGAGCTGCTGCGCGCCGCCGCCGAGCGGGTCAGACCGGAAGGCACGCTCGTCTACAGCGTGTGCACGCTCAACGCGGAGGAGACCGAGCACATCATCGACGCGTCCGGGCTCGAGATCGACCCGACGCTCGGCGACGAGTGGCCGCAGTTCCGGCATCCGCGTCGCCCGGAGTTCCTGCTGACGCTGCCGCACCTCCACGGGACGAGCGGGTTCTTCATCGCGCGGTTACGGCGCTGAGTGACCGTAGACTCGCCCCACCTATGAGCTGGCGTGACTGGGTGCGGACCGTCGAGATCGAGCCGTCGCTCTACGCGGCCGACTTCTCGCGGCTCGGCGTGCAGATCGAAACGCTGCTGCGCGTCGGCGTCCGAATCTTCCACTTCGACGTCGGTGACGGCCATTTCGTCCCGCCAGTGACGATGGGGCCGATCGTGCTCAAGTGGATCTCGCCGACTATCCTCGAGCACGGCGGCGTGATCGACTGCCACTTGATGGTCGAGAATCCCGAGCGCCACTTCGAGGCGATCCGCGAAGCAGGCGGCTCGAGCGTCACCTTTCACTACGAGGCATGCGACGATCCGCAGGCGATCGCCGCACTCGCGCGCTCACAGGGTCTCGGCGTCGGTCTCGCGTTCAACCCCGAAACGTCGCCGGAAGACGCGGCGAGCGTCGCCGACGGATTCGACCTCGTGCTCTGCATGAGCATCCACCCGGGCTACTCGGGACAGCAGTTCATGCCCGAGGCGATCGGGCGCGTCCGGACGCTGCGCGGGCGGTTGCCTGCGGACGTCTTCGTTCAGGTCGACGGCGGCGTTGGGCCGGAAAACGTCCGCGAGCTGTACCGGTCCGGTGCGAGCCTGCTCGTCGCCGGGACGAGCATCTTCGGCCGAGAGGATCTGCCGCGCGCGTACCGGCGGTTGGTACAAGCTCTGGCGTGACGATCGCGCGTGCCGTTGAGCTTGCCGAGCGGGGCCGCGGCAAGACGTACCCGAACCCGCTCGTCGGCGCCGTCGTCGTCCGCGGCGGGGAGGTCGTCGGCGAAGGCTGGCACGAACGGCACGGCGGACCGCACGCGGAGGTGAACGCTCTTCGTGCGGCCGGCGACCGCGCGCGCGGGGCGACGCTGTACGTGTCCCTCGAGCCGTGCACGCATCACGGAACGACACCGCCGTGCGTCGACGCGATCCTCCAGGCGGGCGTCGGGCGCGTCGTAGTCGGCGTGCGCGATCCGAACCCGAGCGTGACCGGTAGCGGCGTTGAGCGGCTGCGCGACGCAGGCGTCGACGTGGAGGTCGTCGTCGGGGAGCCGGCGCGGCGCGCGCGCGACCTGAACGCGGGCTACCTTTCCGTGCACGAGCGCGGCCGGCCGTGGGTGATCTACAAGGCAGCGGTCACGCTGGACGGGCGGATGACGGTGCCCGGGCAACGGTGGGTCAGCGGCGAGGAGTCGCGGCGGCGCGTGCACGAGTTGCGCGCGTGGGTGGATGCCGTCGCAGTCGGGATGGGCACGGCGCGTGCAGATGCACCGCGGCTGGATGCGCGCGGGGTCGACGCGCTGAAGCAGCCGCGGCGGATCGCGTTCGGGCGCGGGCCTCTGCCCGAAGGCTCCGAGCTCGAGCTGCGGAGTGGGCCGCTCGAGGACGAGGTGCGCGCGCTCGCGCAGCAAGGCGTGCAGACGCTGTTGCTGGAGGGAGGCGCGACGCTCGCGGCGTCGTTCTTCGCTGCTGACCTGATCGACAAGCTCCTGGTCTTCGTCGCACCGACGCTTGCCGGCGACGGACCGGCGCTTGTTCGCGCGCTTGCGTCGCCACTGGCTCTCCTGCGCCTCCGGTCCGAGCAGGTCGGCGAGGACGTGCTGCTGGAGGCGTACGTCCACGACCCGTAGCCACGCGACCAGTCTTTTGACGAAGTTGACACAGCCGTGCGTGTCCTCGTGCGGCATCCTTGCCCTACCCCGACCCGCGCCCCTTGGGAGGGTGGGGGCTGGGGATGGCTAGTGGCGCCACGGAATGTCTAGCCTTGAGCGCGTGTTCACGGGCATCGTCCGCGAGCGAGGCGTCGTCGTCTCTATTAACGGCGGCGACGAGGGCGTGCACCTCGTCATCGAGGCCCCAACCACGTCCGGCGTCACTGCGCTCGGCGATTCCGTTTCCGTCGACGGCGTCGATCTGACGGCAACCGCGATCGCCGACGGGCATCTGTCATTCGTCGCCGTGCCCGAGACGCTACGGCGCTCGACCCTCGGCAGCCTCGCGCCGGGAATCGAGGTGAACCTCGAGCCGGCGCTCCGGGCGGGGGAGCCGCTGGGTGGACACTTCGTCCAGGGTCACGTGGACGGCGTCTGCCGCGTCCGCTCCACCGAGCGCGACGGCGAGAGCCTCCGCGTCACGTTCGAGGCGGCTCCGAACCTCCTCCGCTACGTCGTCGAGAAAGGCTCCGTCGCCGTCCAGGGGGTCGCGCTCACCGTCACGTACGTGGACGCCGAAGCGTTCGGCGTCGCCCTCATCCCGTTCACGCTCTCCGAGACGACGCTGGGCACGATCTCCGTGGGCGACGAGCTGAACCTCGAGGTCGACGTGCTCGCGAAGTACGTGGAACGCCTGATCGTAGGCCGGATACCATCCTCCGAGTGACTGCGACCGAGACGAGGACGCCCTTCGCGACAATCGACGAGGCGATCGAGGAAATCCGCTCCGGCCGCTTCGTGGTCGTCGTCGACGACCCTGATCGCGAAAACGAGGGCGATCTCGTCATCGCCGCGCAGTTCGCAACGCCCGACGCCATCAACTTCATGGCCACACACGCGCGCGGGCTGATCTGCCTCTGCCTCACAGGTGAGCGCTGCGACGAGCTTGGCCTTCACCCGATGACGGAGCACAACGAAACGCCGCTCGGCACCGCTTTCACCGTCTCGATCGAGGCGCGCGAAGGAGTCACCACCGGCATCTCGGCGCACGATCGCTCGCGCACGATCCAGGTGGCGATCCATCCGTCCGCGAAGCACGAGGACCTCGTGCAGCCCGGCCATGTGTTCCCTCTCCGCGCGAAGCCCGGCGGCGTCCTCGAGCGCACTGGGCAGACCGAGGCCGCGGTCGACCTCGCGCGACTCGCAGGGTTGACGCCGGCGGGCGTCGTCTGCGAAGTCATGAACGAGGACGGGACGATGGCGCGCGTCAAGGATCTGATCCCGTACTGCGAACGGCACGCGCTCAAGATGATCACCGTCGCCGACCTCGTCGAGTACCGACGGCGCACGGAAAAGCTCGTCGAGCGCACGGCCATCGTGCGCTTGCCCACCGAGTACGGCGACTTCACGGCGATTGCCTATCGCGAAACGCTCACCGGTCGCCCCCACCTCGCACTCGTGCGCGGCGATGTCGACGGTGCCGGGAACGTGCTGGTGCGTGTCCACTCCGAGTGTCTCACGGGCGATGTCTTCCACTCGCTGCGCTGCGACTGCGGCGAGCAGCTCGACCTCGCACTGCGGCGTATCGCCGCCGAGGAGCGCGGCGTCCTCCTGTACATGGCGCAGGAGGGACGCGGCATCGGCCTGCTGAACAAGCTGAAGGCGTACGAGTTGCAGGAGGAGGGGCTCGACACTGTCGAAGCGAACCTCGAGCTCGGCTTCCCGCCCGACGCGCGCGAGTGGGGGATCGGCAACCAGATCCTCGCCGACCTGGGGCTGAGCACCATCCGGATTCTTACGAACAACCCGCGCAAGATGGCCGGCATCGAGGGCTTCGGTTTGACCGTCACCGAGCAGCTGCCGCTCGAGGTCCCGCCGAACGCGGAGAACGAGCACTACCTGCGCACGAAGCGCGCCAAGCTGGGACATCGCCTGCATCACCAGGGCGTTCGAATCGAGCGAGAGGAGTCGTGACCGAGCAGCGCCCTGAGCCCTGGCCGGACCGCTCGTCCGAGAACGTCGTCGCACACGAGCCCGAGCCGGTGCCCGAGCTTGAGGCGGAGGCGGAGGCGGAGCCGGAGCCCGAGCTCGCGCCCGAGCTCGAGCCGGTCCCGGACGCCGAGCCCGAAGAGGTCGCAGCGCCTGAGTCGCCCTCGGCGGCGGAGCACGCGGCCGGCGACATCGAGATCCCCGACGACGTGGACGTGCTCGAAGGCGAGGCCGGGCCGACACGTCGGCTCGTCGCGGTTGTCGTCTCCAAGTTCAACGGCGAGATCACAACGAAGCTGCTCGAGTCAGCGCTCGCGGAGCTCGACGAGGTCGGCGTTCCGCGATCGCAGTTGACGATCGTGCCGGTCCCCGGCGCGTTCGAATTGCCGATCGCCGCGATGGCCCTCGCAAAAACGCGGCGCTACCTCTGCGTGATCGCGCTCGGCTGCGTGATCCGCGGCGAGACACCGCATTTCGACTACGTCGCGTCGGAGGCGGCGAGCGGCTTGCAGCTCGCGGGGCTCGAGACGGGGATTCCGGTCTCCTTCGGCGTGCTCACCTGTGAGACGAAGGAGCAAGCGGAGGCCCGCGTAGGCAAGGGCGCAGACGCCGTCCGCACGGCGCTCGAGATGGCCGACCTTTTCTCCCAGCTTCGGAACAACACGGCGGCCGCCGGGTAACCGCCCCTCGGCTACACTGGCCGGCCGATGTCGAAAATCTGTGCGATCTGCGGGAAGAAACCAGGCTTCGGCAACAACCGGAGCCACTCGATGGTGGCGACGAAGCGGCGCTTCGACCCGAATCTCCAGCGCGTCCGCGTCCTGCTGCACGGCAGGGCGAGGCGCGCCTACGTCTGCACGCGCTGCCTCAAGGCCGGCAAGGTCACCAAGGCCATCACCTAGCTTCGGCGTCGCAACTGCGGTCTAATGGACCGCATGACCGACGTCGAACGAGCGCGCGAGCTTGCGCGCGGCGCGCTGCTCTCGCTCGAACGCAACCGCCGGCGCATCGACGACCTCAACGTCTACCCGGTCCCCGACGGCGACACGGGCACGAACCTCACCCTGACCGTCCGTGCCGCGGTCGAACAGCTGAACGCGACGACCGCGCACGATCTCGCGACGCTCGCGAACGAACTGACGCGCGCGGCGCTGATGGGCGCCCGCGGGAACTCCGGCGTCATCTTCTCGCAGATCCTGCGCGGCTTCGCCGAGGTCGTTGCCGAGGCCGAGGAGCTTGACGCGCCGACGTTGGCGCGAGCGTTCCGCGGCGCCAGCGACGCCGCGTACGGCGCAGTGACGAAGCCCGTCGAAGGGACGATGCTCACGGTTATCCGCGAGATGGCCGAGGAAGCAGAGGCGTACGTCGACGGAAGTGCGCGCGAGTTGTTGGCCGCCGTCGTGCTTCGCGGCGCCGACGCGGTCGAGCGAACGCCCGAGTTGCTGGATGTCCTCCGCAATGCCGGCGTCGTCGACGCTGGAGGCGCCGGGCTGCTGGAGATCGTGCGCGGCATTGCAGCGGCCCTCGCCGGCGAACCGATCCCAGAGGCCCCGCTCGAGGAAGAGCTGAGCGTCGAGGCGGTGCACCAAGAGTTGTCCAAGTTCCGCTACTGCACCGTGTTCGTCGTCGAGGGCGAAGGACTGGATCGCGAGGCAATGCAGGCGAAGTTCGAGCCGTTGGGCGACTCGCTCCTCGTGGTCGGCGACGCGGCCGCGATCAAGGTGCACGTGCACACGGACGATCCAGGTGCGGCGCTCGCGCTCGGGACCGCCGTCGGCACGCTCGAGCAGGTCGAGATCGCGAACATGCACAAGCAGGCGGAGCAGCGCGAGGAGCGTCTCCT
>DASVFB010000170.1:0-8234 GCA_036380275.1 Gaiellaceae bacterium | reverse complement strand
GCGGCGGCGCTGCGTGTGAGCGCCAACACGGCGAACCCAAGAAAGGTCATGAGAGCGACGACACCTACGCCTTGCAGCCGAACGAAACGGTGCAGGTGATTGCGCATGATGTTTTTCCTCCTCCTGCCAACCGGGCTGATGGGAACACGCCGCGCTTCCGAGCGCGAACGGGCTATCGCGGAATTACGGGCCTGCACGTACCCTCGGCCGGGTCGCGGAAACCCGAGACTTGATCGACCGCCATGGCTGGACTGCGTCCGGGACCGTCAGGTCGCCGAGGACGTCCCGGTGGGCTACTGACCAAGCAGCGCGGCTGCTCGGCTCGGAGGTGCGGGGCAGAGAACCGCACCAGCCGCAACCTCCGTCACGCTCAGTTGATCGTGAAGACGCCCTTCATCCCTGCCGCCGCGTGGCCGGCCACCGTGCACTTGTACGGGTAGGTTCCCTTGCGCAGGAAGGTGACCCGCAGGGTGGCCGACTTGCCGTGCGAGAGAAGCCTCGTTTTCCGGCCCTTGATCTGGAAGTCGTGCTGGAGTGCGCCGACGTTGGTGACCTTGAAGACCACCACGCCGCGCTTCGCCTTCTTCGTGCTCAGGATGAACTTGAACTCCTTCGCTGTCACCTTCACCTTCGCGAGCAAGGCGGCGTTGTGCGGGGCGAGCGCGACCGCCGGCTGCCGGCCGGCCTGTGCAGTGGCACCAAAGAACGCGATCGCCGCTGTCGCGACCGCACCGACCACCATCCGCCTCATCGTTCCTCCCTCGACGACGACGGCGCGATCGTACCAAGGTGTCACGCCGTCCTGCCTCTGAGCCCGGTGACCTCCTCTGGAGGCTGGCGGCTTCGACACCCCCAGCCTCCAGAGAGGCCTGGATGAACGACCGGCTAGGAGACCGGTAGGCCGTCCACGAGGAGCTGAATGGCACCGGGGGCCAGGTCGTCAGTGGTCACGGTGTCCGTCCCGCCGAGCGTGTTGATCTCGAGCCGATCTCTGGCAGGCTCCTGGTTGAGGATCACGACCGACGAGGTAACGCCGGTCTTGACGGCCTCTGCGTTTCCGCTGACGCCGATCGTGTCGTCGCCGTCTGTGGCGTTGAGGATGATCCGATCGGTCTCCCCGTCGCCGCCGCCGAGGTCGACGTGCAGGGCGGGCAGGTCGGTTCCGGTGAGGTCGTTGACCGTGACGGTGTCGGCGCCGGCGAGCGCTGCGAAGTCGATCTGTTCGAGGCCGACAGAGTCGATCGTCACGTTGGCGACGTCGCGCTTGAACAACACATGGTTTCCGTCCGCTGACAGTTCGACCTGCTCGGCGACGTTGGCTCCGATGAAGTTCAACGTGTCGAGTCCGTCTCCGCCGTCGACGACGTCGCTGCCGTCGCCGGGATCCCATTCGAAGCTGTCGTCGCCGGCGCCGAGCGACGCTTGATCGTCGCCTTTGAAGCCGGAGACGACATCGTCCCCGTCGCCGCCGAGCAGCTGCTCGCTGCCGCGCCCGCCGAAGAGCTCGTCGCCTCCGGTGCCTCCGTCGAGCGTGAGGGCGATCACGTCCGCGGCGAGGTTGGGTGCGACGATGCTGTCGTCGCCGGCTCGACCGGCGACCACGAGTTGATCGTCAGGCTCCTGGTGCTGGAGCGTCACCCGCGCGGACAGGCCGGTGACGCTGACTGCGGTTGCGACCCCGGCGACGTCGATCGCGTCACTGCCGTCGCTGCCGTCGACGAAGACCTGGTCGACCTCGCCGTCGGTGCCGAGGTCGAGATTCACGTCGGTGAGGCCGGTTTCACTCAGGTCGTTGGCTCCGAAGACGTCGGCGCCGCCGAGCGTGTTGACGTCAAGCCGTTCGACGCCGGCGGTGTCCATCGTGATGCCGCCGGGGTCCCGGACGAGCCTGAACCGGTTGCCGTTCGGGGACAGGCCGAACCGCTCGGCCACGTTTGCGCCGTTGAAGCGGAGCGTGTCGGCGCCGTCCTGGCCCTCGACCGTGTCGCTGCCGTCGCCGGGATCCCAGACGAACGTGTCGTCGCCCGCGCCGAGGAATGCGACGTCGTTGCCGCCGTTCCCGTCGAGCGAGTCGTTCCCGTCGCCGCCCAGCAGCGTCTCGACTCCCTTGCCGCCGGCGAGCGTGTCGTCTCCGGCGCCGCCGTCCACGACGAACTGGATCGCTCCGGCGGCCAGGCCGGCTGCGTTCACGCTGTCGGCGCCTGCGAGCGTGTTGAGCTCGAGCCGATCGCTCGCAGCTTCCTGATGCAAGATCTGAATGCCTGCGGCGAGACCGCCGACCTTCACGGCATTTGCGTCTCCGTCGACGTTGACCGTGTCGTCGCCGTTGGTCGCGTTGACGATCACCCGATCGGCCTGACCGTCGCCGGCCGTTCCGCCGAGGGCGCTCGCGAGGTCGACGTTCACAGCCGTGACGCCGGTCCCGCCGAGGTCGTTGGTGGTGACGACGTCCGCTCCGCCGAGCGCGTTGACGTCGACCCGCTCGACACCGGCCGTGTCCATCGTGATCGCGCCGACGTCGCGGAAGAGCCGGAGACGGCTGCCGTTCGCCGACAGGTCGATCCGCTCAGCCGCGACCGCGCCGTTGAAACGCATTGTGTCCGCGCCATCCTGGCCCTCGACCGTGTCGCTCCCGTCGCCTGGATCCCATATGAAGGTGTCGTCCCCGGCGCCGAGCAGCGCCAGGTCGTTCCCCCCGTTCCCGTCGAGCGAATCGTTCCCGTCGCCCCCGCGTAGCGCCTCAATTCCTTTTGCGCCGGCGATTGCGTCGTTACCGGCGCCGCCGTCGAGGGTCAGCGTGATCTGTGCGGCGAGGGCGGCCGCCGAGATCTGATCGTTGCCGCCAAGACCGTCGACGGTGAGCTGATCGCTCGGCTCTTGATGCTGAATCGCCACGCGGGCCGCGAGCCCTGAGACCGCGAGTGACGACGCGTCGCCGTCGACGTTGATCGCGTCGTCGCCGTTCGTGCCACCGACGATCACCTGGTCGGATTGACCGTCCCCGGCGCCCACGTCGAGGTTCACGGCGCCGACGCCCGTTCCCGACAAATCGTTGACGGACAAGAGGTCGGAGCCGCCGAGCGCGTTGACGTCGACCCGCTCGACGCCGGCCGTGTCCATCGTGATCGCGCCTACGTCGCGGAAGAGCCTGAGCCGGTTGCCGTTCGCCGACAGGTCGATCCGCTCGGCCGCGTCGGCGCCGTTGAAGCGCAACACGTCCGTGCCGTCCTGACCTTCGACGGTGTCGCTGCCGTCACCCGCATCCCAGACGAACGTGTCGTCGCCTGCGCCGAGGAACGCCGTGTCGCGGCCCGCGTTCCCGTCGAGCGAATCGTTCCCGTCCCCGCCCAGCAGCGTCTCGGCTCCCGAGCCGCCGGCGATCGTGTCGTTACCGGAACCGCCGTCGATGGTCGTCGGAACCGTGGTCGTGAAGGCTCCGTTGCGCTCGTCGACACGCACGAGGTCGTCGCCTCCCCTGGCATCGACCGTGATCCGCGCGATCGACGCGCGCTCGAAGCTTGCGTCGGCGGACCCGTTGTCGCCGACGTCGACCTGCAGAACGCCCGGCGTTCCGGCCTTCAGGCGTAGCGCGATCGTGTCGGCCGCTTCCGTGCCTTTGACCGCCAGCACACCGTGTGCGAGCGTCGCGTACTTGAACGTCGCGGGCTTGGGCTTCCGCACCGCCGCGCCGACAGCCGAGACGGCGTACCACCTGCCGCCGAAAGCGCTGAGGCCTTCGCCCCGGGTCTGTCCGGCCCGCTTGTCGCCGGCGAAGTAGTAGAGCGGGTGGGCGTGGTAGGTCACCTGAATCCGACCGTCCTTGCGGCGGGTCGTGCCCAGAAGCGCGCTGCGGGCACCGGAGATTGCCCTCGGCTTGCCGTGCGTCGTGAACGGCGGCCAGTTGCGCGCGCAGGCGCCGTTGCAGCTGCTCACGCGTCGTTTGTCGTGCGTCGACAGGTAGAGCGTCCTGCCGTGCGAGTCGACGAGGATCCGGCCGAGGCTGCGTTGCGCAACCTTGACGGCCGCTCCGCGCCCACTCGCGGCACCGGCTTCGGCAGCGAAGGCGACCACCAGGACGAGAACGGCGATCGCGAGAAGTGTGAAGTGAGTCAGTCTGGTCATGGTCATGGTTTCCTCTCCGCGTGGTTGTCTGTCGTCCCACCGGAAGACACCCGCATGCCGGCGTCTATTCCCAATGCGCGCACTCGGCGATGAGTGACGGCCCGGACAACCCTCTTGTGCGTCGTTGGGGCGAAGATCGGCGGCCGCCGCGCCGCAGCCTGCCGCGTTGGATCTGGCCGCTGCTCGCGGTCGCCGCCGTCGCCGCACTCGCCCTCGTGCTCTGGTTCTTCGGGCGATCCGGGCCGTGGCGTTCGCCGAGCGGTCAACCGCATTTTGCCTCGTGCACTTACGGCGGTCATGTCAACGGCTGGTGCGCCAACCTGCGCGTTGCGGAGGATCCGCGTAAGCCGGACGGCCCGATGATCTCCCTGCGAATCGCGGTGTTGCCGGCGACGAAGCGACCCGCCGCCGGCGCGCTGTTCTATCTCGAGGGCGGACCGGGTGGCGCGGCGACTGCAGCTGCTATACGAGTGAACGCTTTCTTCGCGCAGGTACAGCGGAACCGCGATCTCGTAATGGTCGACCAGCGTGGGACGGGCGGCTCGCGCCCGCTTGTCTGCCCCAACGGATACGTGCGCGGAACCGACGCGACGGCAGTGACCGCTTATCTTCGGCGGTGTCTCGCCCGGCTCGACGCAGATCCGCGGCTCTACACGACGAGTGTGGCCGCAGGCGACCTCGAGATCGTACGTCGCACGCTGGGATACGGGAGAATCGATCTCTTCGGCGGCTCGTACGGCGCCACGCTCGCTCAGGCGTACGTGCGCCGATACCCCGAGTCCGTACGCACCGTCGTTCTCGACGGCGTCTCGCTCCCGGATGTCCGGATCTACGACGTCTCCGCACGCAACGCAGAACGGGCTCTCGAGGCGCAACTCGCGCGCTGCGGGTCTTCGCCCGCCTGCGCACGCGCCTATCCGCACCCGAGGCAACAACTCGACCAACTGCTCGCACGCCCACCGCGCCTCGTCGCCCTCCCCAGCGGCAAGGTGCTGCTCCGCCCTGACGACATCGCCTGGGCCGTGGACTGGCTATCCGAGACCGCCGAGGACGCCACGATCATTCCGTTCGCGGTAAACGCCGCCGCGCACGGCGACTACACGACGCTCGCCACGACATACGCCGACCGACTCGGCGGCTCGAACCTCGAAGCGCTCGCGCGGCTCGTCCCTTTCTGGACGATCGTCTGCTCCGAGCCGTGGGCGGCTTTCGACCCGGCAGCGACCGCGCGCGCCGGAAAAGGGAGCTACCTCGCCCGGGCGGCGGTCGCTCGTGCCCGGCTCTTCCGTCGCGCCTGCCCCGTCGTCCCGAAGGGACGCGTCCCAACCGACGCTGCGCGCCCTCGAGTCGTGCGCGTGCCCACGCTGCTGCTGGCCGGCGGCGCCGACCCGCTCGACCCCACGCCAAACCTGCGCGGCTGGCGTCGGCTCTTCCCGCGCGGACACCTGCTCGTCGTGCCCGGCGCCGGGCACGGCACGCTCGAGTACGGCTGCGTCCAGAAACTGATCGCGCGCTTCGTCGACCGCAGTAGCGCCACGGGGCTCAACGCCTCGTGTGTCCGACATGTGTCGCTACCGCCGTTCATAACCGGCTAACAAGCACCTGTCTTCGAGCGCTATGCCGCATGCGGGAGCACCTCCGCTGCGCGGACGACCAGGAGTGCGAAGTGGTTATGCGCTCGTACGAGGAGCTCGTTGGCGCGCTCGGCCTCGCCTGCAATCACGATCTCGTCCGCCGGGAACATCGGCAGTGCATCCGCGATCGCCAGCAGCGGATCGGCGTCGCCGACACGACCCGCGGCATGAACTCCCTGCTGTTCCAATCGTGCGACGAATGCCGTGAGCCGCTCCTCGGCCCGGCGGCGCGCGTCATCGTCATCGGACAACCAGTGCCGGAGCCGCGAATTCAATGCCGGGGCGACGACCAAGACTTCCGCGTCCGGCAACTCCGCCGGGACTACTCCGTCGAGTGCGACGATGAGCAGGTTCATGGTCAGTCTCCTTTCGGGTGAGTGATCTCTCGTACGGCTAGAGACACCGGCACGCGGCGCTTATTCCGCGGGGTCATTCGGCTCGCGCGGGAATAAGTTCGGCCTAGCGGGGTCAGACAACGTGTGACGAGCTTCTGCGCTATACCGTGCGTGCTTGCATGTCGATGAGACGTCGTCGAGCAGACACGACCGGCGATGAGGAAATCGCCGAGCTGGCGGCGCTTGCAGACGGGTCGCTCGCACCGGAGCGTCGAGCTGCGCTCGAGGAACGAGTCGCAGCGTCATCGGAGCTCGCCGACCTGCTTGCCGAGCAACAGCGCGCGGTCACGTTCGCGCAGAACGCGGCGGAACAGGTCGACGCGCCGCCGGGCCTGCGCCGGCGCATCGAGGCGCAGCGACAGCCGCGCCGGGAGTGGGCGCCGCGGCCTCTCGTCCTCGTCGGCGCCGCGACCGTCGCAGTGCTGTCGGTCGCCGTCGGCCTGAGCGTGCTCAATTCGGGCACGTCCTCCGAGCGCTTCCACGCCGCTCTTGCATCGACCGAGCTGGCGCCTGGCGCCGGAGGCGACGCGACACTCACCAAGACCTCATCGGGCTGGCGCATCGACCTCGACGCCACAGGGCTCCCCCGCCTCGACGGCGGACGCTTCTACGAGGCGTGGCTGCGCAACGGCGCCGGCGTGCTCGTCCCGATCGGGACGTTCAACGACGCACGCAAGGTGACTCTCTGGGCGGGCGTCTCGCCGAAGAGGTTCCCGACGCTGACGGTCACGCGCGAGCAGGCCGACGGGGATCAGACGTCGTCGGGTGAGAAGGTTCTCGTGGGAACGGTCGACACCGGCGGCTGATCAGGCTTCGCCCTCGATGCGGCGCACGACCTGTTGGCGGGCGCGGTAGAGGCGGCTCATGACCGTGCCCTCACGGACGCGCAGGGCGCGTGCTGCCTCCTTGTAGGAGAGGCCGGTGATGTCGACGGCGACGAGGACGTCACGGAAGTCGTCCGGCAGCGCGGCGACCGCCGCGTAGATCTCGCTTGCCTCGAGCGCGGACTCCGGCTGGAGCGCCCGCGGGTCGGCGACGAGGTCGAGCTGGTCGGGTAGCGGGCCGGGACGGAGTCGGCGGCTCTCGGCCCGCTTCTGGTTCAGGAAGGTGTTGCGCAACGCACGCAGGAGATAACCGAGGTCGTCTTCCTTCCGGAGCAGGCGCGGGCGGGCGAGCAGGCGCGCGTAGGTCTCCTGGACGAGATCCTCTGCGTCCTCACGAGAGCCGGAGAGTGCCCAGGCCGCCCGGTAGAGCCGGTCGATGTAATCGCCGAGCCGGGCGGGGTCGAGCGGGCGCTCCATGGAGACGAGCATAAGCCGGAGACGTCTGGGGTCTCGCGAGATTCAAATCCCTCCCCCCGGGCATCTTCCCCAGAAGGCCTATAGCGATCCAGCGCCACCGATGGGCGCTGGATCCGAGGAGTACGCCGAAATCAAGGAGGGGCTGTGAGAGATGTAAAGGTCTCGTTCCGTACGATCATCGCGCTCGTCGTTCTCGTCGCCGGGGTCACCGCGGGAGGCTCGTCGGCAAAGACAGGAAGCGTTGCGACGCCGAGCGCTCAAAAGAAGACGACGATCACCATCGCGCATTGGAGCTCGTCGCCGGTCGAGCTGGCCTCGCTTCGGGCGACGCTCGCAGCGTTCGGCAGAGCGAATCCGTCGATCAACGTCAAGGAGATCAACCTCGACCCGTATCCGGAGGGCATGCTCGCCCGCTTCGCGGCGCGCAAGCCGCCGGACATCTTCTACGTCGACTCGAGCGTCTTTCCCGACTGGGTGTCGCAAGGCGTGCTCCAGCCGATCGACAGCTACGTGAAGGCCGCCCACATGAACACGAAGAGGTTCTACAAGTCGATGATCAACGCCTTCAGGTACAAGGGCAAGCTCTACGGGCTGCCGAAGGACTGGTCGCCTCTTGCGATGCAGGTCAATACGACGATGCTCGCGAAGGCGAACGTCTCGGCGCCGACGACCTGGGCGCAGATCCAGTCCGCCGGCAACGCGCTCAAGGCCGCAGGGCAGCCGCCGATCTGCCTGAGCATCGACCTCGCGCGGATCCTCGCGTTCATGTACCAGAACGGCGG
>DASVFB010000169.1:0-2070 GCA_036380275.1 Gaiellaceae bacterium | reverse complement strand
CGCTGGGGCCGCGTCGGGAAGCAGCGAATCCAGGACACGGGACCGCTGACGAGAAAGCGCATGGAGACGTGTGACGACGAGTTCGCGACGGCCGCATGCGACTACATCGAGCGCCAGCACCGGCGGCGCAAGCCGTTCTTCTGCTGGGTGAACTTCACGCACATGCACCTCCGGACACACACGAAGCGCCGGAGCCTCGGACAGGCTGGACGCTGGCAGTCCCCGTACCACGACACGATGATCGACCACGACAAGAACGTGGGCCAGCTCCTCGACCTGCTCGACAAGCTCGAGATCGCCGAGGACACGATCGTGCTGTACGGCACCGACAACGGCCCGCACATGAACACGTGGCCGGACGGCGCAATGACGCCGTTCCGCAGCGAGAAGAACACGAACTGGGAGGGCGCGTTCCGCGTCCCGATGCTGGTGCGTTGGCCGGAAAGGATCGCGGGCGGGACGGTCTCGAACGAGATCGTGCAGCTCCACGACTGGCTGCCCACGTTCCTCGCTGCCGCCGGTGAGCCCGACATCGTCGACAAGCTGAAGACGGGCCACGAGGCGGCGGGAAAGACGTTCAAGGTGCACATCGACGGCTACAACCTGCTGCCCTACCTGACCGGGGAAGAGGACGAGAGCCCGCGCAAGGGGTTCATCTACTTCTCGGACGACGGCGATCTCGTCGCGCTGCGCTACGACAACTGGAAGCTGGTCTTCATGGAGCAGCGTGCGCGGGGAACGCTCGAGTTGTGGGCCGAGCCGTTCACCACGCTACGCGTGCCGAAGCTCTTCAACCTCCGCACCGATCCTTTCGAGCGCGCCGACACGACCTCGAACACGTACTGGGACTGGTACCTCTCGAAGGTGTACATGATCCTCGCGGCCCAGGCGATCGTGGCCGACTTCCTTGCCACCTTCGAGGACTTCCCGCCCCGTCAGAAGGCGGCGAGCTTCACGATCGACCAGGCGCTCGAGAAGATGGAAGACGCCGCGAGCGGCGCGCGCGGCTGACGCCAGGCGAAGACGGGAGCGACGGGACTCGAACCCGCGACCTCCGGCGTGACAGGCCGGCGTTCTAACCAACTGAACTACGCCCCCGGGGACGGGGAAGTCTAGCCGAGGAGGGCTCGGCGGAACCTAGCCTGTGCCGCCGGGCTGCGCTGCCCGCCCCGAGGCTGCGTCCTCAGTCGCACCGGTAGCCCCGGCTACCGGAACTCCCTGCGTCCTTGCCTCGGAACGCCCATCGCACCCCGACGACGAACGAGGTTTCGCCAAGCCCTCCTAGATACCGGTCAGGCCGAGCTGCCGCAGCAGGGTCACCGAGTCCGAGTAGACGTCCTTGCGCGCGACGAGGCCGTCGCGGATCGGGATCACGTCCATGCCCTTGTACTCGACCTTCCGGCCCGTCGGCTGGACCTCGATCCCGGAGCGCGTCATCGTGCCCTCGTGCGTGCCGCGTGCCGTCCACTCCTGCACGACCAGGTCGTCGCGGATGTACGCGCGGCGCGTCTCGAACGAGAGATCCGGGAACACGGAGAAGATGCCGCCGATCGCGCGCCCGATCGCCTCCCGCCCGACGTTGACGTCGCCGGTCACGTGGTTCTCGAAAACCGAGTCGTCCGTGTGCATCGACACGATGGCGTCGATGTCGTGGTCGTTCCAGGCAGCGTTGTAGCGGTCGATGAACGCCTGCAGCTCTGCGCCGTCCACTGCAACTAGCCTAACCCGGCCGTGACCGTCATCGACTGGGTGGCGCTCGGCCTGGTGCTGCTCGCAGCGCTCGGCGGAGCCGTGCAGGGGCTCGTCTGGAGCGGCCTTTCGCTCGCAGGGCTGATCGCGGGGGCGTTCCTCGGCGGGCGGCTCGCGCCGCTCGTGTTGGCGAACGGCTCCAGCTCGCACTACGCGCCGGTCGTGGCGCTCATCGCAGCGGTCACGCTGGCGGTTGCCTTCGAGGTGCTCGGAAGCACGATCGGCGGCGTGATTCGTAGCCGGCAGCGAACCCGCAGCGTACGCGCGCTCGACTCGTTCGGAGGCGTCTTCGCAGGTGCGCTGATCGGGCTCGGGATGGTG